>NZ_CVTV01000005.1:0-78480 GCF_900004865.1 Pseudomonas sp. 37 R 15 | reverse complement strand
GGTTTCCCCATGTGAGAGTAGGTCATCGTCAAGATTAAATTCCGAAACCCCAATTGCGAAAGCAGTTGGGGTTTTGTTTTGGGCGCTCGAAAAGCATAAAGGGCGTTCATCGCGGCCTGAGGGTGTGCGGCCTTTCTATGCAATGCCTCTTCGCATGGCTATCATGCGTGCCTCATTGTGAGGCGATACCTGCATGCTTACGCTGTTAGAACTTCTGAAAGATGGCCGATTCCATTCCGGAGAGGCGCTGGGTGCCGCCCTGGGCGTTAGTCGCAGTGCCGTGTGGAAGCAGCTTCAGCTTCTTGAAGCCGAATTGAATCTACCTATTCATAAGGTGCGTGGTAAGGGGTACCAGTTGGCATCGCCGCTGGTGTTTCTAAATGCTGAAGAGATTTTGCGAAGTGCGCCGTCGTTGTCGTGGCCTGTCCATATCTACGATTCGATTGATTCCACCAACGCAGAGGCGTTGCGCATGGTTGATGTCGCGCGGGCTGTCCCGTTCCTGGTATTAGCTGAGCAGCAAATGGCCGGGCGGGGCAGACGCGGTCGAAAGTGGGTCAGTCCATACGCTCAAAACATCTATTACAGCCTGGTACTGCGTATTGAGGATGGCCTCCGGCAACTGGAAGGGCTGAGTCTTGTTGTTGGCCTGGCGGTCATTCAGGCTCTGCGAGAGTCGGGTGTTCAGGATGTCGTCTTGAAATGGCCCAACGACGTATTGGTCGGGCGCAAGAAAATCGCGGGGATATTGCTGGAGTTGGTTGGGGACCCGGCAGATATCTGTCACGTGGTTCTCGGCATCGGGATCAACGTGAATATGCAGAAGGCCGCCGAGGTTGACCAGCAATGGACGTCGGTGCAGCTTGAGGCGGGATCTGCTGTTGACCGTAACGCTCTGGTGGCCCGGGTCAGCTTGCAGCTCCAGCACTATCTCGATCGGCATAGGGCGTCTGGCTTTGCGGCCCTCCAGGAGGAGTGGGAGCGAAATCATGCGTGGCAAGGGCGGGCGGTATCACTTATCGCGGGTGTGAATCGCGTTGATGGAGTGGTGCTCGGTGTTGATCGTCAAGGTGCGTTGCGCTTGGACGTTGATGGTGTCGAAAAAACATACAGCGGTGGTGAGTTAAGCCTGAGGTTGCGTGATGATTCTTGAGCTCGACTGTGGGAATAGCTTTATCAAATGGCGAGTGCTGAATGTCGACAGGGTGGGCGCCTTCGCCGAGGGCGTGGTCGGTTCGAATGTCGCATTGATTGAGAGTTTGAATGCGGTGCCGGACATGTCGCTGACGCGTTGCCGGCTGGTGAGTGTTCGCGCCCTGGAGGAAACAGACAAGCTGGTCGAGACATTGATCGAAGCTTTTGGCATTACTGTCTCGTGTGCAACGTCAGCGGTGGAAATGGCGGGCGTTCGAAATGGCTATGACGACTTCGAGCGGCTGGGTCTGGACCGTTGGCTGGCGATCCTCGGCGGGTACAAGTTAGCCTCCGGCCCTTGCCTGGTGTTGGATTTTGGCACGGCGGCGACTGCAGATTTCATTGGTGTCGATGGCGAGCATTTGGGGGGCTTCATTTGTCCTGGCCTGCCGCTTATGCGCAACCAGCTGCGCACCCATACGCGCAAGATACGCTACGACGATGCGTCCGCTGAGCGCGCTCTGGAGCGTCTGTCGCCTGGGCGTACAACGGCCGAGGCGGTCGAGCGCGGCTGTGCGCTGATGCTAAGGGGGTTTGTGCTTACCCAGATCGAGCTTGCCAGGCGTTATTGGGGGGATGACTTCACGGTGTTCCTGACTGGCGGAGATGCTGATCTGGTCTTTGACACTGTGCCGCAGGCACGGCTTGTGCCGGATCTGGTATTTATTGGCCTGGCAATGGCGTGCCCTTTGCCCTGAGGTGCTTATGCGTTGGTTGTTTCTGCTTCTACTGATCCTCAATGTCTTCTATTACATATGGCATCAGCAAGAGGCGCCGTTGCGCGCCAAGGATGTCACTCCTCTGAGTCTTTATCGTGGCTCCCAGCAGGATATACGACTGCTGAGCGAGTCTTCCGAGGCGGTGGCCCGAAGGGATCGTGCGAAATCGCCCGACACGCAAAATACCTGCTTGTACATTGGTGGGTTTGCCGATCAGCGTCAGGCGCAATCCGTCGAACAGCGCCTCACCAGCCTGGATATAAAGGTCAAGGTCCAATTGCTGAACATGCCTGAAGCTACCGGTTATTGGCTTCGAGTGGCCCCTGAAAGCAGGCGCCTGGCGGATGATCTGCCCTTTGAAAACCTTGTTAAGGAATTCAATGAGTTAAAACATAAAATAATGCTGTGCGAAGGCATTGCAACTCTCGAATAGTTTGCATAGAATGGCGCCCGCTTCGCAGTGAAGACCTTTAAGGCCTTTGATGCGAAGCGAAGTCAGCGCAGCTAACCTCATAATTTAAATGAGAAAATGCTTGACAGAAGGTCGGCGTGATGTAAAATGCCGGCTCGCTTAGGAGGGGTTCCCGAGCGGCCAAAGGGATCAGACTGTAAATCTGACGTCTACGACTTCGAAGGTTCGAATCCTTCCCCCTCCACCATTTTAGCGTGAGCTGCAAGCTCCGCGGGTATAGTTTAGTGGTAGAACCTCAGCCTTCCAAGCTGATGATGCGGGTTCGATTCCCGCTACCCGCTCCAAGTTTGCAGGTTGTGCACGGTGTTTCGCTCTTGTAGCTCAGTTGGTAGAGCACACCCTTGGTAAGGGTGAGGTCAGCGGTTCAAATCCGCTCAAGAGCTCCATATAACAAGGCAGATATGAAAATATCTGCCTTTGTTTTAACAGCTGCCTCGGCTTGTATCGTGCTGTTTCTGGCGTTGGATGTCAGTGATTTCAAGTCTGTTGGGGTTGGTTGTTGTAAAGTCTTTTTCAGGCCTGCATAATGGTCGGCCTGATTTTGTTTTAGGTCAGTAGCTCAATTGGCAGAGCGACGGTCTCCAAAACCGTAGGTTGGGGGTTCGATTCCCTCCTGACCTGCCAGATTCACGTGGTGTGTCTGGCTTTCTTTTCACAGGATCTTCATAGATGACTCCTAAGGCTGAAGCTCAAAGCTCTCGTTTCGATCTGGTCAAGTGGCTCGCCGTAGTCGCCTTGGTGGTCGTAGGCGTTGTCGGCAATCAGTACTATTCTGCTTCGCCGATCCTGTACCGCGTTCTCGCTTTGCTGGCCCTTGCTGCTGTAGCTGCCTTTGTAGGCCTGCAGACTACCAAAGGCAAGTCTTTCGCGGTCCTGGTAAAGGAAGCTCGCACTGAAATTCGTAAAGTCGTTTGGCCGACTCGCCAAGAAACCACGCAGACCACATTGATTGTCGTGGCTGTTGTTCTGGTTATGGCGTTGCTGTTGTGGGGGCTCGATTCCCTGCTCGGCTGGCTTGTTTCCTTGATTGTTGGCTAAGGGTGTCCCGTGGCTAAGCGTTGGTACGTTGTGCATGCTTACTCGGGTTACGAGAAGCATGTTATGCGCTCTTTGCTGGAGCGCGTAAAGCTGGCAGGCATGGAAGATGGCTTCGGCGAAATTCTGGTTCCCACTGAAGAAGTGGTTGAAATGCGGAATGGCCAGAAGCGCAAGAGTGAACGCAAGTTCTTTCCTGGCTACGTGCTGGTGCAGATGGACATGAACGAAGGTACTTGGCACTTGGTCAAGGACACTCCTCGCGTCATGGGCTTCATTGGCGGTACTGCTGATAAGCCTGCGCCGATCACCGATAAAGAGGCGGAAGCAATTCTGCGTCGTGTTGCTGACGGTAGCGACAAGCCTAAGCCGAAGACGTTGTTCGAGCCGGGTGAGGTTGTTCGTGTCACAGATGGTCCGTTTGCTGATTTCAACGGCACTGTCGAAGAAGTTA
Organism: Pseudomonas sp. 37 R 15; assembly: GCF_900004865.1. Classification (NCBI taxonomy): domain Bacteria; kingdom Pseudomonadati; phylum Pseudomonadota; class Gammaproteobacteria; order Pseudomonadales; family Pseudomonadaceae; genus Pseudomonas; species Pseudomonas sp. 37 R 15. Next base: position 74,606 of record NZ_CVTV01000005.1, on the reverse strand, counting down.
ACTACGAAAAGAGCCGGATCCAAGTGGCAGTACTCATTTTCGGTCGCTCTACTCCGGTAGAGTTGGAGTTCAGCCAGGTCGAGAAGGTCTAGCTGAGCAAGCATCCCAACCCCGCAGCCTAGGCTGTGGGGTTTTGTCGTCACTGGGATAAACGCGCAAGTAACCGGGGAGCCTTTCGAGGCGCTTGAACCCGTAATTGGAGTGCCTCATGGCCAAGAAGATTACCGCTTACATCAAGCTGCAAGTGAAGGCCGCTCAGGCCAACCCTAGCCCACCCGTCGGCCCAGCTCTGGGTCAGCACGGCGTGAACATCATGGAATTCTGCAAGGCCTTCAACGCCCGTACTCAGGGTCTTGAGCCAGGTCTGCCGACTCCAGTGATCATCACTGTATACAGCGACCGTAGCTTCACTTTCGAAACCAAGTCGACTCCGGCTTCGGTTCTTCTGAAGAAAGCTGCTGGTCTGACTAGCGGTTCCGCTCGTCCGAACACCGTTAAGGTTGGCACCGTGACTCGTGCTCAGCTGGAAGAAATCGCGAAAACCAAAAACGCGGATCTGACTGCAGCTGATATGGATGCAGCCGTGCGTACCATCGCCGGTTCTGCTCGTAGCATGGGCCTTAACGTGGAGGGTGTGTAATGGCTAAGCTGACCAAGCGCCAAAAGGCTATCGCCGGCAAAATCGAAGCGGGCAAGTCCTACAATTTTGTAGACGCTGCTGCCCTGCTGACCGAGCTGTCGACTGTCAAGTTCAGCGAGTCCGTTGACGTTGCTGTGAACCTGGGTGTTGACCCACGTAAATCCGACCAGGTCGTTCGTAGCGCTACTGTGCTGCCACACGGTACTGGCAAGACTGTACGTGTTGCTGTCTTCACCCAAGGCCCGGCCGCCGAAGCTGCTCTGGCCGCTGGCGCCGATCGCGTTGGTATGGACGACCTGGCTGCCGAAATGAAAGGCGGCGACCTGAACTATGACGTTGTTATTGCCTCCCCGGATGCAATGCGCGTTGTAGGTCAGTTGGGTCAGATCCTGGGTCCACGCGGCCTGATGCCTAACCCTAAAGTCGGCACCGTAACGCCAGACGTAGCTACCGCGGTTAAAAACGCCAAGGCTGGTCAGGTTCGTTATCGCACCGACAAAAACGGCATCATTCACACCTCCGTTGGCAAAGTCGGCTTTGATGCCGTCAAGCTGAAGGAAAACGTTGAAGCCCTGATCGCTGATCTGAAGCGTATCAAGCCTGCTTCCTCGAAAGGTATCTACGTCAAGCGCGTTACCCTGAGCACCACTATGGGCCCAGGTCTGGTCATCGACCAAGGCTCGCTGGACGTATAAGACACAGGTTGGCGCGAGCGATTGCGTCAATTGAAAGATTGGGGTCCCTGCCTGGCGGGGGCTATCCAAGACCGTAGGCGACGCAAGTCTTAAACCAACAAGCCTACGCAGATGGTGCTCCCGGTTCCTTACCGAATCAGACACCAAAACGACATCAGGCCTAGGCCGGATGAAACGGTAACAAGCAGGAGTTAAACCCGTGGCAATTAATCTCGAAGACAAGAAGGCCATCGTCGCTGAAGTCAACGAGGCTGCCAAAGCTGCTCTGTCCGCTGTCGTGGCTGATGCCCGTGGTGTGACAGTAAGCGCTATGACCGGACTCCGTAAAGAGGCTCGTGAAGCTGGCGTATACGTACGTGTTGTACGTAACACCCTGCTCAAGCGCGCTGTTGCTGACACTGAATACAGTGTTCTCAACGACGTGTTCACTGGCCCGACTCTGATCGCGTTCTCCAAGGATCATCCAGGCGCTGCTGCCCGTTTGTTCAAGGAATTCGCCAAGAGTCAGGATAAGTTCGAGATCAAGGCAGCTGCGTTCGAGGGCAAGTTCCTCGCAGCTAACCAAATCGACGTACTGGCAACACTGCCGACCCGTAACGAAGCTATTTCGCAGCTGATGAGCGTGATTCAAGGCGCTACCAGCAAGCTGGCTCGTACTCTGGCTGCAGTTCGCGAGCAAAAAGAAGCTGCCGCAGCCTAAGGCTGAGCAAATTCTCTCGCGTATTTTTGTTTATTTCGATGGCCGCGTAGGCCGTCCCCCAATTCAGGAAATACAGCAATGTCTATCTCCCAAGACGATATCCTCAACGCCGTAGCTGAAATGTCGGTTCTGCAGGTTGTTGAGCTGATCAAAGCTTTCGAAGAAAAATTCGGCGTTTCCGCTGCCGCTGCTTCCGCTGGCCCAGCTGTTGCTGCTGTCGCTGCTGAAGAGCAAACCGAATTCAACGTCATGCTGCTGGAAGCTGGCGAGAAGAAAGTAAACGTGATCAAGGCAGTACGTGAACTGACCGGTCTGGGCCTGAAAGAAGCCAAGGCAGTAGTTGACGGCGCTCCTGCCCAGGTTCTGGAAGCTGTGTCGAAAGACGCCGCTGACAAAGCCAAAGCTACTCTGGAAGAAGCAGGCGCTAAAGTCGAGCTCAAGTAAGCATCGACCTTGCGTCTCCAGCCCAAGCTTTAAGCTGAAGGCTGATGGCTGGTGGCTCTTGCCACCGGCCTTTTTCCGTTCTTGGCTGTCGACTCGGTCGCCGCCATTAACGCGCTGTAGCCACCCGATGCGGTGGTGCAAACCATGGGGTTTGCAAGATTTTCTGGCTGCTCCCGTCGGGAGGGCCAAACAAGCAGGTGACCAAGCTGGGGAACGCTGATGGCTTACTCATATACTGAGAAAAAACGTATCCGCAAGGACTTTAGCAAGTTGCCGGACGTCATGGATGTCCCGTACCTTCTGGCTATCCAGCTGGATTCGTATCGTGAATTCTTGCAGGCGGGAGCGACCAAAGATCAGTTCCGCGACGTGGGCCTGCATGCGGCCTTCAAATCCGTTTTCCCGATCATCAGCTACTCCGGCAATGCTGCGCTGGAGTACGTCGGTTATCGCCTGGGCGAACCGGCATTTGATGTCAAAGAATGCGTGTTGCGCGGTGTAACGTACGCCGTACCTTTGCGGGTAAAAGTCCGTCTGATCATTTTCGACAAAGAATCGTCGAACAAAGCGATCAAGGACATCAAAGAGCAAGAAGTCTACATGGGCGAAATCCCACTGATGACTGAAAACGGTACCTTCGTTATCAATGGTACCGAACGCGTAATCGTTTCCCAGCTGCACCGTTCCCCGGGCGTGTTCTTCGACCACGACCGCGGCAAGACGCACAGCTCCGGCAAGCTCCTGTACTCCGCGCGGATCATTCCGTACCGTGGTTCGTGGTTGGACTTCGAGTTCGACCCTAAAGACTGCGTGTTCGTGCGTATCGACCGTCGTCGCAAGCTGCCGGCCTCGGTACTGCTGCGCGCGCTCGGCTATACCACTGAGCAGGTGCTGGATGCCTTCTACACCACCAACGTATTCAGCCTGAAGGATGAAACCCTCAAGCTGGAGCTGATCGCATCGCGTCTGCGTGGTGAAATTGCCGTCCTGGACATCCAGGATGAAAAGGGCAAGGTCATTGTTGAAGCCGGCCGCCGTATCACCGCGCGCCACATCAACCAGATCGAAAAAGCCGGTCTCAAAGAGTTGGAAGTGCCGCTGGACTACGTCCTGGGCCGCACTACTGCCAAGGTCATCGTTCACCCGGCGACAGGCGAAATCCTGGCTGAGTGCAACACCGAGCTGAACACCGAGATCCTGGCCAAAATCGCCAAGGCTCAAGTCGTTCGCATCGAGACCCTGTACACCAACGACATCGACTGCGGTCCGTTCATCTCCGACACCCTGAAGATCGACTCCACCAGCAACCAATTGGAAGCGCTGGTCGAGATCTATCGCATGATGCGTCCTGGTGAGCCACCAACCAAAGATGCTGCCGAAACCCTGTTCAACAACCTGTTCTTCAGCCCTGAGCGCTATGACCTGTCTGCGGTCGGCCGGATGAAGTTCAACCGTCGTATCGGTCGTACCGAGATCGAAGGTTCGGGCGTGCTGTGCAAGGAAGACATCGTCGCGGTACTGAAGACCCTGGTCGACATCCGTAACGGTAAAGGCATCGTCGATGACATCGACCACCTGGGTAACCGTCGTGTTCGCTGCGTAGGCGAAATGGCAGAGAACCAGTTCCGCGTTGGCCTGGTACGTGTTGAGCGTGCGGTCAAAGAGCGCCTGTCGATGGCTGAAAGCGAAGGCCTGATGCCGCAAGACCTGATCAACGCCAAGCCAGTGGCTGCGGCGGTGAAAGAGTTCTTTGGTTCCAGCCAGCTCTCGCAGTTCATGGACCAGAACAACCCGCTCTCCGAGATCACCCACAAGCGCCGTGTTTCCGCACTGGGCCCGGGCGGTCTGACCCGTGAGCGCGCAGGCTTCGAAGTCCGTGACGTACACCCGACGCACTACGGTCGTGTATGCCCGATCGAAACGCCGGAAGGTCCGAACATCGGTCTGATCAACTCCCTGGCCGCTTATGCGCGCACCAACCAGTACGGTTTCCTCGAGAGCCCGTACCGTGTTGTGAAAGAGGGTCTGGTCACTGACGAAATCGTCTTCCTGTCCGCCATCGAAGAAGCTGATCACGTGATCGCTCAGGCTTCGGCCACGATGAACGACAAGAAAGTCCTGATCGACGAGCTGGTAGCTGTTCGTCACTTGAACGAGTTCACCGTCAAGGCGCCGGAAGACGTCACCCTGATGGACGTATCGCCCAAGCAGGTCGTGTCGGTTGCAGCGTCGCTGATCCCGTTCCTGGAGCACGATGACGCCAACCGTGCGTTGATGGGTTCCAACATGCAGCGTCAAGCTGTACCGACCCTGCGCGCCGACAAGCCGCTGGTAGGTACCGGCATGGAGCGTAACGTAGCCCGTGACTCCGGCGTTTGCGTCGTGGCTCGTCGTGGTGGCGTGATCGATTCCGTTGATGCCAGCCGTATCGTGGTTCGTGTTGCCGATGACGAAGTTGAAACCGGTGAAGCTGGTGTCGACATCTACAACCTGACCAAATACACCCGTTCGAACCAGAACACCTGCATCAACCAGCGTCCGCTGGTGCGTAAGGGTGACCGCGTTCAGCGTAGCGATATCATGGCCGACGGCCCGTCCACCGATATGGGTGAGCTGGCACTGGGTCAGAACATGCGCATCGCGTTCATGGCCTGGAACGGTTACAACTTCGAAGACTCCATCTGCCTGTCGGAACGAGTTGTTCAAGAAGATCGCTTTACCACGATCCACATCCAGGAACTGACCTGTGTGGCACGTGACACCAAGCTTGGGCCAGAGGAAATCACTGCAGACATCCCTAACGTGGGTGAAGCTGCACTGAACAAGCTGGACGAAGCCGGTATCGTTTACGTAGGTGCTGAAGTTGGCGCAGGCGACATTCTGGTCGGTAAGGTCACTCCGAAAGGCGAGACCCAACTGACTCCGGAAGAGAAACTGCTGCGTGCCATCTTCGGTGAAAAAGCCAGCGACGTTAAAGACACCTCCCTGCGCGTACCTACCGGTACCAAGGGTACTGTCATCGACGTACAGGTCTTCACCCGCGACGGCGTTGAGCGTGATGCTCGTGCACTGTCCATCGAGAAGACCCAACTCGACGAGATCCGCAAGGATCTGAACGAAGAGTTCCGTATCGTTGAAGGCGCGACCTTCGAACGTCTGCGTTCCGCTCTGGTAGGCCACAAGGCTGAAGGCGGCGCAGGTCTGAAGAAAGGTCAGGACATCACCGACGAAATCCTCGACGGTCTCGAGCATGGCCAGTGGTTCAAACTGCGCATGGCTGAAGATGCTCTGAACGAGCAACTCGAGAAGGCCCAGGCCTACATCGTTGATCGCCGCCGTCTGCTGGACGACAAGTTCGAAGACAAGAAGCGCAAACTGCAGCAGGGCGATGACCTGGCTCCAGGCGTGCTGAAAATCGTCAAGGTTTACCTGGCAATCCGTCGTCGCATCCAGCCGGGCGACAAGATGGCCGGTCGTCACGGTAACAAAGGTGTGGTCTCCGTGATCATGCCGGTTGAAGACATGCCGCACGATGCCAATGGCACCCCGGTCGACGTCGTCCTCAACCCGTTGGGCGTACCTTCGCGTATGAACGTTGGTCAGATCCTTGAAACCCACCTGGGCCTCGCGGCCAAGGGTCTGGGTGAGAAGATCAACCGTATGATCGAAGAGCAACGCAAGGTCGCTGACCTGCGTAAGTTCCTGCACGAGATCTACAACGAGATCGGCGGTCGCAACGAAGAGCTGGACACCTTCACCGACCAGGAAATCCTGGATCTGGCGAAGAACCTGCGCGGCGGCGTTCCAATGGCTACCCCGGTGTTCGACGGTGCCAAGGAAAGCGAAATCAAGGCCATGCTGAAACTGGCAGACCTGCCGGAAAGCGGCCAGATGCAGCTGTTCGACGGCCGTACCGGCAACAAGTTCGAGCGCCCGGTTACTGTTGGCTACATGTACATGCTGAAGCTGAACCACTTGGTAGACGACAAGATGCACGCTCGTTCTACCGGTTCGTACAGCCTGGTTACCCAGCAGCCGCTGGGTGGTAAGGCTCAGTTCGGTGGTCAGCGTTTCGGGGAGATGGAGGTCTGGGCACTGGAAGCATACGGTGCTGCATACACTCTGCAAGAAATGCTCACAGTGAAGTCGGACGATGTGAACGGTCGTACCAAGATGTACAAAAACATCGTGGACGGCGATCACCGTATGGAGCCGGGCATGCCCGAGTCTTTCAACGTGTTGATCAAAGAAATTCGTTCCCTCGGCATCGATATCGATCTGGAAACCGAATAACACGTGACGCGAATCGAGAGCGAGGCCGTTTGGCCCGCTCTCTGCTCCGCCAGGAGGAAAGGCCTTGAAAGACCTACTGAATTTGCTGAAAAACCAGGGTCAAGTCGAAGAGTTCGACGCCATCCGTATTGGACTGGCATCGCCTGAGATGATCCGTTCGTGGTCGTTCGGTGAAGTTAAAAAGCCGGAAACCATCAACTACCGTACGTTCAAACCTGAGCGTGACGGCCTGTTCTGCGCCAAGATCTTTGGCCCGGTAAAGGATTACGAGTGCCTGTGCGGTAAGTACAAGCGCTTGAAGCACCGTGGTGTGATCTGCGAGAAGTGCGGCGTTGAAGTTGCGCTGGCCAAGGTTCGTCGTGAGCGCATGGCGCACATCGAACTGGCTTCGCCGGTTGCCCACATCTGGTTCCTGAAATCGCTGCCGTCCCGTATCGGCTTGCTGATGGACATGACCCTGCGTGATATCGAACGCGTTCTCTACTTCGAGAGCTACGTCGTTATCGATCCAGGCATGACCACCCTTGAAAAAGGTCAGTTGCTGAACGATGAGCAGTACTTCGAAGCGCTGGAAGAGTTCGGTGATGATTTCGATGCCCGCATGGGTGCCGAAGCTGTCCGTGAACTGCTGCACGCTATCGACCTGGAACACGAGATTGGCCGTCTGCGCGAAGAAATTCCGCAAACCAACTCCGAAACCAAGATTAAGAAGCTGTCCAAGCGTCTGAAGTTGATGGAAGCCTTCCAGGGTTCCGGCAACCTGCCAGAGTGGATGGTGCTGACCGTTCTGCCGGTTCTGCCGCCAGACCTGCGTCCGCTGGTACCGTTGGACGGTGGTCGTTTCGCGACGTCCGACCTCAACGACCTGTACCGCCGCGTGATCAACCGTAACAACCGCTTGAAGCGCCTGCTTGATCTGTCCGCTCCGGACATCATCGTGCGCAACGAAAAGCGTATGTTACAAGAAGCCGTCGACGCCTTGCTCGACAACGGTCGTCGTGGCCGTGCTATCACCGGTTCCAACAAGCGTCCTCTGAAATCCCTGGCTGACATGATCAAGGGTAAGCAAGGTCGTTTCCGTCAGAACTTGCTCGGTAAGCGTGTTGACTACTCCGGTCGTTCGGTAATTACCGTAGGCCCGACCCTGCGTCTGCATCAGTGCGGTCTGCCCAAGAAGATGGCACTCGAGCTGTTCAAGCCGTTCATCTTCGGCAAGCTGGAAATGCGCGGTCTCGCGACCACCATCAAAGCGGCCAAGAAAATGGTCGAGCGCGAACTGCCAGAAGTTTGGGACGTTCTCGCTGAAGTGATTCGCGAACACCCGGTTCTCCTCAACCGTGCACCGACCCTTCACCGTCTGGGTATCCAGGCGTTTGAACCGGTACTGATCGAAGGTAAGGCTATCCAGCTGCACCCTCTGGTCTGTGCTGCGTACAACGCCGACTTCGACGGCGACCAAATGGCCGTGCACGTACCGCTGACACTGGAAGCTCAGTTGGAAGCGCGTGCGTTGATGATGTCGACCAACAACATTCTGTCGCCAGCCAACGGTGAGCCAATCATCGTTCCGTCGCAGGACGTTGTATTGGGTCTGTACTACATGACCCGTGAAGCGATCAACGCCAAAGGCGAAGGTCGTGTGTTCGCTGACCTGCAAGAAGTTGACCGTGTGTTCCGTGCCGGCGAAGCCGCACTGCACGCCAAGGTCAAAGTGCGGATCCACGAAACCGTCAACGACCGTGACGGCGGCAGTGTGAGCAACACTCGTATCGTCGACACCACCGTCGGCCGTGCGCTGTTGTACCAGGTTGTGCCAAAAGGTCTGTCGTACGACGTCGTCAACCTGCCGATGAAGAAAAAGGCGATCTCCAAGCTGATCAACCAGTGCTACCGCGTGGTTGGTTTGAAAGAGACCGTGATCTTCGCTGACCAGTTGATGTACACAGGTTTCGCTTACTCGACTATCTCTGGCGTTTCCATCGGCGTTAACGACTTCGTTATCCCGGATGAAAAAGCTCGCATCATCAGTGCTGCCACTGACGAAGTGAAAGAGATCGAGAGCCAGTACGCCTCCGGCCTGGTAACCCAGGGCGAGAAGTACAACAAAGTGATCGACCTTTGGTCCAAGGCGAACGACGAAGTGTCCAAGGCGATGATGGCCAACCTCTCGAAAGAGAAAGTCATCGACCGTCATGGCGACGAAGTTGATCAGGAATCCTTCAACTCGATGTACATGATGGCCGACTCGGGCGCACGGGGTTCTGCTGCGCAGATCCGTCAGCTCGCCGGTATGCGTGGCCTGATGGCCAAGCCGGATGGCTCCATCATCGAAACGCCGATTACTGCGAACTTCCGTGAAGGTTTGAGCGTACTTCAGTACTTCATCTCCACTCACGGTGCTCGTAAGGGTCTGGCGGATACCGCGTTGAAAACCGCTAACTCCGGTTACCTGACGCGTCGTCTGGTAGACGTTGCACAAGATCTGGTTGTCACCGAGATCGATTGCGGCACCGAGCACGGCCTGCTGATGACACCGCACATTGAAGGCGGTGACGTTGTAGAGCCACTGGGTGAGCGCGTATTGGGTCGTGTGATTGCCCGTGACGTGTTCAAGCCAGGTACCGAGGAAGTTATCGTTCCTGCCGGCACCCTGGTAGACGAGAAGTGGGTCGAGTTCATCGAACTCAACAGCATCGACGAAGTGATCGTTCGCTCGCCGATCAGCTGCGAAACCCGCTACGGCATCTGCGCCAAGTGCTACGGCCGTGATTTGGCTCGTGGCCACCAGGTGAACATCGGTGAAGCGGTCGGCGTTATCGCTGCCCAGTCCATTGGTGAGCCGGGTACCCAGCTGACCATGCGTACGTTCCACATCGGTGGTGCGGCAAGCCGGACCTCCGCAGCTGACAGTGTTCAGGTGAAGAATGGCGGTACCGTCCGCTTGCATAACCTCAAGCACGTTGAGCGAGTGGATGGCCACCTGGTTGCTGTGTCCCGTTCCGGTGAGCTGGCAATCGCTGATGACTACGGTCGTGAGCGCGAGCGTTACAAGCTGCCGTACGGTGCTGTGATTTCGGTGAAGGAAGGTGACAAGGTCGACGCTGGCGCAATCGTGGCCAAGTGGGATCCGCACACCCACCCAATCGTTACCGAAATGAAAGGTACCGTGACCTACGTGGGCATGGAAGAAGGCATCACGATCAAGCGTCAGACTGACGAATTGACCGGTATGACCAACATTGAAGTACTCGACGCCAAAGATCGTCCAGCTGCCGGTAAAGACATCCGTCCTGCCGTGAAGATGGTCGACGACAACGGCAAGGATCTGTTGCTGCCAGGTACTGACGTAATCGCTCAGTACTTCCTGCCAGCCAACGCCCTGGTCGGTGTAGCGGATGGTGCGAAGATCGCGATCGGTGATGTTATCGCGCGTATCCCGCAAGAAACTTCGAAAACTCGCGACATCACCGGTGGTCTGCCGCGTGTTGCCGACTTGTTCGAAGCGCGTCGTCCGAAAGAAGCGTCGATTCTGGCTGAAGTCAGCGGCACCATCGCCTTCGGTAAAGAGACCAAGGGCAAGCGCCGTCTGGTCATTACCCCGAACGACGGTAGCGATCCGTACGAAGAGCTGATTCCGAAGTGGCGTCACCTGAACGTCTTCGAAGGCGAACAGGTAAACCGCGGCGAAGTTATCTCCGACGGCCCGAGCGATCCGCACGATATCCTGCGTCTGCTGGGTGTGAGTGCGCTGGCCAAGTACATCGTTAACGAGATCCAGGACGTTTACCGTCTGCAAGGCGTGAAAATCAACGATAAGCACATCGAGACCATCCTGCGTCAGATGTTGCGTAAAGTTGAAATCGCTGAATCCGGCGATTCCAGTTTCATCAAGGGCGACCAGATGGAGCTGACTCACGTACTGGTGGAAAACGAGCGCCTGGCGAACGACGAGAAATTCGTTTCCAAGTTCACTCGCGTGCTGCTGGGTATCACCAAGGCGTCGTTGTCCACTGAGTCGTTCATCTCGGCGGCCTCCTTCCAGGAGACCACTCGTGTACTGACCGAAGCAGCGGTAACCGGCAAGCGCGATTACCTGCGCGGCCTGAAAGAAAACGTAGTCGTGGGTCGTTTGATCCCGGCTGGTACCGGTTTGGCTTACCACAGCGAGCGCAAGCGCCGCCGTGATGCTGACAAGCCGTTGCGCGTAAGCGCCAGTGAAGTGGAAGCTGCACTGACCGAAGCGCTGAACTCAAGCGGTAACTGAGTTCTGCGATAGATGAGACTGGGCCCTGACACCCCCATTCGTCGGATCGAGGCATATATGCACCGGTTCGACGAGTGGGGAGGTCGGGGCCTTGCCTTGACTGGGGACAAGATCCTCTTTAGACTCTTGTACCCCTAAATTTGGCGGGAATTCGTTCCTGCCATTTTGCTTTTCTTGCAAGACAATAGCGTCGCAAGACAACAGTGGAGCTAGTAGATGGCAACTATCAACCAGCTGGTACGTCAGCCGCGTAAGCGTATCGTCGAGAAATCCGACGTGCCTGCGCTGCAGAACTGCCCGCAACGTCGTGGCGTATGCACCCGTGTGTATACCACCACGCCGAAAAAACCTAACTCGGCACTGCGTAAAGTATGCCGTGTGCGCCTGACCAACGGTTTCGAGGTTTCCTCGTACATCGGCGGTGAAGGCCACAACCTGCAAGAGCACAGCGTGGTACTGATCCGCGGCGGTCGTGTAAAAGACTTGCCAGGTGTTCGTTATCACACCGTACGCGGCTCCTTGGATACTTCCGGCGTTAAAGGTCGTAACCAGGGTCGTTCGAAGTACGGTACCAAGAAGCCTAAGTAGTAGCGGCTTTTTGTAAAACTGAATCATCTTATTTTCTGAGTCGATAAGAGTAAGGTCGGAGGCGTCCCGAAAGGGCACCGATTCCGAGCGAACCTGAAGACCGTTTGAGGGCTTATCCATGCCAAGAAGACGCGTAGCAGCCAAGCGCGAAGTGCTTGACGATCCAAAATACGGAAGCCAAATTCTGGCCAAGTTCATGAACCACGTGATGGAAAGCGGCAAGAAAGCCGTTGCCGAGCGTATCGTTTATGGCGCGCTGGAAAAGGTTAAAGAACGCAAGAACAGCGACCCCCTGGAAATCTTCGAGAAAGCTCTCGACGCCATCGCTCCGCTGGTCGAAGTGAAGTCGCGCCGTGTAGGCGGTGCTACTTACCAGGTTCCGGTTGAAGTTCGTCCGTCCCGTCGTAACGCTCTGGCAATGCGCTGGTTGGTAGACTTCGCCCGCAAGCGCGGCGAGAAGTCTATGGCTCTGCGTTTGGCCGGCGAACTGTTGGACGCTGCTGAAGGTAAAGGTGCTGCTGTTAAGAAGCGTGAAGACGTGCACCGTATGGCTGAAGCCAACAAAGCTTTCTCGCACTACCGCTTCTAATTTTAGCTTCACTAATTTTGCGAGGGCTTTATGGCTCGTACTACTCCGATTAGCCGCTACCGTAACATCGGTATCGTCGCTCACGTGGATGCTGGTAAAACCACCACTACTGAGCGCGTACTGTTTTACACCGGCAAAAGTCACAAGATGGGCGAGGTGCATGATGGCGCCGCGACCACAGACTGGATGGTTCAGGAGCAGGAGCGTGGTATTACCATTACTTCTGCTGCCATTACCGCCTTCTGGAAAGGTTCCGAGAAGCAGTACAAGGATGAGCACCGCTTCAACGTAATCGATACCCCTGGCCACGTAGACTTCACCATTGAAGTTGAGCGTTCCCTGCGTGTACTCGACGGCGCTGTCGTTGTGTTCTGCGGTACCTCGGGTGTTGAGCCGCAGTCGGAAACCGTATGGCGTCAAGCCAACAAATACGGCGTTCCACGTCTTGTTTACGTAAACAAGATGGACCGTGCTGGTGCGAACTTCCTGCGCGTGATCGGTCAGATCAAGCAGCGCTTGGGTCACACCCCGGTGCCAATCCAGTTGGCTATCGGTTCGGAAGATAATTTCCAGGGTCAGATCGATCTGCTGACCATGGAAGCTGTTTACTGGAACGACGCTGACAAAGGTATGGTTCCTGTTCGCAAGCCTATCCCTGCTGAACTGCAGGAACTGGCTGACGAATGGCGCAACAACATGGTTGAAGCTGCGGCTGAAGCCAACGAAGAGCTGATGAACAAGTACCTCGAAGGTGAAGAACTCACCAACGCGGAAATCAAGGCCGCTCTGCGTCAGCGTACTATCGCTGGCGAAATCGTCCTGGCTGTTTGCGGTTCCTCGTTCAAGAACAAGGGCGTTCCCCTGGTTCTCGATGCTGTGATCGACTACCTGCCGGCACCGGTTGATATTCCTTCCATCAAGGGTACTGACCCGGATGACGAGACTATCGAGCTGGAGCGTCACGCAGACGACGCAGAACCGTTCTCCGCTTTGGCATTTAAAATTGCCACTGACCCATTCGTGGGTACCTTGACCTTCGTCCGCGTTTACTCGGGCGTGTTGAACTCCGGCGACGGCGTGATCAACTCGGTTAAAGGCAAGAAAGAGCGCGTGGGTCGTATGGTGCAAATGCACGCAAACGCCCGTGAAGAAATCAAGGAAGTACGCGCTGGTGACATCGCGGCCTTGATCGGCATGAAGGACGTCACCACCGGTGAAACCTTGTGCAACGCTGACAAGCCAATCATCCTGGTTCGCATGGACTTCCCGGAGCCGGTTATTTCGGTTGCCGTAGAGCCAAAGACCAAGGATGACCAGGAAAAAATGGGTATCGCTCTGGGCAAGCTTGCTCAGGAAGATCCATCTTTCCGCGTCAAGACTGATGAAGAGACTGGTCAAACGATCATCTCCGGCATGGGCGAGCTGCACCTGGACATCCTGGTTGACCGGATGCGCCGTGAGTTCAACGTCGAAGCCAACATCGGTAAGCCTCAGGTTTCCTATCGTGAGCGCATCACGAAGAACTGTGAAATCGAAGGCAAGTTCGTTCGTCAGTCCGGCGGTCGTGGTCAGTTCGGTCACTGCTGGATCCGTTTTGCTCCTGCTGACGAAGGTCAGGAAGGTCTGCAATTCGTGAACGAAGTAGTAGGTGGTGTTGTTCCTAAGGAATACATCCCTGCTATCCAGAAGGGTATCGAAGAGCAGATGAAGAACGGTGTTGTTGCCGGCTATCCGCTGATCGGCCTGAAAGCAACCGTTTTTGACGGTTCTTACCACGACGTCGACTCCAACGAGATGGCGTTTAAGGTGGCTGCCTCCATGGCAACCAAGCAACTGGCCCAGAAGGGCGGTGGTGAGTTGCTTGAGCCAATCATGGCGGTAGAAGTTGTTACACCTGAAGACTATATGGGTGATGTCATGGGCGACCTTAACCGTCGTCGCGGCATGATCTTGGGTATGGAAGACACGGTTTCCGGCAAAGTGATTCGCGCCGAGGTTCCGTTGGGTGAGATGTTCGGTTATGCGACCGACGTTCGCTCCATGTCCCAGGGTCGCGCAAGCTACTCTATGGAATTCAAAAAATACAACACAGCTCCGGCGCACATCGCTGAAACTGTATCCAAAAAACAAGGCTGATTCAGTCCTTTAGGCAAGGAGTTAATTGTCGTGGCTAAAGAAAAATTTGATCGTTCCCTACCGCACGTCAACGTTGGCACCATCGGTCACGTTGACCACGGTAAAACCACTCTGACTGCTGCTCTGACTCGCGTTTGCTCCGAAGTATTCGGTTCCGCAATCGTTGATTTCGATAAAATCGACAGCGCACCAGAAGAGAAAGCTCGTGGTATCACCATCAACACCGCGCACGTTGAATACAACTCGCTGATCCGTCACTACGCTCACGTTGACTGCCCAGGTCACGCTGACTATGTGAAGAACATGATCACCGGTGCTGCCCAGATGGACGGCGCAATCCTGGTTTGCTCGGCCGCTGATGGTCCGATGCCACAAACCCGTGAGCACATCCTGCTGTCCCGTCAGGTTGGCGTTCCGTACATCGTGGTTTACCTGAACAAGGCTGACCTGGTAGACGACGCTGAGCTGCTGGAACTGGTTGAGATGGAAGTGCGCGACCTGCTGAGCACTTACGACTTCCCAGGTGACGACACTCCGATCATCATCGGTTCTGCTCGTATGGCTCTGGAAGGCAAAGACGATAACGAAATGGGCACCACGTCCGTTCGTAAACTGGTTGAGACTCTGGACAGCTACATCCCAGATCCAGTCCGTGTTATCGACAAGCCGTTCCTGATGCCAATCGAAGACGTATTCTCGATCTCCGGTCGCGGTACTGTTGTAACTGGTCGTATCGAGCGCGGTATCGTCAAGGTTCAGGATCCACTGGAAATCGTTGGTCTGCGTGACACTACCGTCACCACCTGCACCGGTGTTGAAATGTTCCGTAAGCTGCTCGACGAAGGTCGTGCTGGCGAGAACTGCGGCGTTCTGCTGCGTGGTACCAAGCGTGACGACGTTGAGCGTGGCCAGGTTCTGGTCAAGCCAGGTTCGGTTAAGCCGCACACCAAGTTCGAAGCTGAAGTGTACGTGCTGAGCAAAGAAGAAGGCGGCCGTCACACTCCGTTCTTCAAAGGCTACCGTCCACAGTTCTACTTCCGTACTACCGACGTAACTGGTAACTGCGAACTGCCGGAAGGCGTAGAAATGGTAATGCCAGGCGACAACATCAAAATGGTTGTCACCCTGATCAAAACCATCGCTATGGAAGACGGTCTGCGTTTCGCAATCCGTGAAGGCGGCCGTACCGTTGGTGCTGGTGTTGTAGCTAAAATCATCGAGTAATTATCTCTTCTGAGATAGCTCTGATGTTTTGAAAAGGCCCCCGCTCAGCGGGGGCCTTTTTTATTGGGTTGACACCTATCAGGGCCGTCTATAGAATTGCGCCTCCTTTTAACGGGCGTATTGCGCTCGCTGGGAATAGCAGCCGGAGTCTGAAATCCAATGCAAAATCAGCAAATCCGTATCAGGTTGAAGGCTTTTGACCATCGCCTGATCGACCAATCCACCCAGGAAATCGTGGAAACCGCGAAACGTACTGGTGCTCAAGTGCGTGGTCCAATTCCACTGCCTACCCGTAAAGAGCGGTTCACCGTTCTGGTCTCCCCGCACGTCAACAAAGACGCGCGTGACCAGTACGAGATCCGCACTCATAAGCGCGTACTGGACATCGTCCAGCCAACGGATAAAACCGTTGATGCACTTATGAAGCTTGATCTGGCGGCCGGTGTGGAAGTACAGATCAGCCTCGGCTAAGACTTGGGTCTTAGTCGTGTAACGCTCTGAAATGGGCGGCCATAGCGGGTGAAAGCCCCGTACACTCATGAGGTTTACAACATGACTATTGGTGTAGTCGGTCGTAAATGCGGTATGACCCGTATTTTCACCGAAGAAGGTGTCTCCATTCCGGTCACGGTCATTGAGATCGAACCGAATCGCGTCACCCAGTTCAAAACTGAAGAGACCGATGGCTATCGTGCAGTGCAAGTCACTGTCGGCGAGCGTCGTGCTTCGCGCGTGACTGCTGCTCAAGCAGGTCACTTCGCTAAAGCAAACGTTGCAGCTGGTCGCACCGTCATGGAGTTCCGTCTTGAAGACGGCGACTACCAGGCTGGCGATCTGATCAACGCTGAAATCTTCGCCGCTGGTCAACTGGTTGATGTAACCGGTCAGTCCAAGGGTAAAGGCTTCCAGGGTACGATCAAGCGTTGGAATTTCCGTGGTCAAGACAACACTCACGGTAACTCCGTTTCCCACCGCGTCCCGGGCTCTATTGGCCAGTGCCAGACTCCTGGTCGTGTATTCAAGGGCAAAAAAATGTCCGGTCATATGGGCGCTGAGCGCGTGACCGTGCAGTCCCTCGAAGTAGTGCGCGTCGACGCTGAACGCAATCTGTTGTTGGTCAAGGGTGCTGTTCCTGGCGCTACTGGCGGCAACCTGGTTGTACGTCCAGCGGCCAAGGCTCGCGGTTAAGGGGAAGCTGACATGCAATTAAATGTAAATGACGCTCAAGCGATCGAAGTTTCCGAACTGACATTTGGCGGCGAATTCAACGAGACGCTCGTTCACCAAGCAGTCGTGGCCTACATGGCCGGCGGCCGTCAAGGTAGCAAGCAGCAAAAGACCCGTTCCGACGTACGTGGTGGCGGTAAGCGCCCTTGGCGTCAGAAAGGCACTGGCCGTGCTCGTGCCGGTACTATCCGTAGCCCAATCTGGCGTGGCGGCGGTACCACTTTCGCAGCTCGTCCACAGGATCACTCGCAGAAGCTCAACAAGAAGATGTACCGCGCAGCACTGCGCTCCATCCTTGCTGAACTCGTGCGTACCGATCGTCTGGTCGTGGTTCAGGACTTCGCTGTTGAAAGTCCAAAAACCAAAGATCTGCTGGGCAAACTGAACAACATGAGCCTGACCGATGTTTTGATCGTGTCTGAAGCTGTTGATCAGAACCTGTACCTGGCTGCTCGCAACCTGCCACACGTTGATGTACGTGACGTGCAAGGTTCCGATCCAGTTAGTCTGATCGCATACGACAAGGTGTTGATCACCGTGTCGGCCGTGAAGAAATTCGAGGAGCTGCTGGGATGAACCAGGAACGCGTATTTAAAGTTCTGCTTGGCCCGCACGTTTCCGAAAAGGCTACGGTTCTGGCTGACAAGAAAGGCCAGTTCGTTTTCAAGGTTGCAACTGACGCAACCAAGCTGGAAATCAAGAAGGCCGTCGAAAGCCTGTTCAGCGTGAAAGTAGAGCGTGTTACTACCCTGAATGTTCTGGGTAAGAGCAAGCGCACTGCTCGCGGTCTGGGCAAGCGTAATGACTGGAAGAAGGCAGTTATCTCCCTTCAGCCAGGCCAAGATCTCGATTTCAGCAGCAGTGCTGAGTAAGGAAGGGGTGCATCATGGCAATCGTTAAATGCAAACCGACTTCCCCTGGCCGCCGTTTTGTGGTCAAGGTGGTCAATCAGGAGCTGCATAAAGGCGCTCCTCACGCACCGCTGCTCGAGAAAAAATCGAAGACTGGTGGTCGTAACAACAATGGTCGCATTACCACTCGTCACATCGGTGGTGGCCATAAGCAGCATTATCGTCTGGTCGATTTCCGTCGCAACGACAAAGATGGCATCTCCGCCACTGTCGAGCGTATTGAATACGATCCAAACCGTACTGCTCACATCGCTCTGCTGCTGTACGCAGATGGCGAGCGTCGCTACATCATCGCCCCTAAAGGCGTGAGCGCTGGCGACCAGCTGATCGCAGGTGCCCTGGCACCGATCAAGCCGGGCAACGCTCTGCAACTGCGCAACATTCCAGTTGGTAGCACCGTACACGGCATCGAATTGAAGCCAGGTAAAGGCGCGCAAATCGCTCGTTCCGCTGGTGCTTCGGCTCAGCTGATCGCTCGTGAAGGTGTCTACGTGACCCTGCGTCTGCGTTCTGGTGAGATGCGTAAAGTGCTGGCTGAATGCCGTGCGACCCTGGGCGAAGTCTCGAACTCCGAGCACAGCCTGCGTTCGCTGGGTAAAGCTGGTGCCAAACGCTGGCGTGGCGTTCGCCCAACCGTTCGTGGTGTTGCCATGAACCCGGTTGACCACCCACACGGTGGTGGTGAAGGTCGTACCTCTGGTGGTCGTCATCCGGTATCGCCATGGGGCTTCCCGACTAAGGGCGCGAAGACTCGTGGTAATAAGCGTACCGACAAAATGATCGTCCGTCGTCGCAAGTAAATAGAGGGATACGACAGTGCCACGTTCTCTGAAAAAAGGTCCTTTTATTGATCTTCACCTACTGAAGAAGATCGAAGTGGCGGCGGAAAAGAACGATCGCAAACCAGTTAAGACCTGGTCGCGTCGTTCGATGATCCTGCCACAAATGGTCGGTCTGACCATCGCAGTACACAACGGTCGTCAACACGTCCCAGTTCTCGTTAACGAAGACATGGTCGGCCACAAACTGGGCGAGTTTGCCGGTACCCGCACTTATCGTGGGCACGTGGCAGACAAGAAAGCCAAGCGTTAAGGGGTTAGGAAATGGAAGTAGCCGCTAAGTTGTCGGGCGCTCGAATCTCCGCCCAGAAAGCCCGCTTGGTCGCCGACCAGATCCGCGGGAAGAAGGTGGGCGAAGCGCTCAACCTGTTGGCTTTCAGCAGTAAGAAAGCCGCCGAGATCATGAAGAAAGTGCTGGAGTCGGCCGTAGCCAACGCCGAGCACAACGAAGGCGCAGACGTTGATGACCTGAAGGTCAGCACCGTTTTCGTCAACGAAGGGCGTTCGCTGAAGCGCATCATGCCACGTGCCAAAGGCCGTGCTGATCGCATCGTCAAGCGGTCTTGCCATATCACTGTCAAGGTTGCTGACAAGTAACGGAGTCGAAGAGATGGGTCAGAAAGTACATCCCATTGGCATTCGCCTGGGAATCGTCAAGGAACACACCTCCGTCTGGTATGCAGACGGCCGGACTTATGCGGACTATTTGTTCGCTGATCTGAAGGTGCGTGAGTATCTCCAAGACAAACTAAAAAGCGCGTCCGTAAGCCGTATCGATATCCATCGCCCGGCGCAAACCGCACGTATCACCATCCACACTGCTCGTCCAGGTATCGTTATCGGGAAGAAAGGTGAAGATGTTGAGAAACTGCGTCAGGACCTGACCAAGCAAATGGGTGTGCCTGTGCACATCAATATCGAAGAGATCCGCAAGCCGGAGCTCGACGGTATGCTGGTTGCGCAGAGCGTAGCTCAGCAGCTGGAGCGTCGCGTAATGTTCCGTCGCGCTATGAAGCGCGCTGTACAGAACGCCATGCGCATTGGTGCCAAAGGCATCAAAATCCAAGTGAGCGGTCGTCTCGGCGGTGCTGAAATCGCACGTACTGAATGGTATCGCGAAGGTCGTGTGCCACTGCACACCCTGCGTGCCGACATCGACTATGCCAACTACGAAGCTCACACCACCTACGGTGTGATCGGTGTAAAGGTTTGGATCTTCAAAGGCGAAGTAATTGGTGGTCGCCAAGAAGAACTGAAACCACAAGCACCAGCGCCTCGTAAAAAAGCTGCTAAGTAAGGGGTACGCCAAATGTTGCAACCTAAGCGTACGAAGTTCCGCAAGCAGATGACAGGCCACAACCGTGGTCTGGCTCAGCGCGGTAGCAAAGTCAGCTTCGGCGAGTTCGCGCTGAAGTCTGTAGCTCGTGGTCGTCTCACCGCTCGTCAGATCGAGTCAGCGCGTCGTGCTCTGACCCGTCACGTAAAACGTGGCGGCAAGATCTGGATCCGTGTATTCCCGGACAAGCCGATCTCCAAAAAACCTCTCGAGGTTCGGATGGGTAAAGGTAAGGGTAACGTGGAATACTGGGTAGCCCAGATTCAGCCAGGCAAAGTCCTGTATGAAATCGAGGGCGTTTCTGAAGAGCTGGCGCGTGAGGCTTTCGCCCTGGCTGCTGCAAAGCTGCCGCTCGCCACCTCCTTTGTTAAACGGACGGTGATGTGATGAAAGCGAATGAACTTCGTGAAAAATCCGCACAGCAGCTGAACGAGCAACTGCTCGGCCTGCTGCGCGACCAGTTCAATCTGCGTATGCAGAAAGCAACTGGCCAGTTGGGGCAGTCTCATCTGCTCTCGCAAGTTAAGCGTGACATTGCTCGCGTGAAGACTGTGCTCAACCAGCAGGCAGGTAAGTGATCATGGCTGAAGCCGAAAAGACTGTCCGTACGCTGACTGGCCGTGTTGTCAGCGACAAGATGGACAAAACCATCACCGTTTTGATCGAGCGTCGCGTTAAGCACCCGATCTACGGTAAATATGTTAAGCGTTCGACTAAGCTGCACGCGCACGACGAAACCAATCAGTGCCACATCGGCGACAAGGTCACTATTCGTGAAACTCGTCCGCTGGCCAAGACCAAGTCTTGGGCGCTGGTTGATGTTCTCGAACGCGCTGTGGAAGTCTAAGGACTAGGGGTCGGAGAAATTATATGATTCAGACTCAATCCATGCTCGATGTGGCCGATAACAGCGGCGCTCGCCGCGTTATGTGCATCAAGGTGCTGGGTGGCTCCCATCGTCGTTACGCTGGTATCGGTGACATCATCAAAGTGACCGTCAAGGAAGCAATTCCTCGTGGTAAAGTGAAAAAAGGCCAAGTGATGACTGCTGTTGTAGTCCGCACTCGTCACGGCGTACGTCGTGCTGATGGCTCCATTATCCGCTTTGATGGCAACGCTGCTGTTCTTCTGAACAACAAGCAAGAGCCTATCGGCACCCGTATCTTTGGGCCAGTGACCCGTGAACTTCGTACTGAGAAGTTCATGAAGATCGTCTCGCTCGCCCCAGAAGTGCTGTAAGGAGATCCGACATGCAAAAGATTCGTCGTGACGACGAGATCATCGTGATCGCCGGCAAAGACAAAGGTAAGCGCGGTAAGGTGCTTAAGGTTCTCGCTAATAACCGTCTGGTTATCAGTGGTCTGAACCTGGTCAAGCGTCATACCAAGCCTAACCCGATGTCGGGCGTGCAAGGCGGTATCGTCGAAAAAGAAGCTCCACTGGACGCTTCTAACGTCGCCATTTTCAACGGCGAAACCAACAAGGCTGACCGCGTTGGTTTCAAAGTAGAAGATGGCAAGAAAATTCGTGTCTTCAAGTCGACCCAAAAAGCGGTTGATGCTTGAACACTGCTAGGTAGAAGACCATGGCACGACTAAAAGAGATTTACTGGAAAGAAATCGCACCGAAACTTAAGGAAGAACTTAAGCTTTCGAACGTGATGGAAGTTCCACGCGTTACCAAAATCACCCTGAACATGGGTTTGGGCGAAGCGGTCGGTGACAAAAAAGTCATCGAGCACGCTGTTGCTGACCTGGAAAAGATCACCGGTCAAAAAGTCGTTGTGACTTACGCTCGGAAATCCATCGCTGGCTTTAAAGTCCGCGAAGGCTGGCCGATCGGCGTCAAAGTGACTCTGCGCCGTGAGCGTATGTATGAATTCCTGGATCGTCTGCTGTCGATCTCCCTGCCTCGGGTTCGCGACTTCCGCGGCCTGAATGCCAAGTCCTTCGATGGTCGTGGTAACTACAGCATGGGCGTGAAAGAGCAGATCATCTTCCCGGAAATCGACTACGACAAGATCGATGCTCTCCGCGGTCTGGACATCACCCTGACCACCACTGCCAAGAACGATGATGAAGGTCGCGCCCTGTTGCGTGCTTTCAAATTCCCGTTCCGCAACTGATTGGAGTAGGACCATGGCCAAGATGAGCATGAAAAACCGCGAGCTGAAACGTCAGCTCACGGTTGCCAAGTACGCCAAGAAGCGTGCAGCACTGAAAGCAATCATCGTTGATCTGAACGCAAGTCCAGAAGCGCGTTGGGAAGCTACAGTTGCTCTGCAGAAGCAGCCACGTGACGCAAGCGCCTCGCGCATGCGTAACCGCTGCCGCCTGACCGGTCGTCCACACGGCGTTTACCGCAAGTTCGGCCTCGGCCGTAACAAACTGCGTGAAGCGGCAATGCGTGGTGACGTACCAGGTCTGGTTAAAGCCAGCTGGTAAGTACTTCAACGCCAGGGTGGTCGGGTTCGCAAGATACTGACCGCCGGTGGCCTTGAATCTGGAACAAGCCCCTTTTGGGGCTTGTTTCATTTCCGGACTGTGTCTAAAATACGCGGCTCGCCTGAGCCCGTGTTTTTTACGCTCGGAAGATTCTCGGCGACATATGTAGCCGCAAGGCTAATTTTTTTGTATTAGGAGCGTCTAGCCCATGAGTATGCAGGACCCGTTAGCGGACATGCTAACTCGTATCCGTAATGCCCAGATGGCTGAAAAGTCCGTCGTAAGCATGCCATCTTCCAAGTTGAAGGTAGCTGTTGCCAAAGTCCTGAAAGACGAAGGCTACATTGCGGGTTATCAGATCAGCAGCGAAATCAAGCCACTGCTGTCCATCGAGCTGAAATACTTCGAAGGCCGTTCGGTCATCGAGGAAGTGAAGCGCGTTAGCCGTCCAGGCCTGCGTCAGTACAAGTCCGCTGAAGATCTGCCGAAAGTTCGTGGCGGTCTGGGCGTGTCTATCGTCTCCACCAACAAAGGTGTGATGACGGATCGTGCTGCGCGCGCTGCCGGTGTCGGCGGCGAAGTTCTTTGCACTGTGTTCTAAGGGGGGATAAGCATGTCTCGCGTCGCTAAGAACCCCGTTAAGCTGCCAGCCGGTGTCGAAGTCAAATTCGCAGGCCAACAGCTTTCGGTGAAGGGTGCCAAGGGCACTCTTGAACTGAATATCCATTCGTCCGTTGAGATCGTTGAAGAAGCTGGTGAGCTGCGTTTCGCTGCTCGCAATGGCGATCAACAAACTCGCGCAATGGCCGGTACCACGCGTGCGTTGGTAAACAACATGGTCCAAGGCGTAAGCCAAGGCTTCGAGCGTAAGCTCCAGCTGGTCGGTGTTGGTTACAAAGCGCAAGCAAAAGGCACGGTTTTGAACCTGGCCCTTGGCTTCTCGCACCCAGTGGATTACGAACTGCCGGAAGGCATCACCGCTGAGACCCCTAGCCAAACCGATATCCTGATCAAGGGCATCGATAAGCAGCTGGTAGGTCAGGTGGCCGCTGAGATCCGCGACTTCCGTCCACCAGAGCCGTACAAAGGCAAAGGTGTGCGCTACGCGGACGAAGTCGTCCGTCGTAAAGAAGCCAAGAAGAAGTAGGGCATAGCAAATGACCGACAAAAAAGTTACTCGACTGCGTCGCGCTCGCAAAGCACGCCTGAAAATGCACGAACTCGAAGTCGTGCGTCTCTGCGTGTATCGCTCGTCGCAGCACATCTACGCCCAGGTCATCTCGGCCGACGGCAACAAAGTCCTGGCAAGCGCCTCGACTTTGGATAAAGAACTGCGTGATGGTGCCACCGGCAACATCGACGCGGCCACTAAGGTTGGCCAGCTGGTCGCTACACGTGCTAAGGCCGTGGGCGTCTCGCAAGTGGCTTTCGACCGCTCTGGCTTCAAGTACCACGGCCGCGTTAAAGCGCTGGCTGATGCTGCTCGTGAAGCTGGGCTGGAGTTCTAAGTTATGTCAAATAACGACCAAAAGCGCGACGAAGGCTACATTGAGAAGCTGGTTCAAGTTAACCGCGTAGCCAAAACCGTTAAAGGCGGCCGTATCTTCACTTTCACCGCGTTGACCGTGGTGGGTGATGGTAAAGGGCGTGTTGGCTTCGGCCGTGGCAAGTCACGTGAAGTGCCTGCCGCGATCCAGAAGGCAATGGAAGCTGCTCGTCGCAACATGATCCAGGTTGATCTGAACGGCACTACCCTGCAGTACGCAATGAAGTCCGCCCATGGCGCTTCGAAGGTGTACATGCAGCCTGCTTCTGAAGGTACCGGTATCATCGCTGGCGGCGCTATGCGTGCTGTCCTCGAAGTTGCTGGCGTTCAGAACGTTCTGGCCAAGTGCTACGGCTCGACTAACCCGGTAAACGTGGTTCACGCCACTTTCAAAGGTTTGAAAGCTATGCAATCTCCTGAGTCCATCGCTGCCAAGCGTGGCCTGACTGTGAAGGAGATCTTCTGATCATGGCTACCGTTAAAGTAACGCTGATCAAAAGCATGACCGGCCGCATTCCTAACCACAAGCTGTGTGTTAAAGGTCTGGGTCTGCGTCGCATCGGTCACACTGTAGAAGTCCAGGATACTCCCGAGAATCGCGGGATGATCAACAAGGCTTACTACATGCTGCGTGTAGAGGGTTAATCGATGAAACTCAATGATCTGAGTCCAGCGCCGGGTTCCCGTCGCGAAAAGCATCGTCCGGGCCGTGGTATCGGTAGTGGTTTGGGTAAGACCGGTGGCCGTGGCCACAAAGGTCAGACCTCCCGCTCCGGTGGCACCATTGCTCCAGGCTTTGAAGGCGGTCAACAGCCGCTGCATCGTCGCCTGCCTAAGTTCGGTTTCGTATCCCTGAAAGCCATGGACCGCGCAGAAGTGCGTCTGTCCGAGCTGGCTAAAGTGGAAGGCGACATCGTTACTGTGCAGACCCTGAAAGATGCCAACGTGATCAACGTCAACGTACAGCGTGTGAAAATCATGCTGTCCGGTGAAGTGACTCGCGCTGTCACTATCGGCAAGGGAATCGGCGCCACCAAAGGTGCGCGTTCGGCTATCGAAGCAGCTGGCGGCAAGTTCGAGGAATAAATGGCTAAGCAAGGTGCTCTCTCAGCGCTCGGCAAAGGCGGTATGTCTGAACTTTGGGCTCGTCTGCGTTTTCTGTTCCTGGCGATTATCGTCTACCGAATAGGCGCACACATCCCGGTTCCAGGTATCAACCCGGACCGACTCGCAGACCTGTTTCGACAGAATGAGGGGACCATTCTTAGCTTGTTCAACATGTTTTCCGGCGGCGCGCTGGAGCGGATGAGCATCTTTGCACTGGGGATCATGCCGTACATTTCGGCATCGATCATCATGCAACTGATGACCGCCGTCAGCCCGCAGCTGGAGCAGTTGAAGAAGGAAGGTGAAGCTGGCCGTCGCAAGATTAGCCAGTACACCCGCTACGGCACTGTCGTCCTCGCTCTGGTTCAAGCTATCGGCATGTCCGTTGGCCTGGCAGGGCAGGGCGTTGCGTTCACTGGTGACTTTGGCTTCCATTTCGTCGCGGTATCCACGTTTGTGGCTGGTGCGATGTTCATGATGTGGCTGGGTGAGCAGATTACTGAGCGTGGTGTTGGTAACGGTATCTCGATGTTGATTTTCGCAGGTATCGTCGCCGGTCTTCCGAGAGCAATTGGGCAGTCTTTCGAGTCTGCGCGTCAGGGTGATATCAATATCTTCGCCCTGGTTGCCATCGGTTTGCTGGCAGTAGCGATTATCGGTTTCGTGGTGTTCATTGAGCGTGGTCAGCGTCGTATTGCTGTTCACTACGCCAAGCGTCAGCAGGGCCGTAAGGTCTTTGCTGCGCAGACCAGCCACTTGCCGCTGAAGGTGAATATGGCCGGCGTTATTCCGGCAATTTTCGCGAGCAGCATCTTGCTGTTTCCGGCTTCGTTGGGTACCTGGTTTGGTCAGTCTGAAAATATGGGCTGGCTGCAGGACCTCTCTCAGTCGATCGCTCCTGGTCAGCCGTTGAATATTCTGCTGTTTAGTGCAGGGATTATTTTCTTCTGCTTCTTCTATACGGCGTTGATGTTCAATCCGAAAGACGTAGCGGAAAACCTGAAGAAGTCCGGTGCCTTTATTCCGGGTATTCGTCCGGGTGAGCAGTCTGCACGCTACATTGATGGCGTTCTGACTCGTTTGACCCTGTTCGGTGCTCTATATATGACGGCCGTGTGTTTGCTTCCCCAGTTCCTGGTGGTTGCGGCAAACGTTCCGTTCTACCTTGGCGGGACCTCGTTGCTGATCGTGGTCGTGGTTGTGATGGACTTCATGTCCCAAGTACAATCGCACCTCGTTTCGCACCAGTACGAATCCCTGATGAAGAAAGCCAACCTGAAGGGCTACGGCAGCGGCATGTTGCGCTGAGTACCCCATAAGGTTCGAGGAGTTGGTGATGAAAGTTCGTGCATCGGTGAAAAAGCTGTGCCGCAACTGCAAGATTATTCGCCGCGAAGGTGTTGTTCGAGTAATTTGCAGCGCGGAACCGCGTCACAAACAGCGCCAAGGCTGAGTGTGATCCGCTTGAAGCCCGGCAGCTAGTGCGCTGCCGGGTTGATTATTTGTTATTACAGCGATATTATCTCGCGCCCTATTTCTTGGCTTCCGGGGCGTAGGTAGCTGTCAATTGGAGTCCCACTGAATGGCCCGTATTGCAGGCGTTAACATTCCAGATAACAAGCACACTGTTATCTCGCTGACCTACATCTATGGTGTTGGTCGCACTACTGCGCAGAAAATTTGCGCAGACACTGGGGTAAACCCAGCCGCAAAGATCAAGGATCTGAGCGACGAGCAGATTGAGCTGTTGCGTGGCGAAGTGGCGAAGTTCACCACTGAAGGTGACCTGCGTCGCGAAATCAACATGAAAATCAAGCGTTTGATGGACCTCGGTTGCTACCGTGGTCTGCGTCATCGTCGTGGTCTTCCAGTGCGCGGTCAGCGTACCAAGACTAACGCGCGTACCCGTAAAGGTCCGCGTAAGCCGATCCGCAAGTAATCGCCCACGCGAATCGACAGGAAAATTATCATGGCAAAACCTGCTGCTCGTCCTCGTAAAAAAGTTAAAAAGACAGTGGTTGATGGCATCGCCCACATCCATGCTTCTTTTAACAACACAATCGTGACCATCACCGACCGTCAAGGTAACGCGCTTTCTTGGGCTACCTCCGGTGGTTCGGGTTTCCGCGGTTCCCGCAAGTCCACCCCGTTTGCTGCTCAAGTAGCTGCTGAACGTGCTGGTCAAGCTGCGCTGGAATACGGCCTGAAAAACCTCGACGTTAACGTCAAAGGTCCAGGTCCAGGTCGTGAGTCTGCTGTCCGTGCTTTGAACGGCTGTGGCTATAAGATCGCCAGCATCACCGACGTGACGCCAATCCCGCACAACGGGTGCCGTCCGCCGAAGAAGCGCCGCGTGTAATCCAGGAGATTGTAAAGAATGGCTCGTTACATTGGTCCAAAATGCAAACTCGCTCGTCGTGAAGGCACCGATCTCTTCTTGAAGAGCGGCGTGCGCGCGATCGAATCGAAGTGCAACATTGAAGCAGCACCTGGTATCCACGGCCAACGCCGCGGTCGCCAGTCCGATTACGGCACCCAACTGCGTGAAAAGCAGAAGGTCCGTCGTATCTACGGCGTTCTCGAGCGTCAGTTCAGCGGCTACTACAAAGAAGCTGCTGGCAAGAAAGGTGCAACCGGTGAAAACCTGCTGCAACTGCTCGAATGCCGTCTGGACAACGTTGTATACCGTATGGGCTTTGGTTCGACTCGCGCCGAATCCCGTCAGCTGGTATCGCACAAATCCGTCAGCGTAAACGGCCAAACCGTTAACGTACCGTCTTACCAGGTTCGTGCTGGTGACGTGGTCGCGATTCGCGAGAAAGCAAAAAACCAACTTCGCATTGTCCAAGCTCTCGATCTGTGTGCCCAACGTGGCCGCGTAGAATGGGTAGAAGTAGACACTGAGAAGAAGTCGGGCGTTTTCAAGAACGTTCCTGCTCGCAGTGATCTGTCCGCCGACATCAACGAAAGCCTGATTGTCGAGCTCTACTCCAAGTAAGGGCTAGAAAATAGGTGCATCCATGCAGATTTCGGTAAATGAGTTCCTGACACCCCGCCACATTGATGTGCAGGTTGTCAGTCCAACCCGCGCTAAAATTACTCTCGAGCCTCTCGAGCGTGGTTTTGGCCACACCCTGGGCAACGCGCTGCGCCGCATCCTGTTGTCCTCAATGCCCGGCTGTGCAGTAGTCGAGGCCGAGATTGACGGTGTGCTCCACGAGTACAGCGCCATCGAAGGTGTACAGGAAGACGTAATTGAAATCCTGTTGAACCTTAAAGGTCTGGCTATCAAGCTGCACGGCCGTGACGAAGTTACGCTGACCTTGTCGAAGAAGGGTTCGGGGGTGGTTACCGCTGCCGATATTCAGCTGGATCATGATGTCGAGATCGTTAATCCCGATCACGTAATCGCTAACCTGGCGTCTAACGGCGCCCTGAACATGAAGCTCACTGTAGCTCGTGGTCGTGGTTATGAACCGGCCGACTCGCGTCAGAGCGATGAAGACGAAAGCCGCAGCATTGGTCGCTTGCAGCTTGACTCTTCGTTCAGCCCGGTTCGCCGTATCGCATACGTGGTGGAAAACGCCCGTGTCGAGCAGCGTACTAACCTGGACAAGCTGGTTATTGATCTGGAAACCAACGGTACTCTGGATCCTGAAGAGGCTATCCGCCGCGCTGCAACCATTCTGCAACAGCAGTTGGCTGCGTTCGTCGACCTCAAAGGTGACAGCGAACCAGTGGTAATCGAGCAGGAAGACGAGATCGATCCGATCCTGCTTCGCCCGGTTGACGATCTGGAACTGACTGTACGTTCGGCTAACTGCCTTAAGGCGGAAAACATTTACTACATCGGTGACCTGATTCAGCGTACCGAAGTAGAACTGTTGAAGACTCCGAACCTGGGCAAGAAATCCTTGACTGAAATCAAGGACGTTCTGGCCTCCCGCGGTCTGTCCCTCGGCATGCGCCTCGACAACTGGCCGCCTGCAAGTCTTAAGAAGGACGACAAGGCGACTGCCTGATCGTCGTAATCACCGAACGTGAGTTTGGTAAGGAATGAACCATGCGTCATCGTAAAAGTGGTCGTCACCTGAGCCGTACCAGCTCGCACCGCAAGGCCATGTTCCAAAACATGGCGGTGTCGCTGTTCGAGCACGAGCTGATCAAAACTACACTGCCGAAAGCTAAAGAACTGCGTCGCGTTGCTGAGCCGCTGATCACTTTGGCCAAGACAGACAGCCTGGCTAACCGCCGTCTGGCTTTCGACCGTACTCGTTCGAAAGCTATCGTTGGTAAGCTCTTCAACGACCTGGGCAAGCGTTACGCTACCCGTGAGGGTGGCTACCTGCGCATCCTCAAGTGCGGCTTCCGCACTGGCGACAACGCGCCTATGGCGTACGTCGAGTTGGTTGATCGTGCTACTGCCGGCGAAGCTGTAAGCGCCGAGTAAGACGACAGTCTGCAACGAAGAACCGGGCCTAGTGCCCGGTTTTTTGTGCGCGTCATAAAAGCGCGATAGGTACAAGTTTCCCGAGGCGACGGTGGGCATGATGGACGCCAGTTTGTTTGGTAGTAATTTTCTATTGAAGCCTGCAATTTAATAAATTTGTGGGTGTCATGCTGTTGATTAATACTTCCACCAAGCCGATTAGCCGGCAGTTTCAAGTCTCACCTGAGGAAGATTGCGCATGAGCCAGAATAAAATCCTTACCACCGCCAGCGGCGCTCCCGTTGCGGATAATCAGAATTCCCGTTCCGCCGGTCCTCGTGGCCCGCTGCTGCTCGACGACTTTCACCTGATCGAGAAGCTCGCTCACTTCAATCGTGAGAATATTCCAGAGCGCCGTGTACACGCCAAAGGTTCGGGCGCCTACGGTACGTTCACAGTCACCCAGGACATTACTCACTACACCAGCGCCAAGCTGTTCGAGTCAGTGGGTAAGCAGACCCCGACCTTCCTGCGGTTCTCCACTGTAGGAGGTGAGCGTGGTTCCGCTGACACTGAGCGCGACCCACGCGGCTTCGCCTTGAAGTTCTACACCGAGGAAGGCAACTGGGACATCGTTGGCAACAATACGCCTGTGTTCTTCATCCGTGATCCGCTGAAGTTTCCGGATTTCATCCACACCCAAAAGCGCTTGCCGCAAAGCAACCTGAAAAGCGCACAGATGATGTGGGACTTCTGGTCGCATTCCCCAGAGGCGCTGCACCAGGTCACCATCCTGTTCTCGGACCGTGGCATCCCCGATGGCTATCGCCACATGCACGGCTTCGGCAGTCACACCTACAGCCTGATCAATGCCAAAGGCGAGCGTCACTGGGTGAAATGGCACTACAAGACCCAGCAAGGCATCAAGAACCTGGCACCGGCTGAGGCCGCGCGCCTGGCGGGTACCGATCCAGACTATGCCCAGCGCGATCTGTTCGGCGCCATCGAGCGTGGTGATTTCCCGAAATGGCGCGTTTGCATCCAGATCATGACCGAGGCTCAAGCGAACGCTCACTACGAAAACCCGTTTGACGTAACCAAGACCTGGTCGCAAAAAGAATTCCCACTGATCGAGGTGGGCGAGCTGGAACTCAACCGCAACCCGCAGAACTATTTCGCCGAAGTGGAACAGGCCGCTTTCGGCCCAAGCAACATGGTTCCAGGCGTTGGCCTGTCGCCGGACCGCATGCTGCAAGGTCGAGTCTTTGCCTACGCAGATGCTCACCGGTACCGTGTTGGCACCAATCATCAGCAACTGCCGGTGAATGCTCCACGGAACCCGGTCAACAGCTACCAGCGTGACGGTTCGATGGCCTTTGGCAGTAATGGTGGCGCTGCGCCGAACTATGAGCCAAACAGCTACGCGGATGCGCCAAAGCAGGCGCCACAGTACGCTGAGCCTGCACTGGCCTTGAGCGGTGCAGCTGATCGTTATGATCATCGCGAAGACACGGATTACTACAGCCACGCCGGTGCACTGTTCCGCTTGATGAATGACGAGCAAAAAGCGCTGCTGACCAGCAACATTGCCGGCGCGATGGGCGGTGTTTCCAGTGATGTGGTCCAGCGTCAGTTGCAGCATTTCTATAAAGCGGATCCCGCTTATGGAGAAGCAATCGCAAATGCACTGGGTGTATCGCTTAACTGACTCTAAACGATAAGCAGAACCGCCCTCATTTGGGCGGTTTTTGCGTTATTTCAGCTACTTTTCTCCGGAAATCTTCGCTTTTCTGCCGTTGATCCCGTGACCTTCAGGTCAGCATGGTTCAAACTACAGACTTTCAAGCAGGGAGATGTAGGGCGATGCAAGGTCACCCCGACGTAATCGATTACCTCAACACGTTGCTGACGGGCGAACTGGCAGCTCGTGACCAATATTTCATCCATTCGCGTATGTACGAAGACTGGGGGTTTACCGAGCTCTATGAACGTATTAACCATGAGATGGAAGAAGAGGCGCAGCACGCTGACGCACTGATGCGTCGTATCCTCATGCTCGAAGGCACGCCGCGCATGCGTCCCGACGACTTGGATGTGGGCACCACAGTGCCGGAAATGCTCGCTGCCGACCTTCGTCTCGAATACAAGGTCCGTGCCGCTCTCTGCAAGGGCATTGAGCTGTGCGAGCAGCACAACGACTATGTCACTCGCGAGATCCTGCGGGTGCAGTTGAATGACACCGAAGAAGATCACACCTACTGGCTGGAAAAGCAGTTGGGTCTGATCAAGCTGATTGGCCTGGAAAACTACCTGCAATCGCAGTTCTGATTCCGGCTACGAAAAAGCCCCTGCCGCCGATGAGGTGACAGGGGCTTTTTATCGGGCCCGATAAATCAGGCCCGGTCGCGCTCCAGCAGCGGCTTCAGGTAGTAGCCAGTATGGGATTGCGACATCTCGGCGACTTGCTCCGGCGTACCGACCGCAATGATCTGCCCGCCCTTGGAGCCGCCTTCCGGTCCCAGGTCGACCAACCAGTCGGCGGTCTTGATCACATCCAGGTTGTGTTCAATCACCACCACTGTATTACCGTGGTCGCGCAAGCGATGCAGTACGTCCAGCAGTTGCTGAATATCGGCAAAGTGCAGGCCAGTGGTTGGCTCATCAAGGATATACAGGGTTTTGCCCGTATCCCGTTTGGACAACTCACGCGACAGTTTAACCCGCTGCGCTTCACCACCCGACAGCGTGGTCGCCGACTGCCCCAGCTTGATATAAGACAAGCCTACATCCATCAACGTCTGCAGCTTGCGCGCCAACGCCGGAACCGCATCGAAGAACACCCGAGCTTCCTCGATGGTCATCTCCAGGGTTTCGTGGATGTTCTTGCCCTTGTATTTGATTTCCAGGGTTTCGCGGTTATAGCGCTTGCTCTTGCACACGTCGCACGGCACATAGATATCCGGCAGGAAGTGCATCTCGACCTTGATCAAACCGTCGCCCTGGCAGGCTTCACAGCGGCCGCCCTTGACGTTGAACGAGAACCGGCCCGGCCCGTAGCCGCGTGAGCGGGACTCCGGAACACCGGCGAACAACTCGCGAATCGGCGTGAACAGCCCGGTGTAAGTCGCAGGGTTGGACCGCGGCGTACGGCCAATCGGGCTCTGGTCGATGTCGACCACCTTGTCCAGATGCTCCAGGCCCTTGATGCTGTCGTGGCCCGCTGCTTCCAGGGTGGTGGCGCCGTTCAGTGCGGTAGCACTGAGGGGGAACAACGTGTTGTTGATCAGCGTCGACTTGCCCGAGCCGGACACCCCGGTCACACAGGTCAGCAGGCCCAGGGGTATTTCCAGATCCACATTGCGCAAGTTGTTGCCACGAGCGCCCTTGAGGTGCAACGCCATCTTCTTGTTGCGCGGCGTGCGCTTGGCCGGCACCTGGATTTTTACCCGGCCAGACAGGTATTTACCGGTCAGGGAGTCCGGGTGAGCCATCACCTCGGCAGGCGTACCTTCGGCAACAATATGCCCGCCATGTACGCCAGCCCCCGGGCCGATATCGACGACGTAATCCGCCAGGCGAATGGCGTCCTCGTCGTGCTCGACCACAATCACCGTGTTGCCGATATCCCGCAGGTGTTTCAGCGTACCCAGCAGGCGATCGTTGTCGCGTTGATGCAAGCCGATTGATGGCTCATCGAGGATGTACAACACGCCCACCAGTCCCGCGCCGATCTGGCTGGCCAGGCGAATCCGCTGGGCCTCGCCGCCCGACAGGGTATCGGCGCTGCGGTCCAGGGACAGATAATCCAGGCCAACGTTGACCAGGAACTGCAAACGCTCGCGGATTTCCTTGAGGATCTTGTCGGCAATCTCCCCACGACGGCCGGTCAGCTTGAGCACACCAAAGTACTCACAGGCATCGCCGATTGGCAGGTTGGTCACCGCCGGCAATGTCTTCTCGCCAACCCACACATGCCGCGCTTCACGGCGCAGGCGAGTGCCACGGCAATCAGGGCAAGGTTGGGTGCTGAGGAATTTCGCCAGTTCTTCACGCACACTGGCCGATTCCGTCTCGCGGTAACGGCGCTCAAGGTTCGGCACGATGCCTTCGAACGGGTGGGAACGCTTGACGATGTCACCACGGTCGTTCAGATACTTGAAGTCGACGTTCTGCGAGCCGCTGCCGTTGAGGATGACCTTCTGCTGGTCCGCCGGCAGTTGGTTGAACGGCACTTCGAGGCTGAACTTGTAGTGCGACGCCAACGACCCCAGCATCTGGAAGTAGTAGACGTTGCGCCTGTCCCAGCCACGAATCGCCCCCTCCGCCAGCGTCAGGTCGCCATTGACCAGGCGTTTGATGTCGAAGAACTGCTTGACGCCCAGGCCGTCACAGGTCGGGCAGGCGCCGGCCGGGTTGTTGAAGGAAAACAGCTTGGGTTCCAGCTCGCTGATGGCATGGCCGCAGATCGGGCAGGCAAAACGTGCGGAGAAGATGATCTCTTCGCCCGGCTCATCGTCCATCGGCGCGACCAGGGCAATACCGTCGGCCAGTTTCAACGCGGTCTCGAAGGATTCCGCCAGGCGTTGCTGCAGATCGGCACGCACCTTGAAACGGTCAACCACCACGTCGATGGAATGCTTCTTCTGCTTGTCGAGCTTCGGCGCTTCATCCAGCTCATAAAGCTTGCCGTTGATGCGAGCGCGCACGAAACCTTGCGCCCGCAACTCTTCAAAGACCGACAGATGTTCACCCTTGCGCTCGCGGATGACGGGCGCCAGCAGCATCAGCTTGGCGCCTTCCGGCTGGGCCAGCACCAGGTCAACCATCTGGCTGACGGTCTGGGCTTCCAACGGAATATCGTGGTCCGGGCAGCGCGGAATACCCACGCGTGCATACAGCAGACGCAGGTAATCGTAGATTTCGGTAATGGTGCCCACGGTGGAGCGCGGGTTATGGGACGTCGATTTCTGCTCGATGGAAATGGCCGGCGACAAACCTTCGATGGTGTCGACGTCGGGCTTTTCCATCATGGACAGGAACTGCCGGGCATAGGCCGACAGCGATTCCACATAGCGCCGCTGGCCTTCGGCATACAGCGTATCGAACGCCAGGGACGATTTGCCCGAACCGGACAGGCCGGTGATGACGATCAGTTTGTCCCGGGGCAGGGTCAGGTCGATGTTCTTCAGGTTGTGGGTTCTAGCCCCACGAATCAGGATCTTGTCCAAGATGGCCTCGCACGGCGGGCGTAAATAATGCCGGAGTATACGGCTAAAGACTGGATGAATATACACTGTCAAAAGGCCGCTTGCAGCCTTACATGAAAGCTGCGCGGCAAAGCGCCGCATATACCCTCTCAATCGATGGGACTGGTAGAATCGCCGCCGGTTCACACGAGGTTTTTCCATGCACGATCCCCACAGCGAACGCATGAGTAGCGGCGAGACCCGAGCGGCAAGCGGTCTGGCCCTGGTGTTCGCCTTCCGTATGCTGGGCATGTTTATGGTGTTGCCGGTGCTGGCGACCTATGGAATGGATCTCGCAGGCGCGACCCCCGCATTGATCGGCCTGGCGATTGGCGCCTATGGCCTGACCCAGGCGATCTTCCAGATACCCTTCGGCATCATTTCCGACCGTATTGGCCGTCGCCCGGTGATTTACCTGGGGTTGATCGTGTTCGCCCTCGGCAGTGTGCTCGCGGCGCAGTCCGATTCGATCTGGGGCGTGATCGCCGGACGGATCCTGCAAGGCGCCGGGGCGATTTCCGCTGCGGTGATGGCCTTGCTGTCGGACCTTACCCGCGAACAACATCGCACCAAGGCCATGGCCATGATCGGCATGACCATTGGTTTGTCGTTTGCCGTGGCGATGGTGGTCGGCCCGCTGCTGACTCGCGCCTTCGGCCTGCACGGGTTGTTCCTGGCCACCGGCGGCATGGCGTTGTTCGGGATCGTGATCGTGGCCTTCATGGTGCCGCGCTCGACCGGCACGCTGCAGCACCGTGAGTCCGGCGTCGCGCGCAAGGCGCTGTTGCCGACGCTCAAGCATCCGGACCTGCTGCGCCTGGATTTAGGTATCTTCGTGTTGCACGCAATGCTGATGTGCAGCTTCGTCGCCTTGCCCCTGGCGCTGGTGCAGAAAGCCGGTTTGCCCAAGGAGCAGCACTGGTGGGTCTACCTTACCGCACTGTTGATTTCGTTCTTCGCCATGATTCCGTTCATCATCTACGGCGAGAAGAAACGCAAAATGAAACGAGTTCTGCTCGGCGCCGTCGCGACATTGATGCTCACTGAACTATTCTTCTGGCAGTTCGGCGACAGCTTGCGGGCGCTGGTGGTCGGCACGGTGGTGTTCTTCACCGCGTTCAACCTGCTGGAGGCGTCATTGCCGTCGCTGATCAGCAAAGTTTCACCGGCTGGCGGCAAGGGCACGGCAATGGGCGTTTATTCCACCAGCCAGTTCCTCGGTTCGGCGCTGGGCGGAATCCTGGGCGGCTGGATGTTCCAGCATGGCGGTTTGTCGGTTGTGTTCCTCGGATGCGCCGGGCTGGCTGCACTTTGGCTGGTCTTTGCTGTTACCATGCGCGAACCTCCGTATGTGACGAGCCTACGCCTGCCGTTATCGCCTGAAGCGATGCGCGAAGCTGGCTTGGCCGAGCGCCTGAAGGCCGTCGTTGGAGTAACGGACGCAGTAGTGGTCGCAGAAGAAGCTGCGATTTACATCAAATTGGACACCGAATTATTGGATCGCGCGACGCTCGAGCACCTGGTCAACCCAGTGCCGACAGCGCGCCCAGCCTAGGAGAACGTTATGGCCCGTGGGGTTAACAAAGTCATATTGGTCGGTACATGCGGCCAGGATCCCGAAGTTCGCTACCTGCCTAACGGTAACGCCGTGACCAACCTGAGTCTGGCGACCAGCGAACAGTGGACCGACAAGCAGACTGGCCAGAAGGTCGAGAAAACCGAATGGCACCGCGTGTCGATGTTCGGCAAAGTGGCCGAGATCGCCGGTGAGTACCTGCGCAAAGGTTCGCAGGTCTACATCGAAGGCAAACTGCAAACCCGCGAGTGGGAAAAAGACGGCATCAAGCGTTACACCACTGAAATCGTGGTCGACATGCAAGGCACCATGCAATTGCTGGGCGGCCGTCCACAGGGCGACCAACAGGGCCAGGGCGGCATGTCCAACTCGGCACCGCGTCCACAGCAATCGCGTCCGCAGCCAAGCCAGCAGCCTCAGCGTGAGTCGCGTCCCGCGCCACAACAGGCCGCCCCGCAGCCGGCTCCGGATTTCGACAGCTTTGATGACGATATCCCGTTCTAGGGTTTAAAACCCCAGAACCCAAAAAAAACCCCGATAGCCCTGGCTTCGGGGTTTTTTTATGGGCGATGCTTAACCACCAAGAGAAGGAGAAACCCCGATGACCTGGTCCGCCAAGCAGTACACGATGTTCGAGCAGCAGCGCACCCGCCCCGTCCGCGATCTGGTGGCCGCGATTCCCAATACCGATGTGGGCACGGCCGTCGATTTAGGGTGTGGCCCCGGCAATTCCACCCAAGTGTTGGCCGAACGCTTTCCACACGCCCACATTACCGGCATGGACAGCTCCGATGACATGCTGCGTGACGCCCGCAAGCGCCTGCCGGCCTTGAGCTTCGAACTGGCGGATATCGGCGCCTGGCGTCCGGCGCAGCGGTTTGACGTGATTCTCGCCAATGCTTCCCTGCAATGGTTGCCTGACCACGCCACGCTCTATCCGCACTTGGTCAACCAACTGACACCCAGTGGCACGCTGGCGGTACAGACGCCGGACAACCTCGACGAGCCTGCCCACCGGCTCGCCCGTGAGGTCGCAGCGCAGGGGCCATGGGCCGCGAAGATCGGCGCGGTCAAGCATAACGAGCGGCATTCGGCGAGCTATTACTTCGAACTGCTGAACCGGCATTGCAGCACCGTCGATGTCTGGCGTACCACCTACCACCACCCGTTGGCAGATCACGGGGCAGTGGTGGAGTGGTTCAAGGGTTCAGCGCTGCGGCCTTTCCTGGCGCCACTGAACGACGACGAAAAAGCCGCTTTCCTGCAGGCGTACCAGGCACGGATCATCCAGGCTTATCCAGCCCTGGCGGATGGCACGGTACTGCTGCCATTCCCGCGCCTGTTTATCATCGCCACACGCTGAACGCACCGAGCGGCGGTCAAGCCACCGCCGCTTGGGCTTTCAAATAGTCTTCCGTCGACACCACACTCGCATAGCCGAAGGCCAACGCGGCCATGTAGGCGCCATGCACCTGGGCGGCGGGAATCACCTGTCCATTGAAGTCCTGGTCACAGGTAGCGCAGGCGTCATGAATGACCGTGACCTTGTAGCCCAAGTCTGCCGCCGCCCGCACCACAGCGTCGATGCACATATGGCTCATGCTGCCGACCACGACCACGTCGGTAATGCTGCGCCGTTCCAGCAACTCGCGCAGGTTGGTCTGGCGAAAGGCATTCACAAAGTGCTTGAGCACCACCGGCTCGTTACCCTGGTTCAACACGTTGGCATGCAACTGCGCGCCTTCGGAGCCCGGCGTGAAGAACGGCGCGTCATCGTCCGCGAACTCGTGACGCACGTGGATCACCGCATCGCCGGTCTGACGAAAGGCCTTCAGCACCTGCGCGGCGTTGTCCGCAGCGGCCTCCACACCGTCAAGCGGCCACTTGCCCTGGGGGAAGTAGTCGTTCTGGATATCGATCAGGATGAGTGCTTGCTTGGCCATGTGGGTTGCCTCGTGATGGGTTGATAGGTCCAGTATCTTAGCTGGCGCCGCCGTCGGATATCGGCTGCCGTACACGTGAATCGTGCAGAACGCCGCGTGCCCGAGGCCGCATCGTGCAGAATGGCGCAGGCTAACTGCTATTGCGTGTGCGGCAACTGATTGATTTTCAAGCGCTCCTCCTCAGCGCGACCTTGGCCTGATCCCTGCTACGCTTCTTTTACACACATGGCCGGATGCCAAGGGGGATGCATGACCCCGATTTCACGTAAAAAGCTGGTGCTCTCTCATTCAACGCGCAGCGGCGCACCCCAGCATGAAGTGGAGACCAATCGCGCCCTGGCGCGCTGGCTCGCGCAGATACTGGGGCTAAAATTCGGCGGCAGCTACGACCCGCTCAAGCACGCCGGCCACGATCTGTACCTGCTTCCCACACAAACGCTGGTGGGGGCCGCCCAGGCACAAGCGCTCAATATCAAGGGCCCGCAAGACCTGTGGGGCGGTTATGTCGATCATGCGTTCATCTGTACCAAAGCCATCACTCACGGCCTGCTGAGCCCGCAAGCCCAGGCGCCCGAGGGCTGGTCGCCGCTGTTTTGTGAGCGCGTGCGCGACGTAGTCCTTGATGGCTTGAGTGTCTTCGCGCTGGAAGATGCACGGCCAGCCGCGACTCGTTTGCTCTACAGCGGGCCGATTCGCTTGAAGCCCGTAAACGCCTGCGCGGGACGCGGGCAAGAGGTGATCCGCAGCCTCGACGAATTCGATGCCCTGCTGGCGCGTCCCGAAGCCGCCGCAATGTTTAATGATGGGGTGGTGCTGGAACAAGACCTGCAGGACGTAGTCACTCACAGTGTGGGCCAAAGCTTTATCGGCGATCACGTCATCAGTTACTGCGGCGAGCAATACCTGACCCGGGACGGGCAGGGCGAAGAGGTCTACGGCGGCTCCAAACTGCTGGTGGTGCCCGGCGGCTACGACGACTTGCTCACGCTGGCTCTGCCGGACGATGTACGCGAAGCCGTCAGGCAAGCGCAGGTTTTCGACAAGGCTGCCGATGAAGCCTACCCCGGCTTCTACGCCTCGCGCCGCAACTACGACATCGCCCAGGGGCTGGACAGCGACGGCCAACGCCGCAGTGGCGTGCTCGAACAGTCCTGGCGCATGGGCGGGGCCAGCAGCGCGGAAGTCGCGGCGCTGCAGAGCTTCGTCAACCACCCCGGCTTGCGCGCGATCCGCGTGGCCTCGGTGGAAACCTATGTGGATCGGACGTTACCGGCAGACGCCATCGAGGTGTACCGCGGCCCGGCTGAAAACAGCGACTTTCTCCTCAAATATGTGACGGTTAACGCTTATGACGGCTAGAAGCGAGAGCATCGCAATCGACATCGACGACGAACAGATGAGCGGGACCTTCCTCAGCCCCAAATCCAAAGTGCCGGGCGTGTTGTTCGTGCACGGTTGGGGCGGCAGCCAGGAGCGCGACCTGGAGCGCGCCAAAGGCATCGCGGGGCTCGGTTGCGTGTGCCTGACGTTCGACCTTCGCGGCCATGCCGGCACCGGTATCCCGCTGTCCCGCGTGACCCGTGAAGACAACCTGCGCGACCTGTTGGCCGCCTACGACCGGCTGCTGGCCCACCCGGCGATCGACACCTCGGCGGTAGCAGTGGTGGGCACCAGCTATGGCGGCTACCTGGCGGCGATCCTCACCTCATTGCGCCCGGTGCGCTGGCTGGCGTTGCGGGTGCCTGCGCTGTACCGAGACCAGGAATGGCTCAAGCCCAAGCGTGAACTGGATAAAGCCGACCTGATTGATTACCGCAGCACGCTGGTTCATGCTCAAACCAATCGTGCCTTGCATGCCTGCGCGAAATTCACCGGAGATGTACTGATCGTCGAATCGGAAACCGACGATCACGTGCCTCACGCCACCATCATGAGTTACCGCGCGGCGTGCCAGCAGACCCATTCGCTGACCCACCGCATCATCGACGGCGCCGACCACTCATTGAGCGATCCGGTGTCGCAGCAGGCGTACACCTCGATCCTGGTGGATTGGATCACTGAGATGGTAGTGGGTGAACGGCTGAGCATCATTCAATCGCGCTAACCCGCTAAGCGGGTGTTTTCTTCACCCGCAACGCCTTGGCCTTCGCCTCCACCCCCAAATACATCACCAGCGCGATCAACAACGGGCAGATAAAATAGATCGCTCGATAGGCAATCAATCCCGCCAGCAAACTGCCGCGTGACGCCTCATGCTGCAGCAGCCCGATAAACACCGCTTCCAGCACGCCGAGCCCGGCAGGAATATGCGTGAGCACCCCGGCAATCGCGCTGATCAGCAGCACCCCCAGCACCAGCGGATAATCCAGTTTCGCCGGCAACAGCGTGAAAATCACGGCCGCCATCAGCGACCAGTTCAACGCGCCCAGCAGCAACTGCAAACACGCCATGCGCAGCGACGGCAGGTTGATTTCCATGCCGCGAATCGTCCACGCGCGCTTTTTCGAAAATTGGCACGCCACCAGGTAGCCCAGGCTCGCCAGCACCAACAGCGCACCGATGCCTTGCAAGGCCGTGGTGCTGACTTTCCAGCCCGGCGGCATGGTGACCAGGCCGCTGCTGAACACCGCTCCGGCCAACGCCATATAGCCGAACCAGTTGGTTGCCAGGCTCAGCCCCAGGATCTTGGCGATATTGCTGGTGCTCACCCCCAGTCGCGAATACAGCCGATAACGCATGGCGATGCCGCCCACCCACGCGCTCAGGTTGAGGTTGAACGCGTAGCTGATGATGCCCACCGGCAGGATCTGCTTCCAGCGCAAGGGCTGGCGAATGTAGGTGCGACCGATCAGGTCGAAGCAGGCATACACAATAAAGCTGCACACCGTCAGCGCGCCGGCGATCAGCAGGGTGCGCACCTTGAATTCGCTCAACGTCTGTACCACTTCGCTCCAG
This sequence comes from Pseudomonas sp. 37 R 15, assembly GCF_900004865.1. Taxonomy (NCBI): domain Bacteria; kingdom Pseudomonadati; phylum Pseudomonadota; class Gammaproteobacteria; order Pseudomonadales; family Pseudomonadaceae; genus Pseudomonas; species Pseudomonas sp. 37 R 15. Next base: position 33,474 of record NZ_CVTV01000005.1, on the reverse strand, counting down.
TCGATGCGTCGGGCAAGCAAAGTGAACAGCACGATCAGCAGCAGGAAGAACGCAAGGGTCAGGGGCTTCTTCCAGCGCTGGAACCGGGAGCCGCTTTTTTCAGACGTCATGGGCCGGACTCTCAATAGGTTTCAAACGCGGCTTGTGTGCCGGCAGCCAGCCGGTCAGGGCGGGGAAGTGACGCATCACATGAAATACCAGGAAGCCCACGGTCAGGCGCCACAACCACAGGCGCGGTTTGCGTTTTGCCGGCATGGTCTGGCAATGGTCCCTGGCGAGCGCTTCCAGGCTTTCGTACAACTGCTGATTGAACGCCCGGTCGCGGATCAACACATTGGCTTCAAGGTTCAATGCCAGGCTCAACGGGTCCAGGTTGCTTGAACCGACAGTGCTCCAGTCCTCGTCCACCAAGGCCACCTTGCCGTGCAGCGGGCGCTGGCAATACTCGTGAATGACCACGCCGTCCTTGAGCAGATAGTCATAGAGCATGCGCGCCGCCAGCTTGGCGAGCAGCACATCCGGCTGGCCCTGCATGATCAATTGCACGTGCACGCCACGGCGCGCGGCGTTGCGGATTTCCCGCAGCAGGCGGTAACCGGGGAAGAAATACGCGTTGGCAATCACGGCGCGCGTACGCGCTTTGCTCAACGCGTGGATATAGGCTTCTTCGATGTCATCGCGATGCTGCACGTTGTCGCGATAGATCAGGCGTACCAGGCCGTCTTCGTCAGACGTTGCCCATGGCGTCGGACGTTGCTGGCGCCGCCGCCATCCACGCCGCGTGCGCACCTGGCGACCACTTTGCGCCAGGGCGAAGTGGTGCAGGTCGGCCACCGCCGGGCCAACGATTTGCACCGCATAATCCTGCTTGGCTTCAGGGCCGAAGTCACCCAGATGGTCGGCGGAAAAGTTGATACCGCCGATGAACGCCACGCTGGCATCCACCACCACGATTTTGCGGTGCAGGCGACGGAACCAGTTGGTGCGGATACCCAGCGTCTTCGAGGCCGGATCGAACATCTGCACCACCACCCCGGCCTCGGCCAGCTCGCGTAAAAATGCGCGGCTCAGTTCGCCGCAACCAAAGCCATCCAGGCTGGCCACCACCTTCACCCCGCGCTGCGCGGCTTCGATCAGGATGCCTTTGAGCTCAACGCCGACCTTGTCCTCGAAGAGGATAAACGTCTCCAGCAGAATCTCGCGCTGCGCCGCGCGCATGGCCTCGAACACCTTGGGAAAGTAGGCCTCGCCATTTTCCAGCAACTCGATGCGGTTGCCGCTCTGCCAGCCGTAATCGAGGTCACGCGCCTTGGCATCATCCGGCGGCTGGTCGGTGGCGATATGTTCTACAGCAACGTTCATAGCTCAATCTCCACCGACAGCGGCACATGGTCAGACAAATGGGACCAGGGGCGTGTGGTCAGCACCCGGGGGTTATGCACCTTCAGATTGCGCACGTAGATGCGGTCCAGCGCCAACAACGGCAGGCGCGCGGGAAACGTGCGTGCAGGTTTGCCCTGTGTCTGCACGAAGACTTCCTCAAGGCCGCTTTGGCTCAGGTCGGCACGCTGGCGCCAGTCGTTGAAATCGCCGGCGACCACCACCGGCGCGTCGGCCGGAATCTCGCTGATGCGCTGCTCCAGCAAGCGCAGTTGCTGCTGGCGATGCACTTCACGCAGGCCCAGGTGGATGCAGATCGCATGCACTTGCTGCCCGCTGCCCGGCAGGCGCAGAACGCAATGCAGCAGGCCGCGGTTTTCATGGCCGCTCTGGGAGATGTCGAGGTTGTCGTGACGGATGATCTGGAATTTCGACAGCAGCGCATTGCCGTGGTCGCCATGGGGATAGACCGCGTTGCGCCCGTAGGCGAACTGCGGCCAGATACTGTCGGCGAGAAACTCGTACTGCGGCATCTTCGGCCAGTCGCTGTAGCGCTGCGGATGCTGTTCGTGGGTGCCATGGATTTCCTGCAGGAACACCATGTCGGCGCCAACGCTGCGCACCGCTTCACGCAACTCGGGCAGGATGAAACGCCGATTCAAGGCGGTGAAACCCTTGTGGATATTCACCGTCAGCACGGTAAAGCGAGTAATGGGGGCAGTGGGTGTGATGGGGATCAACTCCGGCTGTGTCATGGCAGCACTCCAGGTTCCGGCAATTGCCCCGGCGCTGTCGCCAAGTGCTTGTCCAGACCGAAACGCTGTAACAATTGACGGGCATCGAAAGGCGCACGCACCTTGATGTCGTTATCAAAAAAGCAAAATACGTCGCGCTGTTTGCGCGCGCGTGGCTTGTGCTGCGGGGCGATCAAATGCGCATCCGCAGGCTGTTTGCCGTGACGCCAACGCTCGATGCGGTCGCCCCAGCGTTTGAGGGCTTCGTCGGTATAGCCACTGGCGTACAACTGCTTGTCGCCATGCAGGCGCAGGTACAGGAAGTTGGCGGTGACGTCTTCGGCATACGGCCACTTGCCAGCAGTGTCCGCCACCACCAGGGCGACGCCGTACTTGTCCAGCAACTGCACAAACTCAGGCACCGCAAAGCTCTGGTGGCGAATTTCCACCGCATGGCGCAACGGCTGCTTGCCGTAGGCCTTCATGCTCGCTTTGCCGTTCAGGCGTGGCTCATGCTGATGGGCGAGGGCGGCGGCCTGCAAGGTGGTGGTGGGCAGTTCGGCCAGGAAGGCTTCGAACAGGGGCGGGTCGAACTTGAAGCTGGGCGGGAACTGCCAGAGGATCGGCCCAAGTTTGTCTTTGAGCTCCAGCACCCCGGACGCGAAGAAGTTCGCCATGGGCTTGTGCACATCGCGCAGGCGCAGGATATGGGTGATATAGCGCGGGGCCTTGACGCTGAACATGAACCCGTCGGGCGTGTCGGCATACCACTCGGCGTAGCGCTTGGGGGTTTGCAGCGCGTAGAACGAACCGTTGATTTCGATCGCGTTGACGGCGCGTGACGCAAACTGCAATTCGCGTTTCTGGGTCAAGCCTTCGGGGTAGAAATCGCCCCGCCAGGGCGTATAGCGCCAGCCGGAAATGCCGATGTGAATCGCCGCCATGCTTACTCCCGTTGATCCAGGGTCGATTGCCCCGCGTTTTGGGATGACTACGATCTTTGGCCGAAAGTTTCCACATTCCTACAGGCGGTAGAGCGGGCGGTAGAGGAGGCGGTAGAGGCCAGGGTGTGGGAGAGGGGCCGGGCGAATCAGGGGAACGATCACGGCTCAAACCCGTCAGTTCCTTACAGACCCCCTGAAGGAGCCCGGTGTTTTGCTGAATCTAAAGACTGCATTACTGCTCGGCGCGCTGCTGTTGTGCGGCAACGGCGCACTCCAAGCCGCGGCCACCGCGCCTGAACCCGAAGCCCCGGCCAAGCCGGAATTGCTGGTGGAGGGCGGCCTGCTCGGGGCCATCAGTTCCAGCATCGATGATGTGCAACAGAAGCTGGACCTCAATCAGAATTTCATCGACGAGTGGCGCCTGCGGGCCGACCGGGCCGCGAATGAAGTCGGGCGTTTGGTCGACCAGACGGCGGCGCGCTCGCCATGGAGCGTGGCCGGGGATTTCCTGTTGCTGTCCGCCGTGTGGATCGGTGCCTTTGCCGTGTTGACGCTGTTGGGCCGCCTGATCGTGCGGCGCCTGGGCCTGCGTGGTTTTTTCCAGCGCCGCGCGCGCCTGCTGGCGGTGCTCGGGTATGTGGTGCCCTATACCCTCCCGGCCATTATCTGCCTGCCGTTGACGCTGTATGTCAGCCACTTTTTAGCCACCTCGGTGGGCCGGGCGCTGGCGCTGTGTTTTGCCTACGCCACCAGTAGCGGCATTTTCTCCACCTCGATGCTGTTGTGCGTCATCGTCATGTTCAACGTCGGCCACAAGCGCCCGGCGGTGCGGATAATTTGCGGCTATTGTCCCAAGCCGCTGTTCCTGATCGGCTTCCTGGCCGCCCTCAGCGATGCGCTGACCAGTCCGCAGATCGCCCGTCAGCTCGGTGGCAATATCACCAGCAGTATCGCGGTGTTTACCGGCCTGTTTGCGACGGTGATCTTTGGCGTGCTGGTGGTGCGCCTGCGGCGTCCGGTTGCGCATCTGATCCGCAATCGGCCGCTGGCCCAGCGGCTCAAACAACCGGCGTTGCAGCAATCATTGCGAGTATTTTCCGGGCTCTGGTATTGGCCGATTCTGCTGATGGTGCTGGTATCGGCAATCAACCTGATCGGTGCGGGCGACGACAATCAAAAGGCCCTGCGCTGTGCCCTGTTCACCACCATCCTGCTGATCGGCACGGTGTTCCTCAGCACTGTGCTGCAACACCTGTTCAAGTCTCGCAGCCAGGTGGCGATCCAGCGTAGCAGCGCCTACAAGGAGCGCTTCCTCAGCCTGTTGCACGCGATATTGCGCATCGTCATGGCCATCGCCTTTATCGAAATTCTCGGGCGTATCTGGGGCGTGTCGTTGTTCGAGTTTGCCCAGCGCAACTCAATAGGCCGGGCAATCAGCGATTCCCTCAGCAGCATCGGCCTGATCCTGTTGATGACGTGGCTGTTCTGGGTGGTGCTCGATACAGCGATTCAGGAAGCGCTCAAACCGCCGGTCAACAAGCGCTCCAGCCGTCAGCCCAGCACCCGTGTGAAAACCATCCTGCCGCTGTTGCGCAACGCGGTGAAAATCATCCTCGTGGTGATCTGTGCGATCACCACCATGGCCAACCTGGGCATCAACGTCGCGCCGCTGCTGGCGGGGGCCGGTGTGGTCGGCCTGGCCATCGGTTTTGGCTCGCAGCAATTGGTGCAGGACGTGATCACCGGCCTGTTCATCATCATCGAAGACACCTTGTCGATCGGCGACTGGGTGGTGCTCGACTCCGGCCATGCCGGCACCGTCGAGGGCCTGACCATCCGCACCCTGCGCCTGCGCGATGGCAAGGGCTTCGTGCATTCGGTGCCGTTCGGGCAGATCAAGGCGGTCACCAACCAGTCGCGCCAGTTCGCTTACGCGTTCTTCTCGGTGCAGTTCACCTACGACACCGATGTGGACAAAGCCGTGGAACTGATCCGCGAGGCCGGCCAGTCGATTCGCGACGACGTGTTCCTCAAGTACAACCTGCAAGGGCCGCTGGAGGTGTTCGGCGTCGACAGGATGGACCTCAACGGCGTGGTGCTGACGGCGCAGTTCCGTACTGTGTCGGGTGGGCAGTATGCGGTGAGTCGTGCGTTTAACCAGCGCTTGAAGAAGCTTGTGGATAACTGCGATGAAGTGCATTTCGCGCAGACTTATCCACAGCAGGTTGTGTTGCCAAAGCGGGTGGGGCAGGAGCATGAGGTGGAGATGACCGAGCAACCGCGTGCCGAGTGATTGTGGTGCCTGAACCGGCGCCATCGGGGGCAAGCCCCCTCCCACATTGGAACTGTGTTCACACATCCAGTGTGGGAGGGGGCTTGCCCCCGATGAGGCCCTCAAACTCACCGCCTGAGCAATTTCTCCTGAATCGCCTGCTGATCCACCTCCAGCAACACCCGCTGCTTACCGCCCACCATCACCCCCGCCGGCACGCCATCCCGGTACACGATCCGATTGCCACTCACCGCCGGCACTTTGCTTCCCGGTAGCAGCGTGCCGACAAGGTTCAGCGGGTCGGCCCCGCACACTGCGATCAAGCTGCCGTCATGGGGCCGGCGCCGCACCTCACGCAGCAACGGGATCGCCTCCGGCAGTGCAAACTGTTCCCCCGCCAAGCCACTGACAAACCGCCCGCCGCGAATCTCGCCCCGCGCTTCCAGGCGCTGGTAGGTGCGCAGCAATTCCCGCCAGCTCGGCAACCAGTCCGCCTCGCGCTCGAGCAGGCGCCAGAACACCACGCCATAGCGGCGCAGCAGGGTCATCGCGACATGCTCCAGCGTCTCGGCCGAATGCGCACCGGGCTCGCTTGGCGCGCGACGTATCAGTGCCCAGCGCCCGGCATCATCCATGCCGCCGATAAAGGCGCCGCGTCCACGCCGGCTGCTGCGCGCCTGGCGTTTGCTGGCGGGCGTGGTCAGGGCGCGCAGCCCGGCGAAGCTGTCGGCATTCACCAACCCCGCGCCGACCAACTCCTGCAAGGCGGTTTCCAGCTCGCTGCGCAGCAGATGGGCTTCATGCACCAGTTCATCGAAGAACAGCGCGCCCTGTTCGCGCAGGGCCAAATGGACTTTCTGCGCCTTGGGCGACAGCGTCGTGCTGTCGGTCTGTTCGGTCAGCCCGCTCCACAACGGCACCTGGCTGCGCGGTAACAGCACGATCGGCGTGCTGCGCAAGGCAATGGCGCCGGCCTTGTGGCTCAGGCGCGTCCACACCAGCTTGCCGCTGCGGCACAGGTCGTCGAGCCAGGTCGAGGCGTAATCCTTGATACGCGCACTGAGCAGGTCACTGTCCCAGGCCGACGTGGCGGCGGCGTAGCCTTCGAACTGGGCGACTATCTGCGGCAACACCGCGCTGCCCTGGCCGCGCGTGCTGTCGGACAAGTGCTGCCAGTCGAACAGAAAACGCATGAAATCCTGCAGCGCCACCGGTTCGATTTCCCGGCGCAGGCGCTTGACCGTGTAGCGATGAATACGCGCCAGCAGGTGCCGTTCGCACCATTGCTCAGCGCTACAGCCTGGGCTGAAGTGCCCGCGCAGCACGTAGCCTTCCTGCTCCAGCCGCGCCAACCCCTGGGCCACGGTGGCGGGGGGCAACGCCAGGGGCGCGGCAATCTCGGGCAGCGTCAATGGGCCGAAACCGCCCAGGCGCGCGCGCAGCACTTCCACCAAGGCCTCATCGAATGTCCAGGGCTCGTCGAAACCTGGCAGCAGCGGCAGGTTGTGCGGGTAGATTGCCTGCAGACAGCTCAAGCGTTCCACCGCTACCCACAGGCCGTTGGGCAATGGATAAGCGCGTCCGGCCTTGTTCAGCGTCTGCAACCATTCGGCCCATTGCGGCGTGACCTCCTGCTCTGCAACACAGGCCAGGCTCATCAGCGCTTCGTGCACTTCGTCCGGCCCCTGGGGCGCGGGCCACGCCTCCTCGCGTACGCCGGCAATCGCTTCGGTATCCAGTGCGCCGAGGTCGTCGGTACTCTGCGGGTCGCTCCAGCGGCGGTTGAGCACCGCCTGGGTGCGGCGTTCTTCCAATGGCGCGTCATCGAGAAAAGTGTAGGGGCGCGCGCTGAGAATTTCGGCGGCCATCGGCGAGGGCGCGGGCAGGTCACGGCTGACCATGCGCACGTCGCCCGCTTCCATGCGCCGCAACAGGGCCAGCCAGCCCTCGCTGTCCATGGCTTCGTGCAGGCAGTCATCGAGGGTTTGTTCCACCAGCGGATGGTCGGGCACTTCGCGTTCGCCGGCGAGGTTTTCCAGGCAGGCAATCTGGTCGGGAAACACACTGGCGATCAGGTCTTCGCTTTTCATGCGCTGGATCTGCGGCGCTACCTTGCGCCCGCCGGTGTAGCGCGGCAATGCCAGCGCCACGCCGGCGTTCCAGCGCCAGCGCACGCCGAACAGCGGCGCATCCAGCACGGCCTGGATCAGCAGGTGTTCGGCGCTGTTGCTGTTGAGGTAACGCCACACGTCATCCAGCGCGAAGCTGTGGCTGGTGGACAGCGACAGCACAATCGCATTTTCGCTGGCCGCCGCTTGCAGCTCGAAGTTGAACGTGCGGCAAAAGCGCTTGCGCAGGGCCAGGCCCCAGGCGCGGTTGATGCGGCTGCCAAACGGCGTGTGGATGATCAACTGGGTGCCGCCGGACGCGTCGAAAAACCGCTCCATGATCAAGGTGTCCCGCGACGGCAAGGCACTGAGGGCCAGGCGCGTGCGGGCCAGGTAATCCAACAGTTGTTCGGCGCTGGCGCGGTTCAGGCCGAGGGTGTCGGTGAGCCACGTCTGCGCCGGTTGCAGGTCACCCGGGCTGGCGCCGAGCAGGTGGTCCAACTGCCCCTGCAAACGGGCCACCGCCGCCGACAACTCGTTGCTGCGCCCCGGCGCTTCGCCCATCCAGAACGGAATGGTCGGCGGCTGACCGTGGGCGTCCTCGACGCGCACCTTGCCGGCTTCCACCCGCAGGATGCGGTAGGACGTATTGCCGAGCTGGAAAATATCGCCGGCGATGCTCTCCACCGCAAAGTCTTCGTTGACGCTGCCGATGTTCAGGCTCTGGGGTTCGAGCAGCACGCTGTAGTCGGCGTTGTCGGGGATGGTGCCGCCGCTGGTCACGGCCGTGAGCCGGGCGCCACGGCGGCCGCGCAGGGTGTGAGTCACGGCGTCCCGGTGCAGGTAAGCGCTGCGCATACCCTGGCGGCCGTTGAAGCCGTCGGCGAGCATGTGCAACAGCGCCTGGTAATGGCGCTCGTCCAGCACGGCATACGGCGCGGCGCGGCGGATAAGCGTCAGCAGGGCCGCTTGCGACCATTCGCGCGCGCTGACCTCGGCGATGATCTGCTGGGCCAGCACGTCCAGCGGCGCCACGGGGATGTGCAGGGTGTCGAGCTCGCCACGGCGCACGCAGTCGAGGAGGGCTGCGCATTCGATCAAGTCGTCGCGGGTGGTGGCAAACAGGCGGCCCTTGGGCGTACCGCCGACCTGGTGCCCGGAGCGGCCGACCCGTTGCAGAAACCCGTTGATTGAACCGGGCGAGCCGATCTGGCAGACCAGGTCCACATCGCCGATATCAATCCCCAGCTCCAGTGACGCGGTCGCGATCAGCACTTGCAGCGCACCGGCCTTGAGGCGTTGCTCGGCGTCCAGGCGCATTTCCTTGGCCAGGCTGCCGTGGTGGGCGGCCACCGCCGTCTTGCCCAGGCGCTCGCTCAGGTGCCGCGCCAAGCGTTCGGCCAGGCGCCGGGTGTTCACGAATATCAGCGTGGTGCGATGCTCGCGCGCCAACTCGGCGAGGCGGTCGTATACCAGCTCCCACACATCATTGGCCATCACCGCCGAGAGCGGCACCGGCGGCACTTCGATAGCCAGGTCGCGCGGGCGGGCGTGGCCGATGTCGACAATGGCGCAGTCGCGGCCGGTACCGACCAAAAACCTCGACACCGCGTCGATGGGCTTTTGCGTGGCCGACAGGCCGATGCGCGTCAGCGGCTCGGCGCACAAGGCTTGCAGGCGCTCCAGGCTTAACGCCAGGTGGCTGCCGCGCTTGCCGGCGGCTATCGCGTGGATTTCATCGACGATCACCGTGCGCGTGCTGGCGAGCATCTGCCTGCCCGAGTCCGAGCCGAGCAGCACATACAGCGATTCCGGGGTGGTGACCAGGATATGCGGCGCGCGCTTGCGCATCTGTGCACGGTCTTTTTGCGGGGTGTCGCCGGTGCGCACCGCGGTGCGGATCACCAACGGCGGCAGGCCCGATTGTTCAAGATGCTCGGTGATGCCGGCCAGCGGGTTTTGCAGGTTGAGTTGAATATCGTTGGACAGCGCCTTGAGCGGCGAAATGTAGACCACCAGGGTTTCATCGGGCAGTTGGCCGCCGTTGGCCAGACCCTGGTGGACCAGGTCGTCCAGCACCGCGAGAAAGGCGGTCAGGGTCTTGCCCGAACCGGTCGGCGCGGCGATCAGCGTCGAACGGCGCTGACGGATCAGCGGCCACGCCTGGGCCTGCGCGTCGGTCACCGAGGGGAAGGTGCTGCGAAACCAGGTGCTGACGGCGGGGTGGAAGCCGTCCAGTGCCTTGTCTGTTGAGTCGGGAAGGTTCATGTAGTGATTGATGCCGGCCGCTCCAACAAGTTGCAAACACCTACTTTGTCCGTGACGGTTGCGCTACAAACCCGCAAAATGCAACGATTCTGGAATAAACCTACGGCAAGGCTCACGCGCCTGCCGACAACAACCATCGTTCCAAACAGACCGGGCCTGCTCAATCTATGCGAATGCGCCTTATGTTACTGGGCGGCGGGAATGCCCTCGGGCAGGCGCTGATTCGCCTCGGTGCAGAGGAAGACATCGGTTTCCTCGCCCCCAAACCGCCCCAAGACGGCTGGGATGCCGCGAGTCTCACCCAATTGCTCGACGACACCCGTCCCGACGCCTTGATCAACCTCGCCTACTATTTCGACTGGTTCCAGGCCGAAGCCGTCAGCGAAACCCGCCTGGCTTCCCAGGAGTTTGCCATCGAACGCCTGGCCGAACTGTGCCAGCACCACAGCATTACCCTGGTGCAACCGTCCAGCTACCGCGTGTTCGATGGTTCACGCGCCACCGCCTACAGCGAAAAAGACGAGCCGGTGCCCCTGGGCCTGCGCGGCCAGGCGTTGTGGCGTATCGAGCAGAGCGTACGCGCCACCTGCCCGCAGCATGTGCTGCTGCGGTTTGGCTGGCTGCTCGATGACAGCGTCGACGGCACCCTCGGGCGCTTCCTGGCCCGGGCCGAACAGCCGGATGAGTTGTTGATGGCCGACGACCGTCGTGGCAACCCGACGCCGGTGGACGATGCGGCGCGGGTAATCATTTCCGTGCTCAAGCAACTCGATTGCGCGGCGCCGCTGTGGGGCACCTATCACTACGCCGGTCACGAGGCGACCACGCCGCTGGCGCTGGGCCAGGCGATCCTCACCGAAGCGCGCAACTTCCACCCCCTGGCCATCGAGTCACCGACCGCCCAGGCTCACGCAGCGCGGCCGGATGCGGCGGATGAACCCCAGCACGCGGTGCTGGCCTGCAAGAAAATCCTGCATACCTTTGGCATCAAGCCACGGGCATGGCGGGCGGGGTTGCCGGCGTTGCTCGACCGGTTCTACCGCCACACCTGACACACTGCAAAACCAAATGTGGGAGGGGGCTTGCCCCCGATAGCGGTGGACCAGTCAATAAGTCTTTGACTGACACTCTGCTATCGGGGGCAAGCCCCCTCCCACATTGTTATGCCGTGTTATTTAGAACTTGTAGCCGATACCCACCATGTAGACCATCGGGTCGACATCCACATTGACCTTGGCCCGGGTGCCCTGGCCCAACGCGTTGTTATCCACAGTCGCCTTGGTGCTGATGTCGATGTAGCGCGCCTGGGCGTTGATCATCCATTTGTCGTTGATCATGTAGTCGGCGCCGATCTGCGCGGCCCAGCCCCAGGAGTTTTCGGCCTTGAAGTTGCTGAAACCGGCTTGCTCGGCGCGGCTGCCGACGTGTTCGTCATAGATCCAGGTGTAGTTGATGCCGGCGCCCACATACGGTTGGAACGCCGATTGGTGGTCCAGCGGGTAGTACACGACGCTCAGGGTCGGCGGCAAGTGTTTCAGCGTGCCGAGCTTGCCGTTGGCGGCGCCGAGGGCGGTGTTCTTGATCTTTACATCGTGCTCGAACGGCGTGGCGGCCAACAGTTCGATACCGACGTGATCGGTGATCATGTAGGCGAAGTTCAAGCCCAGTTGGGTGTCGCTGCTCATGGTCGCCTTGCCGCCCAGGTTGGCGCCGGCCAATGGGCCCTGGTCAACCTTGACGCTGCTGCTGTCGGCCTTCGGGTTCACGGTGATTGCACCGGCGCGAACCAGAATGTCGCCCGCCTGGTGGGCGTGGGCGACAGGGACGACGAGGGCGAGCGCGAAGAGGGACGCGCCGAGCAGAGACTTGTTCATGGGAGCTCCAGAAGGACGTTAAAAGTTGTACGTCCAATGGTAAAGATCGTTCCGCTCGATCTTTTGACTCAGCTCAATGAAAGGCTAACCACGCCGCAAAAAACTGTGGGAGGGGGCTTGCTCCCGATGGCGGTGGGTCAGTCAATAGCTCTGTTGACTGACACTCTGCTATCGGGAGCAAGCCCCCTCCCACATTTGATCTTCGCTGTGTTCGCAGATGGGGATTACTCTTCCAGCTCGTACATGTAAATCTTCTCGGCATCCATCTGGTAACCGGCGTCGGCCAATTCGCTGGACGACGGCTTGACCTGCATCGCGCCTTCGATCCAGTACGGCTGGTACAGCTCATCGAGTTTCACGCCGACTTCGCTTTTCACGTGCACGATCTGGTTCGACGGCGGCGGCGGCACATGGATGCACGCGCCGAAATACGGCACCAGCAGGAACTCGGTGGTGCGGCCCTCTTCGCTCACCTCCAGCGGCACGATGTACCCCGGCAAACGAATGTGCCGGCCGTCCAGGCTCTGCACCACCGGCGCGTTGGGCAAGTCCTGTTTGGCGGCGGGCGCGGCCTCGACGGACAAGGCATCGGCCATGTTCGACAGGTCGTGCAGCGGTTTCATATTGGGCACTTCCGGTGGCGCATCCGGCGGGATCATTTCCTGCCAGGACAAATCCCGGGGCTGCTCCTCGGCCCAGGCAGGTACGGCCACCAGCAGCAACAGGGCAAACAGGGCACGATGCATGAAGACTCCTTAGTGGGTAGCTGCAAGCGGCAAGCTACAAGCTGCAAGCTACAAGTAAAAGCCGATTTGCTTGCAGCTTGAAGCACAAAACCTGCAGCTGCTGTTCTACAGCCTAATCGACAGCCCATCGGCCAACGACTGGCGATAGGCACGCCATGCAGGCACGCTGCCCATCAACAGCGCCGCCGCCAGGATACCGGCGAGCAACGTCCATTCATATTCGCTCGGCCATGCCATCGGCAGGTCCAGCCCGTAGTTGGCCTGCAAATAACCGCGCGATGCGCCGATGCACAGGTACAGCAAACCAAGACCTGCCACCACGCCGGACAGGGCGAGCGCGAAGGCCTCGAAGATCAAAAGCGTGGCGATATGCCAAGGCCGTGCGCCCACCGAGCGCAGGATCGCCATCTCCCGGCGGCGTTCGTTGAGGCTGGTGAGAATCGCCGTGAGCATGCCGATCAAACCGGTCAGCACCACGAACAACGAGATCACGAACAAGGCTTTTTCGGCCGTGCCCATCATGCTCCACAGCTCTTGCAATGCCACGCCCGGCAGAATCGCCAGCATCGGCTCGCCACGGAATTCATTGATTTCCCGTTGCAGGGCGAAGGTGGAAATCTTGTTGTTCAAACCGAGCATGAACGCGGTGATGGCTTGCGGGGTCAGGTCCATATTGCGCGCCTGATCGGCGCTGATACGGCCTTTGCCCTGGGCCGGGACACCGTTGTGCCAGTCGATGTGGATCGCTTCCATGCCGCCGAGGCTGATATGCAGCGTGCGGTCCACCGGCGTGCCGGTGCGTTTGAGGATGCCGACCACGGTGAAGGGCTTGTCATCGTGCTTGACCAGGCTGACCACCGCCACGCCGTGGGCCAGCACCAGCTTGTCGCCGAGCTTGTAGTGCAGGGCGTCGGCGACCTCGGCGCCGAGCACCACTTCGAACGGGTCGGTGGCAAAGGCGCGGCCGCTGGCCAGTTCGAGGTTCTGTTTGCGACCGTACTGGTAATGCTCGAAGTAGGACTCGTTGGTACCCATCACGCGGTAACCGCGATGGGAATCGCCCAGGGAAATCGGAATCGCCCATTTCACCTGGGGGTTGGCGGCGAAGTGCTCGTAGCTGTCCCAGCGGATGTTATTGGTGGCGTTGCCGATGCGAAACACCGAGTACAGCAGCAGGTTCACCGAGCCCGAGCGCGCCCCGACGATCAGGTCGGTACCGCTGATGGTGCTGGCGAAGCTGTTGCGCGCCTCAACGCGCACGCGCTCCACCGCCAGCAACAAGCAGACGGAAAGCGCGATGGCGAAGGCGGTGAGGATGGCGGTAAAGCGGCGGTTAGCCAGGCTGGCCATGGCCAGACGAAACAGATACATCTCAAACCTCTGCGGGCGTGGCGGCGCGATTGAGTTCGGCCAGCGACAGGTTGCGGTCGAACAGCGGGGCCAGGCTTTGGTCGTGGCTGACAAACAACAGGCTGGCACCCGCTTCGCGGCATTCGGCGAACAGCAGCTGGATGAATGCTTCGCGGGCGTCGTAGTCCAGAGCCGAGGTGGGCTCGTCGGCGATCACCAGTTCCGGCTGACCGATCAGCGCACGGGCGGCGGCCACCCGTTGTTGCTGGCCGATGGACAGCGAATCGGCGCGGCGCTCGAGCAAGTCCGGGTCGTTCAAACCCAGGTGCGCAAGCAAGGTCGCTGCGGCCTGGTCGACACTGCCGTGGCGCTGGGCCGCGCGCTGTGCCCGCAGTTTGGAGAAGTGGCAAGGCAGCTCGACGTTTTCGCGCACCGACAAAAACGGCAGCAGGTTGAACTGCTGGAAGATGTAGCCGGTGTGGTCCACGCGAAAACGGTCACGGGCACCGGCAGACAGTTCGGTCAGCTCCTGGCCGAGCAGGCGGATACTGCCTCGGCTGGGTTTCTGCACGCCGCCAAGCAGCCCGAGCAAGGTGGTTTTGCCACTGCCGCTCGGACCCTTGAGGAACAGGGTTTGCCCCGGCTCCAGGCGGAACGCGGGGATGTCCAGCAACTGGGGGTGACCGGGCCAGTTGAAGCCCAGGTCGGACAGTTCGATCAATGCGTCGGTCATGTCAACTCAGAACTTCAGTGTGGCTGCAGTGGCGGTCGCGTCAGCACCTTGCTGGCCGCTCGGGCCGATCAGTTGTACCTGAATTTTCCGGGTGGCGGGGAAGGTCTTGAACACTTGGCTCAGGTCCAGGTTGCTCAGTGCCTCTGGCTTGGCGCAGGTGAACTGGTAGTGGGCATGGATGTCGCTGTGGTCATGATGATGCTCATGGGCGGCAGCGCCTTTGCCGTCGGTGGCATGGTCATTGTCATCGCCATCATCGCCATCATCGCCATTGTCGCCATCATGATCGGCCTCGGGCCTGTCGCCGAACAGCGGGCTGTTGAGTGCCTGGGCGCTGACGACGCAACCGGCGGCCTTGGGCACGTTGAACAGTGCCAGCGGACTTTCCAGCTGTTTGCGCGCGGCGGCGACTTTGGCTTTGTCGGCGGCACTGGTCGCGACATGTTCGAAACCCACCAGGTTCATCGCCGGGCTGTCCAGCTCAAGCTCCAGGCTCTGGCCGTCCAGCACTGCATTGAGACGGCCCACACCGTGTTCGTGAGCGCCGAGGCTGCCATGCTCATGGTCGTGATCTTCATGGGCGTAAGCGACAGCCAGAGGCAGCAGGGCAAACGGCAAAGCAAGCAGCAGACGGCGCATGACAGGACTCCACAGATGAAAGTTTTGTTATGTGATCTTATAACAATAGTGCCGAGAGTTTGACCGTCCGCTTGGCGTTGCGCAAGCTGCATGGGAGCATGTCCGTCAGAAAAAATGCGGGAGTAAGGACGATGTTGCGAATTCGTGGAACCGTCGGCGACCTGCCGGTGGACTTGACCCTGGAACTGGACGACGGCGATTGGGCGCGGCTGGGCGCACAATTGCAGGCCGCCCCGGTGCCGGCCGAGTCGACGGCGGTACCGGTCAGGCAAAGTGAGGATCTGTGGCAGAACGCCCAGGATCTGTTGCGCAACGCCGGGCAGCTCAGCGGCCTGGAATTGCTCGATCAACTGGAAGGGTTGGCCGGCGATGCCGCCGCGGGCAAGCGCCTGCTGGTGCGCCTGCGCCACAGCGCCAAAGTGAAAGTGACCAGCGGCGCAGACACGCCGCTGTACACCTGGATCGACGCTTTGTAGGAGCCAGCTTGCTCGCGAAAAACGCGTAGGCGCCGCGTTCATCCAGGATGTTCGCGTTATCGTTGACGGCCTTCGCGAGCAAGCTCGCTCCTACAGGGCGAGGGTTAGTACAGCGCGGCGAACAATTTGCGGCGGTACACCGTGACCAGCGGGTGATCGTTGCCCAGCAGTTCGAACACCTGCAGCAAGGTCTTGTGTGGCAAGCCTTCGCTGTAGCTGCGATTGCGGATAAACAGCTTGAGCAGGCCTTCCAGCGCGGCGTCGTATTGCTGGCGCGCCAGTTGTTGAATGCTCAACTGATAGGCCGCTTCGTCATCCTGCGGGTTCTGCGCCAGGCGGCTTTTCAGGTCGGCGGCGTCCGGCAGGTCGGCAGCCTGGCGCAGGAAGGTGATTTGCGCCTTGGCTCCGGCGAGAGCGGCCTTGTGGTCGTCGCCTTTTACGGCGTCCAGCACGGTTTGGGCTTCATCCAGTTCACCGCGCTCGGCCAGGCAACGCGCGTAAAGGATCAGCGCGGCGGCGTTGGTGTTGTCTTCGCCCAGCAGCGCTACCAGCAGGGCTTCGGCATCGCTGATGCGGCCCTCGGCAAACAGCGCTTGTGCCTGCTCCAGTGGATCGGCCGCAGCCGGTGGCGGCATCTGCACATGGGGCTCGAGCATCGCCCGCACCGCCGACTCCGGCTGCGCCCCGGCAAACCCATCCACCGGCTGACCGTCCTTGAACAGCACCACCGTCGGCAGGCTCTGAATACCGAAACGCGCAACGATGTCCTGTTCGGCTTCGCAATCGACCTTGGCCAGCAGCAACTCACCGCGATAACTCTCGGCAATCTGCGCCAGCATCGGCATCAGCGCCTTGCACGGCGCACACCACTCGGCCCAGAAGTCCACCAGCACAGGTTTTTCGAAAGAGTTCTGAATCACCGCCTGCTCGAAGTTGGCGGTGGTGACGTCGAAGATGTACGGCGTGGGCTCACTCATGAGGCGTCTCGAATAAAGCGGGAATGGGGGCAACTATAAGGGCTGGCGCGGTTGGCCGAAAGCATCGTGGACTCGAGACCGCTTTGGCAGACGAACCCGTTCGCCGATTTTGTACTGCATTCCCCTGTGGGAGCGGGCTTGCCCGTGATGGCCTTAAGGGCGCCGCGAATGGTACAGGCTCACCTTGCGAAACTCCCACGGCTCGGCCAGGTCCGGCAGGGTCAGCGCCTCGAGGATGTCCAGCCGCCGATAATCCGGATGCTGGAAATCGCGCACCCGCGAGTCTGCCACCAGCGCTTCGTGGCCACGGGTCAGGAACTGATCCAGCAGCGGCAGGTTGGCGCGATCGTAAAGCACGTCGGCCACCAGAATCAGGTAGAAACGATCAGCCTCTGCAAAGAAATCGGTTGAATAACTCAGTGCCACCTCATTGAGCTCGGCATTCGCCCGGCAAGCCGCCAGCGCCAGCGGGTCAAGGTCGCACGCCACCACCTCCAATGCCCCGGCCTTGGCGGCCGCAATCGCGGCCACGCCGGAGCCGGCGCCGAAATCCAGCACGCGCTTGCCCGCCACCCATTCGGGGTTCGCCGCCAGATAGCGCGCCAGTGCCAGGCCGCTGGCCCAGCAGAAGCTCCAGTAGGGCGGTTCATGCAGGATGCGCCGGGTTTCTTCCTGGCTGAAGGCACGGTCCATGTTGTCGGCGTCGAGCAACCACAACGACAGCTCGGTGCCCGGCAGCGGGCAGGGCACCAAGTGTGCGTCGCCGATCAGTTCACTCAGGGCGCGTTGCAGGTGCAGCGGTGGCGTCATGGCGCCTTGACGAGTTGCAGGGGGCCGGTGGTCTGGGTGATCGCCTGGGTGATGCGCACGGCGGGCAGGTGCAGGATCAACTGGCCGGACTGGCTGGCGCGACCGCGCAATTCAACCCGTGCCCCGGCCGGGAACGCTTCGGGGTTGAAGCGCAGGCGAAAGGCCAGGGGCTTGCCATTGCCGGTCAGCACGCTGCTGGCGAGCAACTGCTGCGGGCGCGAGCGCTCGTCGATCACCAGCAGCGCCAACTCGACTTCGGCGCCGGCCGGCACGTTGGTCAGGTTGCCGCTGATTTCACGCTGGTAGGCGGGCAGGGGGCCGAGGTCTTCGATGCCGGGGACTTTTTTCTCTTGTGCGGGTGTTGGCTGAGGCGCGGCCGGCTTGGGGGCTTCGCTGCTGCAGGCGACCAGAAAACTGAACAGGGCGAGGAGAGCAAGTGGTCGTAACTGCATGTACGGCTCCAGAGAGGGCAAAATCCGTGGCTTAAAAAATAGAAACATATAAGCCTGCCTATATACCTTAAAGGCTATGGCTTGTCTTGCGACGGGGATGCGCTACCATGGCCCTCCCTTTATTTGTTGCCTGCCAACCATGCACTGTCCCTTCTGCGGTGCCAACGACACCAAGGTCATTGACTCGCGTCTGGTCGCCGAGGGCGATCAAGTGCGTCGCCGGCGCGAATGCCTGGCCTCTGGCTGCGGTGAACGTTTCACCACCTTCGAAACCGCCGAACTGGTATTGCCACGTCTGATCAAGTCCGACGGCAGCCGCCAGCCTTTCGACGAAGACAAACTGCGCGCCGGTATGCAGCGCGCCCTGGAAAAACGCCCGGTGAGTGTCGAGCGGCTGGAGGCGGCGCTGGCGCATATCAAGCACAAGCTGCGCGCGACCGGCGAGCGCGAGGTCAAGAGCCTGGTGGTCGGCGAGTTGGTGATGGGCGAGCTGCAAAAGCTCGACGAAGTCGCCTATATCCGTTTCGCCTCGGTGTATCGACGCTTCCAGGACCTCAATGAGTTCCGCGAAGAGATCGACCGCCTGGCCCGTGAGCCCTCCAAACAATGACCTCTGAACAGGCAATTCTCGACGCCCATTACATGGCCCGCGCCCTCGAATTGGCGCGCAAGGGCCTGTACACCACTCACCCCAACCCACGGGTGGGCTGCGTGATTGTGCGTGACGGGCAGATTGTCGGCGAAGGCTGGCATGAGCGCACCGGCGAGCCCCATGCCGAACCCAACGCCTTGCGCGCCGCCGGTGACAAGGCCCGTGGCGCGACGGTCTACGTCACCCTCGAGCCCTGCAGCCACCATGGCCGTACGCCGCCGTGCGCCGATGCGCTGGTGACAGCCGGTGTGGCGCGTGTGGTGGCAGGCATGCAGGACCCCAACCCGGAAGTGGCCGGGCGCGGCATGCAGCGCCTGGCCCAGGCCGGCATCGAGGTTCGCAGCGGCGTGCTGGAAGCTCAAGCGCGTGCGCTGAACCCAGGCTTTCTCAAGCGGATGGAACACGGCCTGCCGTTTGTGCGGGTCAAGTTGGCGATGAGCCTGGACGGGCGCACCGCGATGGCCAGCGGCGAAAGCCAATGGATCACCGGCCCCGCCGCGCGTGCCGCCGTGCAGCGCCTGCGCGCCGAAGCGAGCGTGGTGCTGACCGGTGCCGATACGGTGCTGGCCGACGGTGCCCGCCTGACCGTGCGCGCCGCCGAGCTGGGCCTGGATGCAGAGACCACCGCCCTGGCCATGTCGCGCCCGCCGCTGCGTGTGTTGATCGACGGCCGTCTGCGGGTGCCGCTCGATGCGCCGTTCTTCAAGGCGGGCCCGGCGTTGGTCATCACGTGCGTGACCGCGGAAAACCAGTTCCCCCGGGGCCCCGAGTGCCTGGTGGTACCGGGTGTGGAGGGCCAGGTCGACCTGCGTTCGGCACTGGTGGCGCTTGCCAACCGTGGCGTCAACGAAGTGCTGGTGGAAGCCGGCCCGAGCCTGGCGGGCGCGTTTGCCCAGCAAGGGCTGGTCGACGAGTACGTGATTTTTGTCGCCGGCAAGTTCCTCGGCTCCGCTGCCCGGCCTTTGCTGGATTGGCCGCTTGAGAAGCTGGCCGATGCTCCCCAACTCAAGATCACTGACATGCGCGCTGTGGGCGACGACTGGCGAGTCACCGCCGTCCCGCTTGCGCCAGCGTGCGTATAATTCCCGGCCTGCGCTTGAGCGTCAGCCCCCCGCTTTCAGGAGAACGACATGTTCACCGGTATTATCGAGTCCATCGGCAGCATCCGTGCAATGACCCCCAAAGGCGGCGACATTCGCCTGCTGGTTGAAACCGGCAAGCTCGACCTGGGCGACGTCAAGCTGGGCGACAGCATCGCCGTCAGCGGTGTGTGCCTGACCGTCGTCGAGCTGCCGGGTAATGGCTTTGCCGCCGATGTCAGCCGCGAGACCCTGGACTGCACTGCAATGAGCGATCTTGCGGCCGGCAGCCCGGTCAACCTGGAAAAAGCCCTGACGCCGACCACGCGCCTGGGCGGCCACCTGGTCAGCGGGCATGTCGACGGCGTTGGCGAAGTGGTGGCCCGTAGCGAAAACGCACGCGCGGTGGAATTTCGTATCCGTGCGCCGAAAGAGCTGGCCAAGTACATCGCCCACAAAGGCTCGATCACCGTCGACGGCACCAGCCTGACCGTGAACGCCGTCAATGGCGCCGAATTCGAACTGACCATCATTCCCCACACCCTCAGCGAAACCATCATGGCCTCCTACCAGCCAGGCCGGCGGGTGAACCTGGAAGTGGACTTGCTTGCCCGTTACCTGGAGCGCCTGTTGATGGGCGAAAAGGCCGCAGAGCCTGCATCAGGCAACATCACCGAAAGTTTTCTGGCCGCTAACGGCTACCTGAAATCCTGACCAAGGGGGTGCCGCGTGGCGCTCAATAGCATCGAAGAACTGGTTGAAGACATCCGCCAAGGCAAGATGGTCATCCTGATGGATGACGAAGATCGCGAGAATGAAGGCGACATCATCATGGCCGCCGAGGCGTGCAAGCCCGAGCACATCAACTTCATGGCCAAGCACGCCCGTGGGCTGATCTGCATGCCCATGAGCCGTGAACGCTGCGAATTGCTCAAGCTGCCGCTGATGGCGCCGCGCAATGGCTCGGGGTTTGGTACCAAGTTCACCGTATCGATTGAAGCCACCACCGGCGTCACCACCGGCATTTCCGCCGCTGACCGCGCCCGCACCGTGCAGGCCGCCGCTGCGAAAGACGCCAAGGCCGAAGACATCGTCAGCCCGGGCCACATCTTCCCTTTGATGGCCCAGCCGGGCGGCACCCTGGCGCGTGCCGGTCACACCGAAGCCGCGTGCGATCTGGCGCGCATGGCCGGGTTCGAGCCCAGCGGAGTGATCTGCGAAGTGATGAACGACGACGGCACCATGGCCCGTCGCAGTGAGCTCGAAGCCTTTGCCGCCGAACACAACCTCAAGATCGGCACCATTGCCGACCTGATCCACTACCGCATGATCCACGAACGTACCGTTCAGCGGATTGCCGAGCAGCCGCTGGACAGCGAACTGGGCCAATTCAATCTGGTGACCTACCGTGATTCAGTGGAAGGCGATGTGCACATGGCCCTGACCCTGGGCACCATCTGCGCCGAAGAGCCGACCCTGGTGCGCGTGCACAACATGGACCCGCTGCGCGACCTGTTGATGGTCAAGCAACCCGGGCGCTGGAGCCTGCGCGCCGCCATGGCCGCGGTTTCCGAGGCGGGCAGTGGCGTGGTGCTGTTGCTTGGCCACCCGCTGGATGGTGATGTACTGCTGGCGCATATCCGTGAAACAGCCGACCACGTGCCGGTGAAAAAACCGACCACCTACAGCATCGTCGGTGCCGGTTCGCAGATCCTGCGCGACCTCGGTGTACGCAAAATGCGCCTGATGAGCGCACCGATGAAGTTTAATGCGATATCCGGATTCGACCTGGAAGTTGTAGAATACGTGCCCTCCGAATAAAGGCTGGCGATTTTTGCCCCTTGTTCGCGGTTAAATCATCACTGAGGGACGCACTTTTCGCGTCCCGGCTCTTTAAGAGATTTGTCGAATGACCCTGAAGACCATCGAAGGTACCTTCATCGCCCCCAAAGGCCGCTATGCCCTGGTGGTTGGCCGCTTCAACAGCTTCGTGGTTGAAAGCCTGGTAAGCGGTGCCGTTGACGCCCTGGTTCGCCACGGTGTGAGCGAGAGCGACATCACCCTTATCCGTGCCCCTGGCGCCTTCGAAATTCCACTGGTTGCGCAAAAAGTTGCCCAGCAGGGTGAATACGCGGCAATCATCGCCCTGGGCGCGGTCATTCGTGGCGGTACCCCGCACTTCGAATACGTGGCCGGCGAATGCACCAAGGGCCTGGCCCAGGTGTCCATGGAGTTTGGCGTGCCCGTCGCTTTCGGCGTGCTGACCGTTGATTCCATCGAGCAAGCCATCGAACGTTCCGGCACCAAGGCCGGTAACAAAGGCGCTGAAGCTGCCCTGTCCGCCCTGGAAATGGTCAGCCTGCTGTCGCAGTTGGAGGCCAAGTGATTTCCGACGAGAGCGATCGTTTCAACCCGCGCGACGAGCGTCCAGCCGACGCCGGCAAGCCTTCGAAAAACGAAAAGCGTCGTGCGGCGCGCCAGCTGGCGACCCAGGCGCTGTACCAGCGCCACATGGCCGGCACTGCGCTGAACGAAATCGAAGCGCAATTTCGCGTCGATAACGATTTCACCTTCGCCGATCAGAGCTACTTCCACGACATCCTGCACGGTGTGCCGGCCAACCTGGACGAGATCGACAAGGCTTTGGCGCCCTGCCTGGACCTGACCCTCGAGGAGCTGGACCCGGTTGAACTGGCCGTGCTGCGCCTGTCCACCTGGGAACTGCTCAAGCGCGTCGACGTGCCGTACCGCGTGGTGATCAACGAAGGCATCGAACTGGCGAAAGTCTACGGTTCGACCGACGGCCACAAGTTCGTCAATGGCGTGCTCGACAAGCTGGCCCCGCGCCTGCGTGAAGCCGAAGTGAAGGAACACAAGCGCTAAGTCGCGCTTGAGTCCTCGATGGGTGAGTTCGAGCTGATCCGCAACTATTTCGCCGCCGCGCCCTGCGCGCAAGGCGGCGAAGGCATTGCCCTGGGGATCGGCGACGACTGCGCCTTGCTGGCGCTCCCCGCCGGGGAGCAACTGGCAGTCTCCACTGACACGTTAGTGGCCGGCGTACATTTTGCCGACCCCTGTGACCCGTTCCTGCTCGGCCAGCGCTCGCTGGCCGTGGCGGTGAGCGACCTGGCCGCCATGGGCGCCCATCCCCTCGCGTTTACCCTTGCCCTGACCACGCCGGCCGTCGAAGCCGACTGGTTGCAACGCTATGCCCAAGGTTTGAACGCCATGGCGCTACGCTGCGGTGTGGGCCTGGTGGGCGGCGATACCACGCGCGGGCCGCTGAGCCTGACCTTGACCGTATTCGGTCGCGTGCCGGCCGGGCTGGCCTTGACGCGCGGCGGTGCACGGCCAGGTGATTTGCTGTGTGTCGGTGGCGAATTGGGCAACGCGGCCGGTGCCTTGCCGCTGGTATTGGGCCAGCGCAGCGCGCAAGCGGCCATCGCCGAGCCGCTGCTCGCCCACTACTGGTCACCGCAACCGCAGCTGGCCTTGGGGCTGGCGCTGCGGGGTAAAGCGACTTCGGCCATGGATATCTCCGACGGGCTGCTGGCCGATTGCGGGCATATCGCCAGGGCATCGGCTGTCAGCCTGTTGATCGAACGCGACACCTTGCCGTTGTCTGCGGCATTGCTGGCGTTTGTCGATCGCGACGAGGCTCACGTAGCCGCATTGAGTGGCGGCGATGACTATGTGCTGCTGTTCACCTTGCCGCCGGCCGAACTGGCATCGTTGCGGGCCGGCGGCTGGCCGGTTCATGTGATCGGTCGGGTCGAAGCGGGGCAGGGCGTGACACTGCTCGACGCGCATGGCCAAGACATTACACCGGTCGTGCGCGGCTATCAGCATTTTCGCGAGCTGCCGTAGCTGGCGTCCTGCGCTACCCTTCATATGAATATCTCCACGTAGGAAGCCCCTCACAATGAGTGTGCGCCGCTGGCTGCCGATCATGCTGTGTGTCTTTTCCACTGTGCTTCAGGCGCACGAAGCCCCAGTGCCCGGCAAGATCATATTGGCCAGCGAAGAGTGGAGCGACTACACCAACAATGATGGCAGCGGCCTGGCCTGGGACGTGTTACGTCGGGTTTTCGAACCGGCCGGCGTCGCCCTGCAAATCCGCAGCGCACCCTATACCCGCTCGGTCGGCTTGGCCCAGCGCGGCGAGGTTGACGGTTGGGTCGGTTCCTACCGCGACGAAGCTGAGCACGTGCTTTATCCGCGCTGGCACTTTGACTCCGATCATATCTACGCCCTTGGCCTGGTAACGATACCCGCGCCGAGCCTGGCGACGCTCGGCGATTACCGCCTGGCCTGGGTGCGTGGCTACAAATACGAGAAATACCTGCCGAACGTGCGTCGCTTCAACCAGGTCCAGCGCCGCGACGGTATCCTGTCGATGCTGCAGCATGGCCATGCAGACTTCTACATCGAGTCGCGCACCGAAGCCGAGTATGTGCTCAGTCAGGCCGATGATCCGTCGCGGTTCACACTCACCCACCTCGCGCAACTGCCGCTCTACATAGGCTTTGCCGATAACGAACGTGGGCAGATACTGAGGACCTTGTATGACCAGCGCATGGGCGTGCTGGTGAAAACCGGCGAGTTGAAACCGATTTTTCAACGCTGGAAGCAGCCGTATCCGTTCTGACCTGCATAGAACCAAGCCGAAGGCCAATCGAACGCATTGATCTTTATCAGCGATAATTCAGCTTAAGCGTGTGTAGGAACAGGCTGTTACAATGCCTGCCTCTGTGAAATCTGAAATCAGGAGCACACGGTGCCCGTCGTTTTCGTCGCCGCTTCCAAGCTGCCTACCCCCTTTGCCACATTCACCATGCATGGCTTTCTCGAAGAGGCCACCGGGCGCGAGCACGTTGTGCTCAGCCTGGGCGATATCGCTGATGGTGCAGCGGTGCTGGGCCGCGTGCATTCCGAATGCCTGACCGGCGACGCGCTGTTCAGCCAGCGTTGCGACTGCGGTTCGCAATTGGAAGCCGCGTTGCAGGCTATCGCCCGTGAGGGCCGTGGCGTGCTGCTGTACTTGCGTCAGGAAGGCCGTGGCATCGGCCTGCTGAACAAGATCCGCGCCTATGAATTGCAAGATGGCGGTGCCGACACCGTGGAGGCCAACGAGCGCCTGGGCTTTGCCGCCGACCAGCGTGACTACGCCATCTGCCTCCCGATGCTCGAGCATCTGGGCGTGAAGTCGCTGCGCCTGATGACCAACAACCCGCGCAAGGTCAAAGCCTTGACCGAAATGGGCATCACTGTGGCCGAGCGCGTGCCGCTGCATACCGGGCACAACCCGCATAACAAACTGTACCTGGCCACCAAAGCCAGCAAGCTCGACCACATGATGGGCAACGAGCATCAGGGCGAGGCCGACCGCGCGTGACCCGCGGCCAGGTGAAACGGCGACTGTCCTTCAACTGGTGGCAGTACCTGGCCCTGGCATTGCTCCCATTGTTTGTGATCAACCTGGTGTTCGGCCGTGCCGGGTCCTTGCTTCCCGTACTGGCCATGCCGTTGTTTATCGCCGGCGTGGCCTCGATGTTTCTCAGCCTGCGTTATTTTCATGGCTATAAACACGCGCTGATCGCCACGTCCAAAGCCCTCGATACTGCCGAAGAGCCCGCCGCCTGGATCACCCTTGCGGCGCGCCGACGCACGGCCTTGCTGGTGGCTGCGCTACCGGCATGGATCGGCGCGTTGGCGGTGTTCGTCGGCCTGGAAGCGGTGCCGCTGTTCTTGCTGGCGCTGTCGACGACGGTGCTGTTTTACCTCTATCGCATTCCGCGTCAGCTGGGATGAGACGCCACTGGCTGGCGCTGCTGCTGGTGTTCAGCACTCAGGTCTGGGCGGTCGAGCGCGTTGTCAGTCTAGCGCCGTCGCTCTCTGAAATCGTGGTCGAATTGGGTGCCGCTGGCTTAGTGGTCGGTGTGCTCGATGGCGGCGACCGTCCGGCGGCGCTGGTTAACGTGCCGTCGGTGGGGCGTTACGGCCAGTTGGACATGGAGCGTCTGCTCAGCCTCAAGCCCGACCTGATCCTGCTGTGGCCCGGCAGCGTCGGCCCGGCCCAGCGCGAGCAGTTGCAGCGCCTGAATATCCCGGTGTACGTTGCCGAACCCCATAACCTCGAACAATTGACCCGCCAGGTCCAGTCCATTGCCGAGCAATTGGGCCGAGCCGACGCCGGCCTGGGGTTGGCCGACCAACTGCGCCGGCGCCTCGCCGAACTGCGCCAGCGCTATCAGCGCGCCGAGCCGTTGCGCGTGTTTTACCAGGTCTGGAACCAGCCGCTGTACACCGTGGGCGGTGAGCAGATCATCAGTGATGCGTTGAAAGTGTGCGGGGCGCGTAATGTGTTCGACGACCTCAAGCTACCAGCGCCGCAGGTCAGTATCGAGTCAGTGTTGCAGCGTGATCCGCAACTGATCCTGGTAGGCGATCAGGCGCAGCGCGAGGCCTGGAAGGTCTGGCCGACCCTGTTCGAGCGCGTTCGGTTGGTACCGGACAAGGGCCTGGAGCGGCCCAGTGGGCAGATGCTGGAAGCGGTGGCGCGGTTGTGTCAGGTGATTGCGCCGAACCTCTGACATCGCTATCGCAGGCAAGCCAGCTCCCACAGGGGAATGCATGTCAAATGTGGGAGCTGGCTTGCCTGCGATGACGCCGCTTCAGACAACTCAAATCTCGGGTGTCCAGGTCACCCCGAGCATCCACGTCCGGCCTGCTTCGCGATAATTCTGATACCCCTCGAGGTAGCTGTACTTCGCCCGCGCATAAGACGTGTCCAGCACGTTATCGACCTTCAGCGACAACGAAACTTCGCGGTTCAACGCCCAACGGCTGCGTAGCCCCAGCAACGCATACCCGCCCAGACGATTACGATTGGCTTCGTCATCGTAACTGCTGCTGATCGCCTGCCAGCTCGCGCCCACACCGACCTTATCGAACTGCCGATCCAGGTCCAGGTTCAACGTGCGCCGTGCGCGACGCGCCAGGGTATGGCCGCTGTCGCGGTCACGCGGGTCGATCAGCGACACGCCCAGGTTGCCCTGCCAGCCAAACAACTCTTGTTTGAGCGCCGCTTCAACACCATTGATTCGCGCCGACGCTACGTTCTGCGGCTTGCCTGCGTCGAGGATGATCGCATCGCTCAGGTCGGTGCGGTACAGCGAGGCTTCCAGGCGCGTGCTCTGCGCCAGTTGGCTGCGCCATTGCACCTCGTAGCTTTTTGACGTCTCAGGCTGCAGGTTGGGGTTGCTGTACTGCGTGTCGGGGTAATAGAGATCGTTGAAGGTTGGCGCGCGCAAGCCTTCGCTGTAGCTGAACAACACGTCATTGTCAGGGTTGATCGGCACTGTCAGGGTGCCGCTCCAGCTGTTCTGACCGCCGAACTGCTGGTTCTGGTCGCGGCGCAGGCCCAGTTCGGTGGAAAACCATTGAGCATGAAAGCGATGCTGCACGAAAGCGGCACGGTTCCAGCGACTGTCTTCGGTAAACGCGGTGGAACCGTGGAAGCGGTCTTCGTACCAGTCGCCACCGACGATCAGGCTGTTGCGCTCGTTCAGCGTCAGGTCGTTCTGCCAGTTGACCGAATCGCGGTAGGTGTTGAACACGCTGAAATCATCGCTGAGGGTATCGCGCTTGGTGTCACGGTTTTCGCTGTGGCCCACCTCCAGGCGCGACTGCCAGGCTTCGCTGAGGGTGGCGGCGACATAGCCGCTGGCGCTGCTGACGGTGTAATCGGTGTAGGGTTTCTGGCCGAAGCTTTGCCCGGTAGCGAAGTCGTAGCGCCCGAAGCTGTTGTCGTACTCCGACTTGCCGCGGTTATCCAAGAGGTTGAAGCCCAGCTCCAGCGCATCGCTGAACGAGTGGCTGAGGTTCAGGCTCAGGGACTGATTGCGGTAGGCGTCGTGGTCGCCGTCGCTGGGAAACGACTGATGGGTCGAGTTGATGCCGGCCGTTTCATCCAGGCTGGCGCCCAGGTTGAAGCGCGTCTGTTCATCGCCGCCCGACAGGCCCAGGCTGCGCTCCCAAGTCTGATTGCTGCCAACGCCCAGTTTCAAGCGCGGTTGCAAGCCTTGCTCGGCGTTGCGCCGGGTAAACACCTGGATCACCCCGCCAATCGCATCGCTGCCGTAAATCACCGAACGTGAGCCGCGCAGCACTTCCACACGCTCGATCTGGTCGACGTTGAGGTATTGCAGGCCGCTGTCGCCCGAGGTGGTATTGGCGATCCGCTGGCCGTCCACCAGCACCAGACTCTGCGCAGATTTTGTACCGCGAATGTAGATGCCCGGCAGACTGCCACGGCCACCGGTGGGCGCCACTTGCACGCCGGGCACGCGGCTGAGCAGGTCGGTGACGCTGCCGGGCTGCAGGCGGTCGATATCGGCGCGGGTGAATACGGTGTTGGCGGCGCTGCTGTCGTTACGCGCCTGTACCTGGCGGTTGGCGCTGATGAGCACGTCGGAGAGCTTCAAGGCCTGGTCGCGGGTGTCGGCGAGCAGGTTCGAGGCAGGCAGAAGCAGCAGTGCAACGTACAGGCGTTTCATGGGCTGTCCATAGCGTTTCAAGGTTGCACAGATCAAATGTGGGAGGGGGCTTGCCCCCGATTGCAGTGGTTCAGTCACAATAGCTACAACTGATACACCGCTATCGGGGGCAAGCCCCCTCCCACACCTGGATCCGGTTACGGATTCAAGAGCGCCAAACGCTGGCGCACCGACGCTTCGATGCCGGCTTCATCCAACCCGCATTCAGCCAGCATCTGCGCTGGCTTGGCGTGTTCGACGTAGACATCCGGCAAGCCCAGGTGCAGCACCGACTTGAGGATATTCTCCCGTGCCAGGAACTCACTGACCGCCGCACCGGCGCCGCCCATGATGGCGTTTTCTTCAACCGTTACCAGCAGCTCGTGACTACCGGCAATCTCGCGCACCAGGGCTTCATCCAGTGGTTTGACGAACCGCATGTCGACCACGGTGGCATCGATTTTCTCAGCGACTTTAAGGGCCTCGGCCAGTTGCACGCCGAACACCAGGAAGGCCGCCTTGCTGCCCTGGCGACGCACGATACCCTTGCCGACTTCAATCGCCTCCAGGTCTTTGTCGATCACCGCATTCGGGCCATTGCCGCGCGGATAGCGCACGGCGGCGGGGCCGTTGTACAGGTGGCCGGTGCTGAGCATCTTGCGCAATTCGTTCTCGTCGCTCGGCGTCATCACCAGCATGCCGGGGATGCAGCGCAGGTAGGACAGGTCGAAACTGCCGGCGTGGGTCGGGCCGTCTTCGCCGACGAGACCGGCGCGGTCGATGGCGAACAATACGTCGAGGTTCTGCACCGCCACGTCATGCACCAATTGGTCATAACCGCGCTGCAGGAAGGTGGAATAAATCGCGACCACCGGTTTGGCGCCTTCACAGGCCATGCCGGCGGCGAAGGTCACCGCGTGCTGCTCGGCAATCGCCACGTCGAAATAGCGCAGCGGGAAACGCTCGCTGAAGGCCACCAGATCGGAGCCTTCCTTCATCGCCGGGGTAATGCCTACCAGGCGCGGGTCGGCGGCGGCCATGTCGCACAGCCATTCGCCAAACACGCCGGAATACTTCGGGCCGCTGGCCTTTTTCGGCGCTGCGGCGGGGGCGTCCAGGGGTTCGAGCTTGGTGATCGCGTGGTAACCGATCGGGTCGACTTCCGCCGGGGCGAAGCCTTTGCCTTTCTTGGTGACGATATGCAGGAACTGCGGGCCCTTGAGGTCGCGCATATTGCGCAGCGTGGCGATCAGGGTGGGCAGGTCGTGGCCGTCGATAGGGCCGATGTAATTCCAGCCCAATTCTTCGAACAAGGTGCCGGGCACCAGCATGCCCTTGGCATATTCTTCGGTGCGACGGGCAATTTCCCACGCGCCGGGCAGACGCGACAGCACTTTCTTGCTGCCTTCGCGCATGCTGGCGTAGGTGCGGCTGGAGAGGATTTTCGCCAGGTAGTTGGACAAGCCACCGACATTGCGCGAAATCGACATGTCGTTGTCGTTGAGGATCACCAACATGTTGGCATCCACTTCCGGCGCATGGTTCAGCGCTTCGAAGGCCATGCCCGCAGTCAGCGCGCCATCACCGATCACCGCGATCGCCTTGCGCTCACTGCCTTGCAGGCGGGCCGCAATCGCCATGCCCAGCGCTGCGCTGATGGACGTGCTGGAATGGCCGACGCCAAAGGTGTCGTACTCGCTTTCCGAGCGCCGTGGGAAGGCGGCGACACCGTCCTTCTGGCGCAGGCTGGCCATGCGCTCGCGACGGCCGGTAAGGATTTTATGCGGATACGCCTGGTGACCCACGTCCCACACCAGCCGGTCGTCCGGGGTGTCGAATACGTAGTGCAGGGCGATGGTCAGCTCGATCACGCCCAGCCCGGCACCGAAATGCCCACCGGTCTGGCCGACCGTGTAGAGCAATTCCAGGCGCAGTTCATCGGCCAGGGTTTCCAGCTCGGCTTCACCCAGTCGACGCAGGCCGTCCGGCGTGGCAGCACGGTCGAGCAAAGGCGTGGACGGGCGCTTGCGGGGAATCTCTAGGAACGTCGTGGGCATCAGGCGAATCGTTATAGGTATAGAAGAGGCGGCAGTTTACCTCAAGCATTGCAAACTGCCCACGCAGAGGGGCGAACTTGGCCAATTTGCGGCGCTTATGGCCGCACGAGTCAGTGGCGACGTTCGACGATATACCGCGCCAGATCACGCAACGGCTCAGCTGCCGCGTCGAAAGGTCGCAGGGCGTCCAGGGCTTGATCGCGCAGTTCCAGGGCGTAGGCCTTGGCGGCCGCAAGCCCGAGCAGCGCAGGGTAGGTCGGCTTGTCCCGTGCGATATCGGCGCCCTGGCGTTTGCCCAGGGTCGCGGTGTCGCTTTCCACGTCGAGGATATCGTCCTGCACCTGGAAGGCCAGGCCGATCGCCCGTGAATAGGTTTGCAGCGCCGCCAATTGCCCCGCTTCAGCCCGGCCACTGGCCAGGGCGCCCAGTTGCACGGCGGCTTCGATCAGCGCGCCGGTCTTGTGACGATGCATGTGTTCCAGGGCTTGTTGATCCAGCTTGAGGCTGACCGAACCCATATCGATCGCCTGCCCGCCGACCATCCCGGCCGGGCCTGCGGCCAGGGCCAGGGCGGTGACCATGCGCAGGCGGATCTCGGCGTTGACGCTGCTCAGCGCCGGGTCCAGCAATGCGCTGAACGCCAGGCTCTGCAGGCCATCACCGGCCAGGATCGCATAGGCTTCATCAAAGGCTTTATGGGTAGTCGGCTGGCCGCGACGCAGATCGTCATCGTCCATCGCCGGCAGATCGTCATGTACCAGGGAATAGGCGTGAATCAGTTCTACCGCACAGGCCGCGCCATTGGCCTGTTCGGCCGGCGCCCCCAGCGCTTCACACGCGGCGTACGCCAGCAACGGGCGCACACGCTTGCCGCCATTCATCACGCTGTAGCGCATGGCGGCGTAAAGCCGCTTCATTTCCGGGCTCGGCGCAACAAACAAGGGCTCCAGCGCCGCATTTACCCGGGCTTGGCTACTGGCCTGATACGCATCGATCATTCGGGTTGTTCCGCATCGAAAGGTTCTTCGGCCAACTCCCCGTCGCGCTCAAGCAACACCTGCACTTTTTGCTCAGCCTGCGCCAACGCGCTCTGGCAGTCACGCGTCAGGCCGATGCCTTGCTCAAACGCCGTCAACGAGTCTTCCAGCGACAACTCGCCGTTCTCCAGACGCTCGACCAGGGTTTGCAGGTCGGCGAGGGATTGTTCGAAATCGAGTGCAACTTTTTTGCGGGCCATGGCGGCAATTCCGGTAGACGGTAAACCGGCGCGACACTAGCAGACATGGGGGATTGGGGCAAATGAGTGGGGGCTTACTCGCCCGCAGTATTAATCTGATAGCGCGTACTGCGACCGCCTCCGGGCAGGCCTATTGCAGTTTGTTTTATGGTAGGTCAGGTGCCGTGTGGCCAGATTCAATGGGATGATCCATGAGGGAGCGCCTGGGCGCGAGCCGAATAGGGGGGTATTCGGCTCATTTGATGAGCCGATTGTGCAGCAGATTTGGCTCATGGCTCCCTTGGAGCAATTTCTTAGAGTTTAATGTGCTGCAGCGTAGCTGAAGTCGTGTTCACGTGTTTGTTGGGTGTAGATGAATGGCAGTTGCGCTAAATTTCACAAAGCCGAGTTTCTGTGTTCTGGACTCACTAAGTTCAATGTCTTGGTCAGAAGAAATATCGTTTATTTGTATTTTTATTTAAGCTTGATAGACGGTTGTTGGTAGCGCGCGTATTTTTAGCAATATAGGTTGGTTGTTCGCATAAGCTATATTTTTGCAAAATCAATGTCGCCCTCAAATGAAATGCAGGCAATCCAATCCAGCTGTTTTTGAAGTATATAAGTATGTTGGGGTATTTTTGAAAAAATTTGCAGTGATTGCATGAGGTCTCTGCATGTAATTGAATAGGCGTTGTCGGTTGCGTCGCCGATGAAAATCACATTACATTTAGTGGCAGCTTTTATTTTTTTTTCTAGTATCTCTAGCGTCGATCTTAATGAAGAGGGGCCAACATAGGTGTTTTCCTTAAATAAGCTCCAAGCTATTTGATTTCCGGAGAAAGGAACGGCTGCATTAATCGTTTCAACAATTAAATCGTGTTCTACTTCTGCTGGGATATCAAATTCGATATTCAGTCGGTAGAGGTCTTTGACTATTTCGTCGTCAAGATAGCTCATTTTTTTGCGAACCTCTTTGTGAGTTGAAGTACAGTTTTTGACGTGCCTTCAAAAGTATAGTGGGGGCCGTTTTTTTTGTGAGTCCATACATTAATGTGAGCGCCATGCCTCTCGTCATATTCAACACGATAACCTGTCCTTGCGTCAGTCGTTTGCATGCCGATGGGTTGACCTTTGCGTTCGCCAAATTTTCCTAATTTTGGTTTTTCCGCCCGAAAGTCATTTTCCAGTAACCACTCAAGTGCTTTGTTCAATGCTTGCTCGTAGGTGGCCGAATGAGTTGAACTCCCTACCTTCGGCGGTTCTTCTCCATATCGAGGAGAGGTTTGGCTTTGCTGTCCTGGGCAATTGCCCCGCGTACATGCCAGCCCAAGCGGATCAACCCACCCCGTAGGATTGAGCGTGTATAGGTACGCATTGATCCCTCCCGGCAATTTCACCGGGTCCGGCGTCAGGTAACGACCACTATCCGGATTGTAGTAGCGATGGCGGTTGTAGTGCAGGCCGCTTTCCTGATCGTAGTACTGGCCTTGGAAGCGCAGCGGATTGTCGACTTTGCCTACGTCCAGGCGGCTGATTTCGCCGTAGGCGCGGTAGTGGGCGGACCAGGCGATTTCGCCGTCGGGCGTTGTAAGTTCCTGCGGTGTGCCGAGGTGGTCGAGTTGGTAGTAGTAAGGCTTTACGTCTTCCGGCCCGAAGCCTTCCAGCAGTGCCAGCGGACGGAAGCTGTCCGGTTCGTAGAGGTAGCTGCGATGGCGATCGGCGTGGTGTTCGGCGATCAGCTTGTCGCCTTGCCAGAAGAACTCTGTGGTTTTCTCTTCGAGGGTCTTGCTGATGCGTCGACCAAACGGGTCATAGCGATAGCTCGCGGTTTGGCCGTTGGGTTGGGTGACGCCAATCAGCCGGTGCTGGCAGTCGTAGCGGTACTCGGTGACGAGTGAATGGCCCTTGCCTCGTCGCTCACGGATCAGGTTGCCGAAGGCGTCATAGTCGTAATGGTGATCGCCTTGGATCATCAACCGATTACCCGCCACGATGTCCGGGCCCGGCCTGTCTTGCATAAGCAAGTTGCCGGCGGGGTTGTGGGCGAAACGCTCCTGCACATCCTGCGAGTGATCGGCGCGGGTCAGGCGCTGGAGCGGGTCGTAGCGGTAACGGTGTTCGCCTTTGCGGGTGTCGAGCAGGCGGGTGAGGTTGCCGGCTTTGTCGTAGT
>NZ_CVTV01000019.1:0-23590 GCF_900004865.1 Pseudomonas sp. 37 R 15 | reverse complement strand
CCCCTTGCCCCCGGCCAAGCTCCCCGCCTGGGACGGTAAGCTGCAATGGCTGGAAGCACGCCTGGCCAATGTCCCGCCACCAAAGCCCAGCGAAGCGCTGATCCAGCAGTTGGCCAACGCCAAGCGCCTTGAGCCAGCGAGCGGCCGAGCCACGCCCGACTCTCCAGCATTCATCAAGGCCAGCTACCCCGCGCCGACCTGCTCCAGCGGCCAGGCCTGTCCGCAGACAGGCTACTGGCAGGCAGCCCGCCTGAGTCGCGATCCATACTCGAGGTTTAACGAGGGTGTCATCCGCCGTTTTGAGAAGAACGACATCATGCCCACCCTGCGTGTCCAGAATCGTAAACCTCGCTTTTTGCTCCCCGACATAATCACGGTCAATGAGGAAGGCATCGAATGGCAGCTGTTGGGATAGGGCATGAAAGGCATCATTCGCATTGGAGCCAAAACGAGCGCAGGCCGCGTCGAGGTTTACGGCGAAAAGACGTTGAAGGACCTCGAACGATGCGACGATTTCTAATGCTGACAATCCTGCTGCTGGCCGCCTGCGATAACGGCAGCGCCCCCACTCACCCGCCCCAGAACACCTCCGTGAACCCGCTGACCGAGATCAAAGCCAGGCTGGCCTTCACCTGCGTACACGAGCAGATCCCTGCGCCGTCCGCCGAGACCGATGAGCTGTTCCAGTACGCCCGTTGGTTGCAGAAGAACAACCTGCTCAAGCAGGACAAAGGCGTCGACGCCGAGATAGAACGGCTGTACCGCATTGCGGCCGAAAATGGCCACTTCAAGGCCAACATCAACCTGCAAAACGGCACCCTGCGCGGCCACTTCACGCTCCGTGGTGAGGATCATCTGCGCCTGAGCCAGCAACTGATCGACGCAAAGGTGGCGACGGGGTACTACTTTATCGGTCTCTTCCTGAAGAGCGGTTCGGCGGGGTTGAAGCAGGACAAGGCCATGTCGCTGCGTTACTTTCGTAAGGCGGCTGACCAGGGCAGCGCCCAAGCTCAGTACGAGGTAGGGGACATACTGGCGCCGATTGACATTGCACCGGACGTTGCTCGGCAGATGCGCCGCTGTGCGGCTGAGCAGGGCCATGGCAAGGCCGCCGGCGCTCTGGGCGTCAACCTTAAAAATAAGGAGCAGTACCAGGAGGCAATTGAGGCATTCCAATTGGGAGTGATGGCGGGTGACGAAACCTCTGCTAGCTGGTTGAAAGATGGCTTCAGAGATATTTCTCCCTCCGATACGCTGAACTACCTCGGCCAACAGGAAGACCTTGAACGCGCTGAGCGCTATGAAAAAATCTGGAGTCTGCTCGCGGACTACTCCTATGCTGACCCGAAGGTCCCCGAAATCAACGAAATCCTCCCCTTGCCCCCGGCCAAGCTCCCCGCCTGGGACGGTAAGCTGCAATGGCTGGAAGCACGCCTGGCCAATGTCCCGCCACCAAAGCCCAGCGAAACCCTGATCCAGCATTGAGGCATTCCAACTGGAAGTGGCTGCGGGAGATGAAACCTCTGCCGGTCAGTTAAGCGTACACCGCCGTCTGTAGGAGCGAGCTTGCTCGCGAAAACCGTCAACGATAACGCGTGCTTGCTGAACGAACGCGGCGCCTGTGAGTTTTTCGCGAGCAAGCTCGCTCCTACAAAAGCCTTGGCTGACTGGCATTAGGGCTTGCCCGCGAAGACGTCGCCCCAGCAAACATTGATGTTGGTTGACCCACCGCCATCGGGGGCAAGCCCCCTCCCACATTTGGATCGGGGCCGTCACAAGATACCGGTCGGCTCCAAGGCCGCCATCGGGGAGCAAGCCCCCTCCCACACTTGATCGGCGGCGCGCTCAGGGCAGCGGCGTTATATCAATCCGATACGGCGCGAAAATCCTGAGCATCTGGCCGTTATCACGCAAGCGCTTGAGCAGCTCGGCAAATACCGGCCCGCTGATCGGTGCCTTGGGCCGCAGCAGCGCGTAATGGTGATAGACCTGATCAATGCGCTCCGACACCAGGAACTTGTCCGCCAGGTCAGCGTTACGCACCATGAAATCACTCAGGTACGAACGGGTGACCAAGGCAATATCGGCACGTCCCCGGGCGACCATCAGCAAGTTGCTGTCATGGGAATACGTCAAGGTGGCGTTGAAGTGCTCGGCCAGGTACTTGGGGTCGGGGTTGAAGTGCGCGAAGGCGTAGTGGTAACCGCTGAACACCGCCAGGCGCTTGCCGGCCAGGTCGGTGAAAAAACGCTGGTCGCGACCGGGCTCACGCACGGCGACGAAGATTTCAGCGTCTTCCAGCCCCATATCGACGCTGGTATGCGCAACGTTCGTCCAACCCCAGGAGGGGTTTTCAAAGATCGCCATGTCGACCCGGCCTTGCTCGAAATCGCGAAAACGCCTGGGGATCGAGGTGGGCACCAGCACGAACTGATAGTCGCTTTGCACGGCGTTCAACGCTTCGACCAATTGCGGCAGCAACCCGGTATCGGCGCCTTGCTCAGGGCGTACGGTATACGGCGGAAAATGCGCCGCGCCGACCCTCACCAACTGCGCGGCGCCGGCTTGCGTCCACCCTGCGGTACCCAGCGCCCATAATGTAAGTCCTGCAGCCAGCCGCCATGGCGAAAACATCTAGGCACACACCGTTGAATTCTATGATGGCGATAAGCTAGGCGTTTTTCCCGGGAGAGACAACGGTTGCCGGTAAATTGATAGCTTGCGCCTCAATCCGCCTCGAGCACCATCAGTAGGGCTTCTTCGGCCAGTTCTTCGAGTGTCAGGCTGCCCTGTGTACGGAACCAGGTGGTGGTCCAGGACAACGCACCGGTCAGGAAACGCCGGGTGATAAACACGTCGCCCTTGATATAACCGGCAGCCTTGGCTTCGCCCAGTACCTGCAACCAGATGTCCTCGTACACATCGCGCAAGGCCAGTACCTGGGCCTGACCTTCGGCAGACAACGAACGCCATTCGTACACCAGCACCGCCATCGCCTCACCGCTGCCGCCCATGATCGACTGCAATTCGCAGCGGATCAGCGCCCGCACGCGCTCGCGCACCGTGCCCGCCTGCTCCAGCGCAGCGCGCATCATCGCGGTGTTGTAGAGAATGGTTTCTTCCATCACCGCGCGCAGGATCTCGTCCTTGCTCTTGAAGTGATGAAAGATGCTGCCCGACTGGATACCCACCGCGCCGGCCAGGTCGCGCACGGTGGTGCGCTCAAAGCCCTTGTTGCGAAACAGGTGAGCCGCGGTTTGCAGCAACTTGCCCCGGGCACTCTCGGGGTCGGTCAATTGGCCACCGTCGACCATGGTGCGCATCACCCGCAGGGCTTGGTGGTCATCCATGCTGCTTTCCCTTATGTCTACTATCGTCTTGGCGGGCAATTTAGGCCGTGGCCGGCACCCAAGCAAGCGCTTGGGTAAAACTTGTGTGCAGGGTTTACAAACCAAGCGCTTGCTTGGTAGCCTCGCAACCAGCCATTCGAGGAAGGATTTCTCATGAGCAAGACGGTTCGTATCGGCTGCGCCAGCGCCTTCTGGGGCGACACCTGCACCGCCGCCGCCCAACTGGTGCACGGCGGCGCATTGGATTACCTGGTGTTCGACTACCTGGCGGAAGTGACCCTGTCGATCCTCGCCGGCGCCCGCCTGAAAGACCCCAAGGCCGGCTACGCCACGGATTTTGTCGAGGTGCTCACGCCGTTGCTGGCCGATATCCAGCGCCAGGGTATCCGTGTGATCAGCAATGCCGGCGGCATCAACCCCCAGGCCTGCGCGGCGGCTCTGCAAGCGGCCTGCGATAACGCCCAGGTGCCCCTGAAGATCGCGGTCCTGCTCGGCGATGACCTGCACGCGCAGCTCAAACACCTGCCCGAGGTCACCGACATGTTCACCGGCGCCCCGCTGCCTGCGGCGTGCGTGTCCGCCAATGCCTACCTCGGCGCGCCGGGCATCAGCGCGGCGCTTGAGCTCGGCGCCGATATTGTCATCACTGGCCGCGTGGTCGACAGCGCAGTGGTCAGCGCGGCGCTGGTGCATGAGTTCGGCTGGTCGTGGCACGACTATGACCACCTCGCCCAAGCCGCCCTGGCCGGGCATATCATCGAATGCGGCGCGCAGTGCACCGGCGGCAATTTCACCGATTGGCGCGATGTGCCGGACTATGAGCACATCGGCTTCCCCATCGTCGAAGTCAGCGCCGACGGTCAGTTCACGGTGAACAAGGTCGAGGGCAGCGGCGGGCTGATCAGCGAACTCAGTGTGGCCGAACAACTGCTGTATGAGATCGGTGACCCGC
Organism: Pseudomonas sp. 37 R 15; assembly: GCF_900004865.1. Taxonomy (NCBI): domain Bacteria; kingdom Pseudomonadati; phylum Pseudomonadota; class Gammaproteobacteria; order Pseudomonadales; family Pseudomonadaceae; genus Pseudomonas; species Pseudomonas sp. 37 R 15. Next base: position 19,288 of record NZ_CVTV01000019.1, on the reverse strand, counting down.
GCGCCTACCGCCTGCCTGATGTGATCTGCGATTTCAGCCAGGTCAAGGTGCAGCAACAAGGCAAACAGTGCGTGCGCGTGCACGGCGCCAGGGGCGTGCCGCCGACCGATCAATACAAGGTCAGCGCCACTTACCTCGACGGTTTCCGCTGCACCGCCAGTTGCCTGCTGGCCGGCATCGATGCGGTGGCCAAGGCCGACCGGGTCAGCCAGGCCATCATCAACAAGACCTCGGAACTGTTCAGCCAACGCGGCTGGGCGCCCTACACCGAGGTGAATATCGAACTGCTCGGCAGCGAAGCCACTTATGGTGGCCGCGCCCGGCGCCAGGATTGTCGGGAGGTGGTGATCAAATGGGCGGTGCGCCACCCGAGCAAGCAGGCGCTGACCCTGTTCGCCCGCGAAATCGCCCAGGCTGCCACCGGCATGGCGCCGGGGTTGGCCGGGATCGTCGGCGGCAGGCCCACGGTGTATCCACTGATCCGGTTGTTTTCGTTTCTGATCGACAAGCCCAAGTGCGCCGTGACCCTCGACTACCAAGGCCGGCGCCACGCCGTGCAGTTGCCCGCCGCACGCCCGCCGCTCACCCCTGCCGCGCCCATCGAGCCGCCCAAACCCCAGGGCCGCGCCGACGCCAGCGTACCCTTGGTGAAACTCGCGGTGGCGCGCTCCGGCGACAAGGGCAATCACAGCAATATCGGCGTGATTGCCCGCGATCCCGAGTACCTGCCGTGGATCGCCGAAGTGCTCACGCCTGAAGTGATTGTCGATTGGATGAGCCATGTGCTCGACCCGGTGTATGGCCGCGCCGAACGTTGGTATTTGCCCGGCACCCACAGCCTGAACTTCGTGCTGGAAAACGCCCTCGGCGGCGGCGGCATTGCCAGCCTGCGCATCGACCCCCAGGGCAAGGCGTTTGCCCAGCAACTGCTGGAAATCCCCATCGCCGTGCCGCAACACATCGCAGATTCCCTCACTTAAAGGACCGTCGCCGTGGCCTTCGACTCGATCTTCAAAGCCGACCTGTTCCAGGGGCAAAGCGTGATTGTTACCGGTGGCGGCAGCGGGATTGGCCGCTGCACCGCCCATGAGCTGGCAGCGCTGGGGGCGCGCGTCATCCTGGTGGGGCGCAAGCCGGACAAACTGCACACGGTGGCGACGGAAATCGCCGAAGACGGTGGCACCGCCCACTGGCATGCCTGTGACGTTCGCGATGAAGACGCCGTGAAGCGGCTGGTCGCGCAGATCATCGACGACCACGGCCCGATCCACGGCCTGGTGAATAACGCCGGCGGCCAGTACCCCTCGCCACTGGCCTCGATCAATCAAAAAGGCTTTGAAACCGTGCTGCGCACCAACCTGGTCGGCGGTTTCCTGATGGCGCGGGAAGTGTTCAACCAGTCCATGAGCAGGCACGGCGGCGCCATCGTCAACATGCTCGCCGACATGTGGGGCGGCATGCCCGGCATGGGCCACTCGGGCGCGGCGCGTTCGGGGATGGACAACTTCACCAAGACCGCAGCGTTTGAATGGGGTCATGCCGGGGTGCGCGTCAACGCGGTAGCGCCCGGCTGGATCGCCTCCAGCGGCATGGACACCTACGACGGCGCGTTCAAGGCCGTGATCCCCACCCTGCGCGAGCACGTGCCGCTCAAGCGGATCGGCACCGAGTCGGAAGTCAGTGCGGCCATCGTGTTTCTGCTGAGCCCCGCCGCCGCCTTTATCAGCGGCAGCACGCTGCGCATCGACGGCGCCGCCAGCCTGGGCAACCGTGCCTGGCCGCTGCACAAGGCGCAGGCGCCAAGCGAAGGCTTCAATGGTTTCCACCGCGCCTATCTGCCCGATGTGCTCAAGGCGGAGCACTAGCGCATGCCGGTCATCGAGAGTCTGATAGACGCCCACAGCCCGCAGTTCGCGCAAAACCGCGAAGCCATGCTGCACAGCCTCCAGCACGTGCGCCAACTGGAACACGACCTGCTCCTCAAGGCCGCGCAGGCCCGCCCCAGGTTCGACAAACGTGGCCAGTTGCTGCCGCGCGAACGCCTTGATCTGCTGCTCGACCCCGGCGCACCGTTCCTGGAACTGGCCAGCCTGGCCGGCTATAAACTCCATGACGACAAGGACGGCAGCGCCGCCGGTGGCGGGTTGATCGCCGGCATCGGTTACGTCAGCGGCGTGCGCATGCTGGTGGTGGCCAACAACAGCGCGATCAAGGGCGGGACCATTTCCCCCACTGGCCTGAAAAAATCCCTGCGCCTGCAACAGATCGCCATGGACAACAAACTGCCGGTGGTGACCCTCGCCGAAAGCGGCGGCGCCAACCTCAATTACGCCGCCGAGATTTTCGTCGAAGGCGCGCGCAGCTTTGCCAACCAGGCGCGCATGTCGGCCATGGGCTTGCCGCAGATCACCGTGGTGCACGGCTCGGCCACCGCCGGCGGTGCGTATCAGCCGGGGCTGTCGGACTACGTGGTGGTGGTGCGCGGCAAGGCCAAGCTGTTCCTCGCTGGGCCGCCGCTGCTCAAGGCGGCGACTGGCGAAGTGGCCACCGATGAAGAACTGGGCGGCGCCCAGATGCACGCGCAAGTCGCCGGCACCGCCGAATATCTGGCGCAAGATGACGCCGATGGCGTGCGTATCGTGCGCGAGATCGTCAGCCTGCTGCCCTGGAATGACCGGCTGCCGCCGACGCCCCAGCGGGTCTACAGCGAGCCGCTGTATCGCGCTGAAGAGCTGTTGGGGCTGATCCCGGATGATCCGAAAAAGCCCTACGACGTGCGCGACATCCTTGCGCGCCTGGCCGACGGCTCGCGCTTTCTTGAATTCAAGGCCGAGTTCGATGCGCACACCGTCTGCGGCCACCTGCATATCCATGGCCATGCCGTCGGCGTGATCGGCAATAACGGCCCGATCACGCCCAAAGGCGCGAGCAAGGCCGCGCAGTTTATCCAGCTGTGCGACCAGAGCCGCACGCCGCTGCTGTTCCTGCACAACACCACCGGTTTCATGGTCGGCACCGAGTCCGAGCAGCAAGGCGTGATCAAGCACGGCGCGAAGATGATCCAGGCGGTGGCCAATGCCCGCGTGCCCAAGCTCACGATTGTGGTCGGCGGCTCCTATGGGGCCGGGAACTACGCGATGTGCGGCCGTGGCCTGGACCCGCGTTTCATCTTCGCCTGGCCCAACAGCCGCACGGCGGTGATGGGCGGCGCGCAGGCGGGCAAGGTGCTGCGCATAATCACCGAGGCCCGGCAGTTGAAAGACGGCCTGGTGCCCGATCCCAAGGCGCTGGACCTGCTTGAGCAGGTCACCGCGCAGAAACTCGACAGCCAGTCCACCGCGCTGTATGGCAGCGCCAATCTGTGGGATGACGGGCTGATCGACCCGCGGGAGACCCGCACGCTCCTGGGTTTGCTGCTGGATATTTGCCATGAGGCTGAAATACGCCAGTTGCAGCCAAACAGCTTTGGCGTGGCGCGCTTCTAATCAGGAGAACAATAAAAATGATCTTCACCCAGGAACACCAGGAACTGCGCCGCACCGTCCACGCCTTCGTCGACCGCGAAATCAACCCGTTCGTGGACGCCTGGGAAAAAGCCGGGCGCTTCCCCATCCACGACATCTTCCGCAAGGCCGGCGACCTCGGCCTGCTGGGCATTTCCAAACCGCAGCAGTTCGGCGGCATGGGCCTGGACTACAGCTACTCGATTGTCGCCGCCGAAGCGTTCGGCAGCATCCGCTGCGGCGGCATCCCCATGTCCATCGGCGTGCAGACCGATATGTGCACCCCGGCCCTCGCCCGCTTCGGCTCGGACGAGCTACGCGACGAATTCCTGCGCCCGGCCATCAGCGGCGAGCAGGTCGGTTGCATCGGCGTGTCGGAAACCGGCGCCGGTTCCGACGTGGCCGGGCTCAGGACCCATGCACGCAAGGACGGCGCCGACTACGTGATCAACGGCAGCAAAATGTGGATCACCAACTCGCCCAGTGCCGATTTTATCTGCCTGCTGGCCAACACTTGCGACGACAAACCGCACGTCAACAAGTCGCTGATCATGGTGCCCATGAACACCCCTGGCATCAGCGTCAGCCCGCCCCTGGAAAAGCTCGGCATGCACAGCTCCGAGACCGCCCAGGTGTTCTTTGACGACGTGCGCGTGCCGCAGCGCAACCGCATCGGCCAGGAAGGCGCGGGCTTCATGATGCAGATGCTGCAGTTCCAGGAAGAACGCCTGTTCGGCGCGGCCAATATGCTCAAAGGCCTGGAGTACTGCATCGACAGCACCATCGACTACTGCAGGGAACGCCACACCTTTGGCAAGGCGCTGATCGATAACCAGGTGATCCACTTTCGCCTGGCTGAACTGGCGACCGAAATCGAATGCCTGCGCGCGCTGGTCTACCAGGCCACCGAGCAGTACATCAACGGCCAGGACGTGACGCGCCTGGCCTCCATGGCCAAGCTCAAGGCCGGCCGCCTGGGCCGCGAGGTCAGCGACAGCTGCCTGCAATATTGGGGCGGTATGGGCTTCATGTGGGACAACCCGGTGGCCCGCGCTTATCGCGACGTGCGCCTGGTGTCGATCGGCGGCGGTGCCGATGAAATCATGCTGGGCATCCTCTGCAAACTGATGGGCACCCTGCCCGGGAAAAAGTCATGAATACCCTGTTGCTGGAACCCCATAACGGTGTGCTGCACATCACGCTCAACCGCCCTGAATGTCGCAATGCGATGAGCCTGGAGATGGTCAATGAGCTGCGCCAGGCCATGGCCCGATTGGGCAGCGAGATACGCGTCGTGGTGTTCAGCGGTGCGGGCGGGCACTTTTGCGCGGGGGCCGACGTAAAGGACCTGGCAAGCGCGGGCGATCAGTTGCAGGCGTTGAACCGGGCGTTCGGCACCTTGCTGCAGGAAGTCGAGGCGTTGCCGCAGGTGGTGGTTGCAGTACTGCAAGGCGCGGTGCTGGGCGGTGGATTTGGCTTGGCGTGTGTCAGCGATATTGCGCTGGCCGACGCTAAGGCACAGTTCGGCTTGCCTGAGACCCGCCTGGGCTTGCTGCCGGCGCAGATTGCGCCGTTTGTAGTCAAGCGCATCGGTTTGACCCAGGCCCGGCGCCTGGCGCTGACGGCGGCGCGGTTTGATGGGGTTGAAGCGGGACGGTTGGGGGTGGTGCATTTTGTCGAGCACGATGCGCAGGCGCTGGCCGAGCGCCTGGATGACGTATTGGGGCAAGTGCTGCAGTGCGCGCCGGGGGCGAATGGACGGACAAAAGCCTTGTTGCTGGCGAGCGTGGATGAGCCGCTTGAGGCCGTGCTGGACCGTGGCGCGCACTGGTTTGCCGAGGCGCTGATGAGCGAGGAAGGGATTGAGGGAACGCAGGCGTTTGTGCACAAGCGTAAGCCTCGGTGGTGCAAATGACGCCATCGGGGGCAAGCCCCTCCCACAGGGGAATGCATTCCAATGTGGGAGGGAGCTTGCCCCCGATGAGGCCGGACCAGACACCCATCAGCAAGGGATAAACCAATGCCCGCCTTCACAAAAATCCTGATCGCCAACCGCGGCGAAATCGCCTGCCGCATCCAACGCACCGCCCAGGCATTGGGCTACCGCACCGTCGCCGTGTACAGCGACGCCGACACCCACGCCCTGCACGTGCGCATGGCCGACGAGGCCGTGAACATCGGCCCCGCCCCCGTACAACAGTCCTACCTGAACATAGCCGCCCTCCTCGACGCCGCCCAACGCACCGGCGCCGACGCCATCCACCCCGGCTACGGTTTCCTCTCGGAAAATTCCGAGTTCGCCAGGGCCTGCCTGAACGCCGGGATCACCTTCATCGGCCCCAGCCCCGACGCCATCGAACTGATGGGCAGCAAGCGCCTGTCCAAACTCGCCATGCTCCAGGCCGGCGTTCCCTGCATCGCCGGTTACCAGGGCAGCGCCCAGGACGACGCGACCCTGCACACCGAAGCCAACCGCATCGGCTACCCCCTGATGATCAAGGCCAGCGCCGGTGGCGGCGGGCGTGGCATGCGCCTGGTGCAGCACTCGGACCACGTGCTGGAGCAACTGCGCACGGCGCGCTCTGAAGCGCTGAACGCCTTCGGCAGCGACGAACTGATCCTCGAACAGGCGCTGATCGATCCACGCCACGTTGAAATCCAACTGTTCGGCGACAGCCACGGCCACCTGATTTATCTGGGCGAACGCGATTGCTCCCTCCAGCGGCGCCATCAAAAAGTCATCGAAGAAGCGCCCTGCCCGGTCATGACCCCGGCACTGCGCCAGGCCATGGGCGACGCCGCACTCAAGGCGGGCCGCGCGGTGAACTACGTCGGCGCCGGTACGGTGGAATTCCTGCTCGACGGCAACGGCCGATTTTACTTCCTGGAAATGAACACCCGCCTGCAAGTCGAGCACCCGGTCACCGAACTGATCACGGGGCTTGACCTGGTCGACTGGCAGCTGCAAATCGCCGCCGGCCAGCCCCTGCCGCTGACACAGGCTGAGGTGACGCTCAGCGGTCACGCCATGGAAGTGCGCCTGTACGCCGAAGACCCGACCCAGGGCTTCCTGCCCCAAACCGGTGACCTGATGCGCTGGGAACCTGCCCCAGGCGTGCGCATCGACCATGGATTGAGCGAAGGCGAAACCATCGGCCCGTTCTACGACCCGATGCTGGGCAAGATCATCGCGCACGGCGCAAGCCGCGAAGAGGCGCGGCGCAAATTGCTGCGGGCGGTGGAAGATACAGTGTTACTCGGCGTCACCACCAATCAGCGACTGTTGGCTGATGTGCTCAAGCATCCGAGTTTCATCGCGGGCGCTTTCAGCACCGCATTTATCCCGGAACATTTCGGCGACATACCGCCGTGGGTGCCGTCAAAGGAACAGCTCACCCTGGCCGCCACGCTGTTTTACCGACACAGCGCCGACCAGCATCGCCAGGGCGTGGCAGGCTGGCGCAACAGCGCACATGTCCCGTGCACCTATGACCTTGAGGTCAATGGCCAAATCCACAAGGTGCGCGCAGAGGCCTTGCCACTCAGCATGGACGGCCGCTGGGCCATCCTGGTGCTCGATGGCATCCGCCGGCGTATCGCCTACTGCCTTGACGATACCCAACTGTGGTTACCCGGCATGAAAGTGACGAACCGCACCCACGAGGTCGCCAACCGCCAGGTCGATGCCGGCAGCGGCACGGTCAAGGCGCCGATGGATGGCGCTGTCGTCGACATACAGGTCAGCGTCGGCGACATCGTCACCAAAGGCCAGCTCTTGCTGGTGCTCGAAGCGATGAAAATGGAACACCCGCTGAAGGCCGGCATCGACGGCGTTGTCAAGGGCGTGCAGGTGGTGACCGGCGATCAAGTGCGCAATCGTCAGGTTCTGCTGGAGATTGAATAAGCCCCTGGGCGGAACTACATGGCCCGGCTACGCTCTATCCCCATCAGGACAGGAACAGTACGGGAACCTGCGCATGCCTCATTGGCTGATTATTGACCTTGAAGCCACAACGGATGACGGCGGCTGGCCCGTGACGGAGATGGAAGTCATCGAAATCGGCGCGAGCCTGGTCAACCGCCAGGGCCGCGAGCTGGATCACTTCCAGCGCTTCGTGCGACCGCTGCGGCGGCCACTGCTGACGCCCTTTTGCCGCCAATTGACCCATATTACCCAGGCCAACATCGACGCGGCAGCGCCCATCACCGAGGTGTGGCCGCTGTTCGAACGCTGGCTGGGCCAGCATCAGCCCCGTCTGGAAGGCTGGGCCAGCTGGGGCGATTACGATCGCGTGCAGCTTGAACTGGAATGGCAACGCCATGGCCTGGCCAGTGCGCTCGGCCAGACGCCCCATGTCAACCTCAAGCAGCGTTTCGCCAAGGCCCGGCGCCTGGACAAGCCCCTGGGGCTCAATGGCGCGTTGCAATTGGCGGGGATGCAGTTCGCTGGCCAACAGCATCGGGCCCTGGAAGATGCACGCAACACGGCACGCCTGCTGCCGTTGATTTTGCCGGTCTAGGCAGCCCTGAAACGCTTGGGCATACTGATCAACCTTTTTGCCTGATGCTGTCCACCTGCAGGAGCGAGCTTGCTCGCGAAGATCGCCAGCGATAACGTAGCGCATCTGGTTCAACGGGGTGCTCTCAGGTTATTCGCGAGCAAGCTCGCTCCTACAGCGGTTGGCGTAATCTCTGACCCTTTTTCCGAGGATTCACCCATGTTCAAAGTCAACGAATACTTCGACGGCACCGTCAAGTCGATCGCTTTCGGCACCGAGGAAGGTCCGGCCACCATCGGCGTCATGGCCCCGGGTGAGTACGAATTCGGCACCGCCCAGCGTGAAATCATGCATGTGGTTTCCGGCGCCCTGATCGTCAAACTGCCTGATGCCGAGTGGGAAACCTTCGCTGCCGGCAGCCAGTTCAACGTGCCGGCCAACAGCAAGTTCCAGTTGAAGGTCGCCGTAGACACCGCATACCTGTGCGAATACCGCGGCTGAATGCTAACCGGTGCAAAAAAATGCCCGTCTCCTGCGAGACGGGCATTTTTCATTCCAGTACCGTCACCGGCATGCCGACTTCCAGCTGCCCAACCCCATCGTTGACCAGATTCTGGCCGAACATCGCGCCCTGCTCGGTGCTGCGATAGGCCTGAAGGGTCGCGAACGGCTCGCGGTCCGGGCTGCGCTCGCCGGTCTGCGGGTCGATGGTGGTGAGGATGCAACGTGAGCAGGGCTTGACCACGCGAAACTCCACAGCGCCGATGCGCAAACGTTTCCAACCGTCCTCGGCGAAAGCCTCGGCGCCTTCAATGACCAGGTTGGGGCGAAAGCGCAGCATGTCCATCGGCCGGCCGATGTGGGTGCACACATCGTCCAGCGAAGCCTGGCCGATCAGCAGCAAGGGGTAACCGTCGGCAAAGCCCACCTGATCGCCATCCTCGCCGAAACCATGCTGGGTGAAGCGAGCGCGATCCATGGGCATATGCACCAGGCGCGTCGGTTTACCGATGAAGGCGCTGACCCAGGCTGCCGCTGCATCGCCTGCGTCCGGTACGCGCAGGGTGTCATGCCAGATGGTCACACCGCGTAACACATCGGCGCCGGGCAGTGCCACGTCCAACGTCCCATACCCCGGCGAACTGAGGGTCAGGCCGCCCGCCGTGTTCCACAGGGCAGTCAACTGACTCATCGCTGCCACGGCGCGTTGCGTGAGGAATCGCCCGCTGGCTTCGTCCACCAGCATCCAGCGTCGATCCCCTTCCAGCCCGAGCTTGTCCAGGCCAATCTGCTGCAGGGCCTCGGCCTTGCCGGACTTCAAGGGGTAACGGTACAACGCGCTGAGACGGAGCATGAGCCTGCTTTCCTGGGGAACAAAGTGTCACACCCTAAAGTCAGGCGGGCACTTCGTCCAGCATCAGTCGTTCACGCACCACATCGACCAGCTTGTCGGGCTGGAATTTGGAGAGGAAATTGTCGCAGCCGACCTTCTTCACCATCGACTCGTTGAAGCTGCCCGACAGCGAGGTGTGCAGCACCACGTAAAGGCCACGCAGGCGCGGGTCGTTGCGGATTTCGGTGGTGAGGCGGTAGCCATCCATCTCGGGCATTTCGGCGTCGGTGAAGATCATCAGCAGCTTGTCGGTCATCACCTGGCCGCTGTCGGCCCAGGCCTTGAGCATGTTCAGCGCCTTGAGGCCATCGCTGGCGATGTGCATCTTCACGCCCAACTGGCCGAGGGTGTCACGCAATTGCGAGAGCGCCACGTTGGAGTCGTCCACCAGCAGCACTTCGCGGCCACGGGCACGCTCCAGCACCGGGTCTTCGAGTTTTTCCCGGGAGACCTTGGCGTTGTAGGGCACGATTTCAGCGAGGACTTTTTCCACATCGATGATTTCCACCAGCTGGTCATCGACCTTGCTGATGGCGGTGAGGTAATGCTGGCGCCCGGCGCTGGCCGGCGGCGGCAGGATGGCTTCCCAGTTCATGTTGACGATGCGGTCGACGCCCCCTACCAGGAACGCCTGCACCGAGCGGTTGTACTCGGTGACGATGATGGTGCTGTTGGGCCCGGGCACCAGCGGGCGCATGCCGATGGCCTGGGACAGGTCGATCACCGGCAGGGTCTGGCCGCGCAGGTTGACCACCCCACACACGAAGGGGTGACGCTGGGGCATCAGGGTCAGCTTGGGCAGTTGCAGGACTTCCTGCACCTTGAACACGTTGATCGCGAACAGCTGCCGCCCGAACAGGCGGAACATGAGAATTTCCAGGCGATTCTCACCCACCAATTGCGTGCGTTGATCTACCGTGTCGAGAATGCCGGCCATTAAGAGCTCCTGGTGTGCAGGTGGGTTTCGCGCTGAGAGAATGCAGTTGTGAAAGTGCGCAGTTCATATACGCAAGTTATCGGCGCCAAACGCCAGACCTTGACCCCGGTAAAATGCCACGTAAATGCATTGATGTCACACTGACATCATGCTTTACTGCACCTACCCCTCCTGGGCAGTGTGGCGCTGCTGCGCGACACTCGAATCGACATGCGGTTCCACTGCATAGGGGATTCCCCTATACGCAATCAGGCCCGACCTGATATTCGCGATATCTAATAGCCATTAATGTGACGCCATTCTCATTGCATGAATGGAGTCAGGCTTTTGTTTGCCACCCCAAGCCCTAGGCCCGCCGGCCGCCCAGGCACTCACGTATCGGCAACTGAAGTCGTGTCATCCCGCTCAGCTGGGGTTACGCACGACTTTCGTGGGCATTTCAATAAACGTCCTACGCAAATATCGGAAGCTGCCTACAAGCCTCAATCCTATTTCAGCGCTAGCTTTAAGCCATTCACCCGGTGCGATATCTCATCACCCGAGCTTGAGTTGCGGAGACATGCACGATGAATAGCGCGAACGCACAGCGAACGGCACTTCCCGAGTTTCTGCTGGAGGCCGAAAAGCTTCTGGCCAAGTCCCAAGAGTGCCTGACCCATCTACATTTGATCCGCGATGACAACGACGCCATCGACGGCATGAAAACCAGCCTGGCCAAACTGGCTGAAAAGGCCGACAGCCTGTCGTTGCAAGCGATCAGCGATTTCTCACGGCGCCTTCAAGCGCTCATTGCCAACGCCCGGAACCCCATGCAACTGCATGACCAGGCATTGGATGCGTTGCATGACTGCCTGACGCTGCTGGCCTGGCAACTGGAGCTGATCGACACGCGCACCGGTGAGCTGCCCCTGGACGAGAGTGAGCAGACAGCGTTGATCGCGACAGTGACCTTGCAGATTCCGCAAAAGGAATTCAATCAAGAGCCGCAGCAACCGTTGCATCGCGGGGCTTGAGCCTTATACCTGTCGTATTCAATAATCGACATATCCAAAAACGACCGATAATGGCGAAGCACGAGTAAATATCCATTCGCCATCAACGCGATAACTATACAAACCAACTTTAATAATACAACTTTACTTTTCAACTCTGGGATTACCCCCCAGAGTATTTGCGCGGGCCATAAACCAATCAGGCGACCAACGGTAACAGGGGTGGTACTATGCCCCGCTCGAAGTGACTCAACTTCATCATGTTTAAACACGATCCGGCAGCGTATTCCAAACAGAGCCCGGCCAACCGGTCTCCCCGCAGCGAACCCTCAGTGGCTTCATCCGTTATGTACGCCAATCTCAAGCCACTTTTCTCAAGGTCTGTGTCGCGCAGCACTGCACGCCGCATCATCCTCGCTCTGTGCCTGTGTTCGTTGTCTGCCAGCGCCTGGGCGTACGTACACGCGTCACCCTTGTCGCTATTGATCCTGCTGCTCAACCTGGCCACGCTGGCGGTGGTGGGCCTGCACCAATGGCGTTCGCGCAAATCCATCAAGTTCCATCCCCAGGAATTGGCCGATCGCCTGCTGCAGGTGCAGGAAAACGAACGGCATCGCCTCAGCCGCGAGCTGCACGACGACATCGGCCAACTGCTGACCGCCGCCAAGCTGCAAAGCGAATGGCTGCAGCGTCGCCTGCCGCCAGAGCTGCAGGATCAATGCACGGCGCTGTGCAATACCCTCAACGAAACCCTGGCCAAGGTGCGCGACGTGTCCGCCATCCTCAACCCGCGCCAGCTGGCCAGCCTGGGCCTGGAAGCGAGCTTGCGCGCGCACCTGCTCAAGACCCTGGAAAAAACCGAGGTGTGCTGGAGCCTGGAATGCCGGCAACACCTGGCCGGAATCCCTGAAGAAATGGCCGTGGCGGCTTTTCGTATCACCCAGGAAGCGGTGACCAACATGCTCCGTCACGCCCAGGCGCACAACCTGCTGGTGCGCCTGCAACGCCTGCCCGAAGGCCTGTCGCTGATGATCTGCGATGACGGCCTGGGCTTTTCGCCGGCCACCGACCCAGGCCTCGAAGGCCAGCGCGGCATGGCCGGCATGTACGAGCGGATGGACCACCTGGGAGGCACCTTGTGCGTCAGCAGCCGGCCAGGCAAAGGGACGCGGATCGACGCATTGTTCCCCTGGGCGCCTCGCGACCTCGACCGGGCCAGCGCGCCTGAGGTTGCGCGGTGACTTGCAACCTGCTCCTGGTGGACGACCACGCGCTGATTCGCGCCGGCGTTCGTGCGTTGATCCTGGATATTCCCGGCTACAACGTGATCGGCGAAGCCAGCGATGGTGCGCAATTGCTCGAGCAGTTCCGCGCCCTGCAGCCGGACATTGTGCTGCTGGACCTGTCGATGAAACACACCGGCGGCCTTGATGCCCTGCAGCAACTCAAGGGGGCCTACCCCAAGAGCAAGGTGCTGATCCTGTCGATGCACACCGAGCCCGACTTGATCATGCGCGCACTGGAGTCGGGCGCTCACGGTTACCTGCTCAAAGACATGACAGGCAACGAGTTGGAACACGCCCTGCGGGCGTTGCGCAACAACGAACGCTACCTGAGCCCGGCCATCGCCCACACGGTGATCAACCAGGCGCTGATCCGCAGCCAGGGCCCGGCTTCGCCCGTCCCCCACAGCCACAACCTGACAACGCGACAGCTGGAAATCCTGCGCTTGATCGTGCGCGGCAAGTCCACCCGGGAAATCGCCCACGGCCTGGGTTTAAGCATCAAGACCGTGGAAGCGCATCGCTCGCAGATCATGAAGCGTCTGCAGATTTTCGACGTGGCGGGCCTGGTGTTATTCGCGGTGCGCGAGCAGATCATCAGCCTGGACGACTAGGGGCGAACCCAGCGGCAGGTGCACCCGCAGGGCCTTGGGCAAGGCCTCGAAATGCAGATCGTCGCCTTCCAGCGGCTCACCATCGAGGTTGATGTACAAGCCTTGCGCGCCCTTGATATTGACCCACGGCAGGCGGGCGCGCACGAACATGGTGTCCAGGCCCCAGCCGTTGCTCATCAATTCGCGCAAGGTCCCCACCACTTCCTGGGGCGCCGGCAGGATGCTGACGTCAAGCAACCCGTCATCGGCCAGCGCCCCCGGGCACAGCACATGCCCGCCGCCGGCCTGGCGGCCATTGCCGATGCCCAGCGCGAGCAACTCGCCTTTCCAATGGAAATCGGGACCTTCCAGTTCACCGTAGGCGGCCTTCAATTCACTGAAGCGCGACAACCCGGTGAACAGGTAAGCAGCACCGCCGAGGACTTTCTTCAGGTCTTCGGAGGTGTTGGCGGTAACCTGGCTGCCGAAACCGCCGGTGGCCATGTTCAGGAAGATCTGCCCGCCGACCTGGCCGAGGTCGATTGCCCTTGGCTCGACATCCAGCAACGCCAGGGCGCCGGCCGGCTCCAGCGGCACACCGGCAGCCTTGGCGAAGTCGTTGGCGGTGCCCAGGGGCATCAACACCAGGCTGGCGTCGGTGCTGGCTTGCGCCATGGCTTCAGCCACATCGCGCAAGGTGCCGTCGCCACCGCCGGCGATGATATGGGTATACCCACTCTCCAGCGCCTCGTTGACCAGGCGCTGGGCATCGCCGCCCTCCCACGTCACCCGCACCGCCAGTTCCCAGCCCAGCTCCCGCCGTCTCTGCACGGCGCTGCGCACGTCCTCGTTGAGGGCTTGTTTGCCGTGGAGGATCAACAGGGCTTTGGGGGTGGTCATTTTGGGGTATCTCCTGAGTCAAAGTGCTTGCAGGATGTTGACCCTTGGGGAAGTGGAAAAGTCTGTGACGGGAGAAAATTGCCTGATGTAAGCAGATCACCCTGTGGGAGGGGGCTTGCCCCCGATAAGGGAGCAACAGTGAATACATCGATAACTGACCCACCGCTATCGGGGGCAAGCCCCCTCCCACACTGGACCGAAGGCAGTCGTCAGATCGTCGCCGACTGCCAGTTAAAGCCCCCAGGATTGAACCGAGCAGTGCTCAGTTCTTGTGCAACTTGCTCATCAACTGCGCTTCGGCCTGGGTCAGGCCGCAGGACTGGGTCAATTCATCCACCGTCGCGCCCATGCCCACCAGCTTGGCCGCCTGGGCGAACGACAGGTTCGAAGGATCGCGCTGTTCCAACTGCACCAACTTATCCGGCAACGGCCCGAGAATCGCGCGCAGTTCATGCACCTCGTCGCCTACCCGCACCGCAGTCTGCTGGAAATGATCGACGCGTTTGACCAGCTCCAGAATGCGCCGGTCACGCACCACATCACGCTCGGCCTGTTGCAGGGCCAACTCGCGTTGCTGGCGCATGTAGCGCAGCAGGAATGTCAAGGTCCCGGCCCACAACAGGGCCAGGACAATCACCGCCGCCTCAAGGAACAATCAGATACTCTCCAGTTCCGACCATTCTTCTTCGCTCATCATTTTGTCCAGCTCAACCAGAATCAACAGCTCGTTGTTCTTGTTGCACACGCCCTGGATAAACTTGGCGGATTCTTCGTTGCCCACGTTCGGCGCGGTTTCCACTTCCGACTGACGCAGGTAGACCACTTCGGCGACGCTGTCGACCATGATCCCGACCACTTGCTTGTCGGCTTCGATGATGACGATGCGCGTGTTGTCGTTGACATCGGTCGGCGCCAGGCCGAAGCGCTGGCGGGTATCAATCACCGTCACCACGTTGCCGCGCAGGTTGATGATGCCCAGCACGTAGCTCGGTGCACCCGGTACCGGGGCAATCTCGGTGTAGCGCAGCACTTCCTGCACGCGCATCACGTTAATGCCGTAGGACTCGTTGTCCAGTTTGAAGGTCACCCATTGCAGGATCGGATCATCCAAACCTTGTGCGGACGCTGACTTGTTCATCTTTCTGACCCCTCAAATGCCGCTATCGACGGCGTGTGTGCTAATGGGCCGCGCAACCGCACGACCTTCTATTGTCCAATCAACTGCGTTTGTTCTGCGCCATCGTCTTGACCGCGCCACTGGCGATCAACTCGGCCAGTTCGGCGACGTCGAGCAATGCGCACATGTGTTCAATCACGGTGCCCGCCAACCACGGCCGTTGGCCACGGTGGCTGCGCCATTTGATTTCGTTCGGGTCCAGGCGCAACGAGCGGCTGACTTGATGCACCGCCAGCCCCCACTCGTAACCCTGCACGGAGATCACGTACTGCAGGCCCTGTTGAAAGTCGTCACGGTAGCGGTCGGGCATTACCCAGCGCGCCGTGTCCAGCACCTTGAGATTGCCGGCCTGGCTGGGCAGGATGCCGAGAAACCACTCCGGCTGCCCGAACAGTGGCGTCAGTTCCTGGCCTTCCAGGGAATAGATCGAGCCCAGGCACACCAGCGGCACCGCCAGGGTCAGGCCGGCCACATCGAACAACAGGCATTCGAACGGCTCGGCGGCCCAGGACGGGCGACCATCACCGGTCACCGGTGGCGGCGTGATGCTCGGCGGCAGGTGCACTTGCACGATCGGCTCGACCACCACCGGCGCCACCCCTTCAGGCGTGGTCGGCAGCACCACGGGCACCGCCTTGATCAGGGCGTCGCGGGCCTGCTCCTCGAGCACCGCCAACTGGAACTCATCCAGCGCAGCTTCAGGCTCGACGACCGGCTCCGGCTCCGGCATCAGGAGCGGTTCCGGCAGTTCTTCGGCAGTGGCGTCCTGCAGCAAGGCATCCAGGTAGGATTCCAGTGCCAGTTGCGGGCGGGTCTTGAATTGAACGGGACGGTTCATCACGCCACCTGCGCCACAAGCTGCTGGGACAGCAGGTGCTTGAGCAACGCCCTGTAAGCCAGTACGCCACGGCTCTTGCTGTCGAACTGCGACGGCGTAAGCCCCGCGCGGCTGGCGTCGCGCAGGCGCGTGTCCACCGGGATGTAGCCATTCCAGATGCTGTCCGGGTAGCCATCGCGCAGCACACGCAGGGTGCCGAGGGACGCCTGGGTACGCCGGTCGAACAAGGTCGGCACGATGCTGAACGGCAGCGCCTGTTTGCGCGAACGGTTGATCATCGCCAGGGTGCTGACCATGCGCTCCAGGCCTTTGACGGCCAGGTGCTCGGTCTGCACCGGGATCACCAACTGCTGGCTGGCCGCCAAGGCATTGACCATCAGCACGCCGAGCAACGGCGGGCTGTCGATGATCGCGTAATCGAAGTCCTGCCACAGTTGCGCCAGGGTCTTGGCGATCACCAGGCCCAGGCCGCTCTGGCCCGGCGACTGGCGCTCGAGGGTGGCCAGGGCGGTGCTGGACGGCAACAGCGAAATACTGTCATTGCTGGTGGGCAGCAGCAGTTGCCCGGGCAAGTCGCTCGGCACACTGCCCTTGTGCAGGAACAGGTCGTAGCAACTGTGTTCCAGCGCATCCGGGTCGTAGCCGAAATAACTGGTCATGGAGCCGTGGGGGTCGAGGTCGACCACGACCACACGCTTGCCCGCCTCGGCCAGCAAGCCGGCTAAAGCGATGGAAGTGGTGGTCTTGCCGACTCCACCCTTTTGATTGGCAACTGCCCAGACTCTCATTCGGTTGATTCCTCCCGGCGGGCACAGGCGCGACCGAGACATTGCATGGGTTATTGAGCCGGTGACGGAGAATTGACGGAGCTTGTCCGCACCGGCGGCTTTGCAGGGGCCGGTGCAGTTTGTGTGCCAGCACGCCTCAATGCCGCATCCGGTGTTGCATTCGCCGTGCCGGTGCCGGTCAGGCTGCGGCGTACATCCAGGTTACGTGACACCACCAGCACCACGCGCCGGTTGCGCCCGCGGCCTTCGGCCGTGGCGTTATTGGCCACCGGCTGGAATTCACCGTAGCCCACCGACGCCAGGCGCTGGGGGTTGACCCCCTGCATCGCGAGCATGCGCACGATGCTTGCCGCGCGCGCCGAGGACAGTTCCCAGTTGGTCGGGTACTGCGCGGTGCTGATCGGCACGTTGTCGGTAAAGCCTTCGACGTGGATCGGGTTTTCAAACGGCCTGAGGATCGCCGCCACCTTGTCGATGATGGTGAAGGCCTGGTCGCTTGGCAGCGCATCGGCACTGGCGAACAACAGGCTGGAATTGAGCTCGATCTCCACCCACAGCTCATTGCCGCGCACGGTCATCTGGTTGGACTTGATCAGGTCACCGAACGCGGCGCTGATATCGTCGGCGATGCTTTTGAGCGGGTCGCTGGTGCCGCCGATGCCGGCGGCAGTCTCATCGCTGTCGTTGACCAGTGGCTTGGCCGGGGTCACCGTCCTGGGCCGCTCTTCGCCAATGGGAATCGGCTTGAGCGCACGCTCGGAATCGTTGAACACCCCGACCAGTGCCTGGGAAATGATCTTGTACTTGCCTTCGTTGATCGACGAGATCGAATACATCACCACGAAAAACGCAAACAGCAAGGTGATGAAGTCCGCGTAGGACACCAGCCAGCGTTCATGGTTGACGTGTTCTTCAGGCTCGCGACGGCGACGGCTCACAGGCACTCCCCTCCACAAACCGACGCAACTGTAGAAGCGAGCGTGCTCGCGAGACACGCAAGGACAACGCGCTCATCCGGGATGCACGCGTTATCGTTGACGATTTTCGCGAGCAAGCTCGCTCCTACAGGGTTCATACCCATCAATCCGTGAAGCCCTGGAGCTTCAGTTCGATGGAGCGCGGGTTTTCGCCCTCGGCAATCGACAGGATGCCTTCGAGCAGCATTTCGCGGTAGCGGGACTGGCGCATGGCAATCGACTTGAGCTTGCTCGCCACCGGCAGCAGCACCAGGTTGGCGCTCGCCACGCCATAGATGGTGGCGACAAACGCCACGGCAATGCCGCTGCCCAGTTGCGAAGGGTCGGCCAGGTTGCCCATCACGTGGATCAGGCCCATCACCGCGCCGATGATACCGATGGTCGGCGCGTAGCCGCCCATGCTTTCAAACACTTTGGCCGCATTGATGTCACGGCTTTCCTGGGTGTAGAAATCCACCTCGAGGATGCTGCGGATCGCTTCCGGCTCGGCGCCGTCCACCAGCAGTTGCAAGCCCTTGCGTGCATAGCTGTCGGGCTCGGCATCGGCCACGCCTTCCAGGCCCAGCAAGCCTTCCTTGCGGGCGGTGAGGCTCCAGTTGACCACGCGGTCGATGCCGCCCGGCATGTCGACCCGTGGCGGGAAAATAATCCAGACCAGAATCTGCATGGCGCGCTTGAACGAGTTCAGCGGCGACTGCAGCAACGCCGCGCCCACGGTGCCGCCGATCACGATCAGCGCCGCCGGGCCGTTGGCCAGGGCGCCGAGGTGGCCGCCTTCCAGGTAGTTGCCGCCGATGATCGCGACAAACGCCAGGGTGATGCCGATCAGGCTCAAGACATCCATCAGAGGCAGGCCTCCACCAGATGCTTGCCGATGTCGTCCAGGCTGTAGACCGCGTCAGCCAGGTCGGCCTTGACGATGGCCATGGGCATGCCATAGATCACACAGCTGGCTTCGTCCTGGGCCCAGATGGCGCTGCCGCCCTGCTTGAGCAGGCGCGCGCCTTCACGGCCGTCGGCGCCCATGCCGGTGAGCACCACCGCCAGAACTTTGTCGCCATAGGACTTGGCCGCCGAACCGAAGGTGATGTCCACGCACGGCTTGTAGTTCAGGCGCTCGTCGCCTGGCAGGATCTTGATCGCACCACGGCCGTCCACCATCATCTGCTTGCCACCCGGGGCCAGCAGCGCCAGGCCAGGGCGCAGGATGTCGCCGTCCTCGGCTTCCTTGACGCTGATGCGGCACAGCTTGTCCAGACGCTCGGCGAAGGCCTTGGTGAAGGCGGCGGGCATATGTTGCACCAGCACGATCGGCGCCGGGAAGTTGGCCGGCAGTTGGGTCAATACACGCTGCAAGGCGACCGGCCCGCCGGTGGACGTACCGATGGCGACCAGCTTGTAGGCCTTG
>NZ_CVTV01000053.1:4870-79180 GCF_900004865.1 Pseudomonas sp. 37 R 15 | reverse complement strand
GCCCCCGATGGCGGCGAGCCAGCCAACACATCATTGACTGACCCACCGCTATCGGGAGCAAGCCCCTCCCACAGTTGTTTTGCGGTGTTGCTTAGAAGGCGTAGCGGGCCTTGAGCATCACGCCGTCGGCGTCAAAACCGCTGCGCGCCTGGCGGGTGTAGCTGGCGCCGACGGTGAAGTCAGACACTTGGTAGTTCACGCCCACGCTGGCCTCGTAGCTGTCACGCGCCACCGATGCGCCGGTCACGGTAAACGCCGAACCGCCAGCCACGAAGCTGGAGGTTTGCGCCACGCGATCGCCCATCAGGTCGTGGTAGGCCATCAAGGTCGCTTCCGGTTGCAGGCTGCCCGCGCCCATCGGCAAGTTGCCCGCCAAACGCACACCAGCACCCAACTCACCCACTTCATAACGCTGCGAAGACGTGCTCAAGGCCGCCGACGAACCTTTCTCGGTGTAGCCATCCATGCGCACGTTGGCATAGCGCGCGGCCACACGCGGCTCGATCACCACCGCCTGGGTCGGCTTGAAGCTGTAGCCGCCGATCACGCTGGCAGACAGCACATTGCTGTCGTAACTGCCCTTGGCCGTGGTGCCCGCGACGTGGCGTTTGCTGTCATTGTCGTTATGGCCGTAGCTGAGGCTGCCATCCACGAACCAGTTCTGCAGCGCCCAGTTGCCGTACAGCGACAGCGCGTGGCCCTCGACGTCGGTCTTGTTGCCCAGGTCGGAATGGATGTTGGAATTGAGGTAGCTGTAGGCCACGCCCAAGGTGGTGGTGTCGTTCACACGACCGTCCACACCCACCGCCATGCCGCTGCTGTTGGCCGAGTAACCGTTGTTGCCGCCACGGCCGTCCTGGTCCATGTTGCTGCTCAGGCCCTGCACCCACACGCCGCCGACCTGGTGGCTTTCACGCTGGTCGGTGAGGCGGTTGAAGATCGCGCCGTTGACCACGGTTTGCCCTGACAGCGCCACGTCGAGGGCGCCACGGTTGACGTCAGGCGTGAGCTGGTCGGCGAGCTGCGCCAGTTGCTGCGCAGTCCCGGCGTTGGCCAGGCTCTGGAACACCGGGTCGTTCTGGTTGAGCTGGCCGAGCACCTCGTTTTTCACCACATTGACGGCGGTCGCCGCCGACGCACCCGCGCTGACACCCGCCAGTTCCTGCTGAACTTGCTGGTCGCTTTTCACCGCCACCACGGCCTTGACCGTCTGCGCATCGGCCGAGTAGCTGAGCACGTTGAGCAACGACGAGGCGCTGGCGACGGCCACGCCGTTGTTCTGCACGTTGGTGGCTTGCAGCAAGGTGTATTGCGTGCCGGCTTTAGGCGCCGCGAAGTCGCCCGGGTTGGCGCTGACCGTCAGCTTGGAAGCTTGAGCCAGATTGGCCGTGCCGTTGACGGTGAGGTACGGCGTGGTCGGCACCACACTGTCGGCCAGGTGCATATCAATGCCCGCGCCGCTGGCCACATTGAGGTCGCCGGTGATAGCAGTGCCGGGCGCCGAGAGGTTCAGCGAACCCGAGTTGACCGACACCGGCGCGATGATACGGCTACCGCTGAAACCCGCCTGACCGCCGATGTTGACGGCGCTGAGGTTGAGCAGGTCGCCGGTGATTTTGCCGCCGGTCCAGTTCAGGCTGGCGAGGTTGTTGGCGTCGACGGCGATACCGCTGTTGCTGCGAATTTCGCCGGCTTGCTGGTTGATTTCAAACGCTGCGACCTGCCTGGCCGCATCCACCTGGATCGCCGTGCCGTCCGCCGCGATGAGCCCACGGTTGACGATACCGCGTGCGCCCGTGGCGCTGTTCTGCGCGAAGCTGGCGCCGGAAAGGTCGAAGGCATTGGCCGACGCGCCCTTGGCTTCAATGGTGCCGGTGTTGAGAATGTAATCGACGGTGCCGGAGTAAAAAAACAGCCCCTTCGACTCATTGCCATTGGCGGAAATCAGGCCGCTGTTTTCAATACGCAGGGGGTTGGTGTCGGTTTCCACTTCCATGCCCCAGGCGCCTTCACCGGTGGCGATAATCGAGCCCGAGTTCAGCAGCTTGCCGCCGATGGTGGTCGGCGTGTCGCCGCTGACGTCAAGGATCAAGCCAATCGCATCCGGACCGGCCATGTCGATCACACCGGTGTTGGAAACGTCGCCCGCAATGGTGGTGCCGTGCAGGTAAATGCCTTCGCCGCCGCCCAGATAGCCTGGAAAAGGCTCAGCGCTCACCGGCGGCGTGGAACGGATGGTGCCGGAGTTGATAACGCTGCCGCCGATGGTCGTGGCACCGATTTCAAGCCCTTCGTAGGCGCCATGGTTCATCAGGATATTGCCCGCCTGAACCACATCCCCGGTGATGGTGCCGGGTGTCAGATTGGAAGGGCCAGACCAGAACATCGGGTCGATGGCGATCGCGCGAATGGTTTTGCCCTGTGAGTCCAGCGTGATGTCTGCGCGGTTGATCAGCGAGCCTTGAATGTTGGTGTTCACAAAGCCGAGACCGGCGGGATCAGTGGTGTTGGAATCGACCACCCGGGAAAACTTGCCGTTAATGGTGACCGGCTCGTTGAACGTCTCATTGGCCCAAATATTCTTGCCCTGACCCAGGTCGAACTCGACTGCCAGCACCTGCGTGCTGATTGCGCCGACCATGATTGCCAACAGACTTTTCTGGAACTGCTTGCGCTTCATTTCAAACTCCATGAACTACAGTCAAAGCCGCCAATACGCCCGGCAGCAGTAGGTGTGCTGTACGAAAGGATCAATCGATCCGAATGAGGCTCTCTCGACGTCCTTGGGAATCGCAGGCGCGAGCCAGTGCACCGCAGGCGGTGGCAGACAGGAGGCCGTAATAGGGAGAGGTTCACATCAATCCTTAATGTCATTTGAAAACGCTGCAGTCCATGCAGCCCGACCGGTTGCGGGTGGGCGGGGTAAAGACATCGAGATAAACAAAATGTTCAAGATGAAATGTGCGCTGAGTCGCAAATGCGCAATGACGCATTGTTGGCGCAAGCATCTGATCCTCAAGTACGCAGGCAAGCAGTTTAGAGTGGAGCAAAATGATTGATGCACGCTCAAGCGTCTTCGCATCAAACAGTACTGATGATAGAAAAGACAGGGAGGGTTGTTATTCAATGAAAATGCTCATACTCACCGCAGGCGCACTGCTTCTCATAGGCTGCAGCTACGACAAGGCCACCCTGCGTAACGAAGCTGAAGCAGCCAAATACGACCCCGCTACCAGCGCACGTATTCGCATCTACTCCGCACCGGAAAAGCATGCGCGCTATATACCTGGCAAAACCTGCGAGGCCTACTACAACCATCCGGAAAATGGTCGATTACAGGGTGATATTCCTACCCGTACCTACGATCCCAAACAGCGTTACATCCTTTGGCGCAACTCCAATGTCCTCGATATGAAGGCCGAGGATTACCAGAACCGCGTGATCGGCATCCCCGCCACAGCCCATACAGAAGCAGTGAAAACCGACCGGCTGGGCTACGACGAATTCGTCATTCCCGCCAACCAGCCAGTGCTGGTCGAAATCGGCTATAAGACCGATAAAGGATACTGCTACCCACCCACCGTCCAGTTCGTCCCGCAAGCAGGGAAGGATTACGAAGCGAGCATTGAATTTCACAAGCCGTACTTCTACGCCTCCAATTGCTCTATCGATCTGGTGGCACTCAGCGGCACCGGATCCCCACAAGAAACCCACCCCGTCTCAACCAACATCTGCCGCTCCGACGGCCACGGACGCTACTCCACCGTTACGCCCTGAGGCGCTCAGCGGGAAACAGCAAGGGAAATAACGAACGCAATACTCAACGCAACGAAGATCAAATGTGGGAGCTGGCTTGCCTGCGAAAGCGGCAAGCCTTTGCACAGACTTACTTGAGCTCCCTAACCAGATACTGCGCGGAAATCTGCGTGATCCCGGTCAACGCCCGACGCAAGGCTTCAGGGTCTGTGCGATAGGTGAGCGGCGTGTAGCCATAAACGTTCTGGCCATTGAATGGCGTCACCGTTTCAAAGGTGCGCCAGATCATTTCATCGCCGCGATTCATCTGCGCCACCACGCTGAGGGTCGGGTAAATCACGCTGCTGAAACCCTGGGTCAGGCGAAAGCCCCACTCGGACACGGTCAACTGGATCTGCGCATCGGCCGGTTCATCGTCGCCGACCACCTTCAGTGTCGAAGTCTTGCCCAGCGCATCCACAAAGCCCTGCTTGAGCAACACGCCTACATCGAGTTTTTCCGCCTCCATCACCGTCAGGATGGCCACCGGCGTCGGCATCTCGGCCAACTGCCCAAGCTTCATCCCGGCCGCAAACCCGGCCCCGCTCAACGCCGCAGTGCCGACCTTGGACGCCCCGCTGGCCATGCCGGCACCCGCACCCAGCCCGGCACCCAGGGCAGCGCCCCAAGCCTGCTCGCGGCCGAAGTACACCATGTTCTTTTCCCACTTCACGGGCAGAACGTTGACGGTCTTGATCTGGGCACGGTTTTCGGGAGTGAGGGGGTGGCTGACGCAACCGCCCAGGATGAGGGTGGTGAAGAGGATCAGGAGGAGGTTTTTCACATTGGTCCTTTAATGTTTGGGGTGGGGCTTATGGATTGGCGTATTAGTGATGCGTTTGCTCGTCGGCAGTATGTCGGCAATGAGTGGGAAGACATTAGGAGTCGTGGTGGCACTCTTCGACGGGGCAGCATTTTGATGCCTTGCGTGGGTTTGGTGGTGCGGCTTATAGTCCGGCGGTCGCCCAAAAGGCGACCGGGTTTGGCGACCCGAAGAACGAGCCCTCAATAATCCAGAGAGCTTAATGATGAATCGATACATGCCCCTAACCGGCCACGACTGCACCATCCCAGCCTTGATCATCGACACCCAGGCACCTCGCGACGTCCTTCACGACGCCGCCGTGCACCGCATTCGGGCCGTCACCCAACTGCTGGAAAACCTGGCCTTCCGCGAACACCTCAGCAGCGATGCGGTAGTACTTTCAGACTTCGCCCACTTGCTGGCCATTCCGCTGCGCGATGGGTGCGATTTGCTGGATGTCATCGGTCGCAGGCTTATGCCGATCCGTCCTGAGTGAAAATTGGGCGGCCTTTGTGTCGCCAGCTTTGTGCGTGAGCAATCCAACTAAATAAATCAGTCCACTTTTTTTGTCATTTCACGCAGCAAACGTGATCACCAGAAAGATAATAAAGCCCCTGCAGTTTTCCGCAAATGGAAGAAAGGCCAAACACCGGTTCTGAGGCATAAGAAATAGGCAACTCGGATCTAATCGAACCGGCGAACTCCGAACTTTCCCACGCAGGAGTTACTATCCCGTTCCAAAAACTTACGGCATCTCCCTTATCAGACAATACAACAGGCTTTAAGTATTCAATTGCTGAATTGGTGTCCCAATACAAATAACCGCGATAAACAGAGCCCCTTTCACCAAAAAAATCAGCTCGAACGATAATCTGAAAGTCTGAGCACGTTTCCTGTTCGGCGCGGCGTACAGTTAATTCATCCTCCGCGGTGTCGCCCATCGGAAAAAACCAAACACCACAACTATCAAGATCATCAATCGTTAGTTCGTATACTTGTTTATCCAACATAACTTTCCATCACTATTTGATTCGCTTCTCTACTGTCTCTATGGCCCTTATTCAGTCGGCTTTCATTGCGCGGCTCTAGCCCTCACACTTTAAATAAAATTTTTCTCAGCATGACTTGCCTCTCAGCCTGGATTCCTACATCAGCTGTGAAACAGTGCTCGCAGGCAACAATCTTCAAAACATCACCCAAATCTTCCACGAAAAACCCGTCGACATTCATTAACTCTTTTTCGTCAACACCTAATGAGTTAAGCAAAGACTTACTAACCCACATTGGCGAACCGACAGCCTCTATATAACCTTTCCTCAAAACCCAGCGCCCAGGATTATTTGATATATCTACAATCTCTTGGGTAAGCGGAAAGGGTAATCCATTGCTTTTTTTAGGCAGATGGGAGTGCTCAACATGGGCCACTTCGAAGAGTTTGATATTCTCGGCATTTTGCCACCGATCATATTCAGCATCGTAAACTCGAGCCTGAACGAAAGCTGGCTCATCTATTAATGCAGCAATCAACGAGTGCGCCATCTCAAGAGAATTTGCGATATTCTTTATATCTAATCGGCACAGTTCTTTATCCGCCACAAGCGAAAATTCTACAGAGCCACCAGCTAACTCAACAAAAAAACTCTTGATCTTATTCTGTTTCAAGTAGTGCGAAACTTTGGCAAGCAACATTTTTTCACCGGTGAATCCATCGTTCACCTCGGAGCCTTTAAAGTCATTGAGTTGTTGCTCTAAACGCGTCCATACAGCTGGAGAGCTATCGTACAAGCCCTCACTAAAAACAATTTCAACCTCAAACATATGATTAGCTGCCAAATTCTTTAATGATGACAGTAATATTCCATTGCTTACCATACTCTATAATTTTACTCGAATCAGACAACCCGCCAGGCTGAACTCGGATATCCAGAATCTTCGTCGCTACGATACCATCTACAGTAATTTTCGAGCTTTGCAACAGAAAAGCGCACAAATTTATTAATAGACTTTTCACTGCTATCTCGAATTAAAATGCCCCCCTCTCTCGCCCGCTCTTTTCAAGCAATTTTCTATGGAGATGAAAAGGTAGAAAAGTTACTGGCTAGCATTCAACGGAACCGCTCAATCAAATCCGCCTCGATCTGACCGAGCAAGTTATCCTTATCTTCACCATTTTCCACAACTAAATAATTCCCTATCTGACTGTCGTGATAAACAGTTAACGCGACCCCATTACATATCAATACCCAACGTCGAGAATAAATATTTTCAGCAAATTGAACTGGGTTTGCCTGCCAATATTTTTTTAAATATTTTACAATCGAGTCAAAACCATCCCAATCAGAAGAAAAGCCTAAATGACACTCGACTTTTCCTTCAGAGTTAATTCTTCTAGTTACAGTTGTCAACGACTCATCCATTCATTCAACCCCAAGACATTTATTAACCACTCTAGTTATTTTTTTATTTTAGGGAGGCACCAGTAAGCAGCAGCCCAAGTAGAGATTCCGCCTAACAAAAAACTCAAAAACACGGGAAACATATTTCTCATCACATGATAATTTTCAACCTCACTTATGAAGAAAAAAACCACACCAAACATCCATGCAGTAGAAACAACTGCGCCGACAACTGAAATCATTAAGTACACTTTAAAACTGCCCACAGGCTTTACAAAAACCAACATTAGAGAAAAAACTAATGCAGGAAGAAAAAAATCAACTGCGCCATTAAGGGAATGGTAATAAATAACGAAAAAACCTCACCCCCTCTCACCTCCCCAATTAATGATGAGTTCTTAAACACCGTTATCAATATCGAAATCAACATTAAGGGCACAGCGGCCACCCCCGAAAAAAAGGGGCACAACATGAATGCGAAAAAAACTTTTATTCGGGGATATGTATTCAACGTCATGGTTTACACCCTTGACTGACACCATAGCCTAGTAACTTACAACCAAACTCAACCCTAGACTTATAATCCAAGACATCTACACCACCACTAATACTGGGCACGTCAAGTGGCAATTTTTTTGCACCTTTGTCAGCGAAAAATAGGGGGCAGCCCACTATTCTTCCTGAGGTGTATACGCATGAGTATTCCCCTCAGTGAAAGCTGTGATAGTTTCGAAATTCCTCCACACTGCCACGCCCCCACGCTTCACGGTCTATAAGCGTTTAGCGATGAACGGGCGATATAAAATAAGGAGGAAGATAAATCTACTTTGAAAGCAGAATACTTAGAGCGTCCTTAGATGCATTAACCACCCACAACCACTCATTTTTCTCCAAATATTCCCTATCAGAAAGTTCAGTGCCATATTTATCAAAAATCACATTAAGAGCACTTACCACGTTTTCAATGGACCTTGCTTCTTTTTCATCCCTGAGGACCAAACCTATCCAGTCGGAAGCGTTTTCAGCCAAACTCGTATCATCGTATAAAAAATGTACTGTGTAATTAAACTCGTCATAATCTAAACTCGGCGATGACCTCTCTACCCAAGCCTGGTACTGATAGTCAAGGTCAGACAACCCACTCAAGTATGAGATAAGCTCCTCTCTCATACTAGGAAATTTCAGTTCGGAGAGTTCCAATTTTTCCATTTCTTATATTCGCTCAGAGGTATATGGACTTGTTCCGCATGTTCCTTAATCGATCCACTAACAGGCTTGCCGTCCCTACCTATCACCCGGCCATTGGACCTCACAATAACATGATCCACTTGCTGAGTAGGCTGGCTAATATCAGGTTCGCCCTTATCTATCCGTACGCCATTACCTTGATTTTTTGGATCTTGCCATCTAAATCCTACCCCCTTCTTATTTGGCGTTACTGCCCAAGTATCTGGAAATTTGGCAATCGTGGTGTCTGGAACATCCCAAATTTTCGGCAATTCGCTCTGCGTTGGTTCAGAGTCTGTCTTGGCACTCGTAGGATTATGATTTTTCGTCGGAGCATCTTTTCCTGCGCTAGCAACCGCGCGTTTGTATGCCAAGGCTCCAGCGGCTGTACCTAAGCCAACCGCAAGAGCGATTTTCAAATCGTTGGTGATCTCTTGCGCCTGCGCATCACTAAGGTTCCATTTCGCTTTAAGCGTATCGACCATAGCTCCTACAGTATGCTCAGTCGTCGCTGTTGCTAACATCTCCTGGAATTCAAAGTTTGAATTAATTAGGTTCTGTACTGCTTCTCGAGCCTTCGGCGAGCCATATTCCACAATATCTTTGATGGGGTTCAGGTCTGCCATGGTATTGGCGACTTCTTTCGACCGTGCCGCGCAAGTCGAAGGATCAGCCTTACAGCCCGCTATCGCTTCAATATCCTGCTGAAGACTCAACTCTTTAAATTTACGAGTGGTGTCTTCAATGCAGGAGGTATCCGTGCACGCGGCTATTTTCTTGGCGGCTCTTTCAAGCTGATTGTGGTTTAGATAGTTGTATTGCGTTCCGTTCTGAGCGACCCAACTGCCCTTCTCCAGCTTGGACGCATCGACATCCCCTTGCGCTGCAGCAGCTAGCACACCGACGATTTGCGAACTCATCGTAAGCAAGTCATCGTCGCCTTTGACCAAGGAATCGAGATGAGTGACTAGAGCCTCACTCGCACCTGCTGCCAATGCGCCGGTTTTAAAGTCTCCACCAGTGGCCTCCGCTAACAGCCCGCCTACCATGGCATGAATCGCGACCTTTGGTGCCGAACCATCTGCGAACACATTTTTCGTGTAATTACCCAACAAATTGAAACTGGCTGCCGCCAAAGTATTAAACAACGCATTTTTAAGCGCATCGCTGGCACTACCACCTTGCCCGAGTGCTTTGCTCAACAACATGGAAGTACCACTTTGCAGCGTTTGGTTAGCCGCAAATTGGCCGACACCCCGCCAGCTATTCAGTATTCCTGGCGTTGTGATTTTCCCAGTTGCCGTGTTTGTCTCGGTTCCAGTCCAATCACCAAAATATTCCGCCGTCAGACCTGCTGTAGCGCCGGCAATGACATACCCCTTCATAGCATCCGAAGAAGTAACATCCTTGAGCACAGCGCCAAGGTTGCCCCGATTGTTGACTACGCTGACAGTCGCGTTCGTAGACGCGCCCGCCGCTACAGCACCAGCGACAGCGCCCACAGTGCCACCACCTGCCGCGACTGCCGCTAGAGGCCCAACCACTGCCGCCATCACAATCGCAATAATGATCTGCGAAGCAGGCCCCAGGCCCGAGTTGCTGTACTTGAAGCTGTCGTGGATTTCCTTGACCTGCCTCCAGTCCACATCGCCACGCTTCTCGGCATCCTTGATCCAAGCCAACTGTGGATCGGCCTTAACCATCGCATCAATGGACTGGCTGACTGTCTCCTGATTGACTTGGTTAATGTCGATCTTCAAACCGGCGACAGCTTTGATTGCCACATTGCCTTCGGCGATCAGCTGACTCTGGCGGACGGTCTCGTCGGTGTTGCCCTTGCCCTTGGAAGAAACCCAAAACGCGTTGTTATTGCTCTTCTCATGGCTCTCCTGATGCAGGTCTTTGACCGCTTCAAAAGTAAT
Source organism: Pseudomonas sp. 37 R 15 (assembly GCF_900004865.1). Lineage (NCBI taxonomy): Bacteria > Pseudomonadati > Pseudomonadota > Gammaproteobacteria > Pseudomonadales > Pseudomonadaceae > Pseudomonas > Pseudomonas sp. 37 R 15. The sequence goes on along the minus strand of NZ_CVTV01000053.1, from coordinate 69,035 downwards.
CGCGCCACCACTGTCCAGAGTGATGTCATTGCCGCTTTGAAGCTTGGCAAGTTGATAGGTCTGATCTCCTTCACTCTTGAGTATCAGGTCGCCGCCGGTCTTGATTTCAGTACCGACGTTAGTAATACGAGTGACCTCGTCGCGCTGGGTTTTCTTGGAACCCCAGCCGCTGTTTTTCTTCATGTCATACAACGTATGCGTACTGTTCTCAGCCGCCAACAAACTCAACTTATCCCCGCTATACAGATAAGCCTCATTCCCCGCACTGATCCTGCTCGCCACAATCGTGGTATCACGCCCAGCCTGGCTGACAAAATCCCCACCCGCCGTCAGCACGCTTGCCACTTGGGTGGTCTGGTCGTCCGAGGTCTTGATGCGTTTTTTGCCGTGTTTTTCCTTGCCTTCGACGTTGTGCATGTCGCTGACCGAGGCAACGTTGAGGTCGCGGCCGGCGGCGATGTTGAGGTCTTTGCCGGCGGTGGCGGTGCTGCCGATGATGTTGACGTCTTGCCCGGCCTGCAGGTTGAGGTTGCCGCCCGCCGTGACGCTGGCGGCGAGGTTTTTGACGTCGGTGGTGATGCTGGATTTGTGCCCGCCGTCGCTGAATTCGTGCTTCACGCGAGTATCACTGGCGGCGACTAAATTGAGGTCGCGGCCGGCGGTGAGGTTGGCGTCGTTGCCCGCTACCAGCGCGCCTCGGTTGGTGAGGTCGCGGCCGGCGTCGATGGCGAGGTTTTCGCGGGCGACGATGGTGCCGGCGCTGGTGTCGGTGAGGGTGCGCATGCCGACGCCGTCACGCACCTGGATGGCGGTGGTGTCGTTGGTGACGTCGCCTTTGAGGGCCGTGAGGCTGACTTGCTTGCCGCGAATTTCGCCGGCCATGGCGTTGCGGATGCTGTCCTGGGCCAGCAGGCTCAGGTTGTTGCCGGCCTCGACCAGGCCGCCGGTGTAGATACTGCCGCTGCTGATGGCGGTAAGGTTGTTGCTGGCGCGCAGGGTGCCGACGTTGATCAGGTCGCCGCCGGTGACGAGGTTGAGGTCGCGGCCCTGGATCAGGCTGTTGCCGCGCACGTTGCGCGAGTCGGCCTGGGCCAGGTAGAGCACCGGCACGAGCACGGTCTGGCCGTCGATGACGCGGTTTTCCATCCACACGATGTCGTGGGTCAGGGCGCCGACTTGCTGGCCGGTGAGGGCCACGCCGAGGCTCAGGCGCAGGGCGTCTTTGCTGGCCAGCGCGTTGTCCATCAGGTAGCGGAACTGGTCGGCGTCGCTGTACAGGCCGCCGGCGAGGAAGCGTTGGCCGGTTTGCGCGAGGACGGCGTCGCGGATCAGGCGGGTTTCGTACTGGCCGTCACCGAGGCGGCGCCAGGCGTTGTCGGCGTTGAAGCCGAGTTTGCCGAGCATGTAGTCGGAGCTGAAGAAACCGGACACCGAGGTGAATTCGGGGTTGGTCTCGATCAGGTAGTGGCTGGTGGGGTCGGCGTTCTTGACGAACAGGCCGTACTCGCCCTTGGGCAGTTGGAAGGTGGGCGAGGTGGTGGGGTCGACCGGGGCGAAGGCGGTGCCGGTGTAGTCCACCGGCACGAAGCCGCCGCCGGGGGCCACGCCCACGACGGGCAAGACGCTGCCGGGGGCCTGGGCGCTCGGGTCGTTGGCGTGTTTGCTCAGGTTGATGTTGATGCCGCCGACGGGGATGCCGGTCTGGTCGTCGCCGAGTCGGCCGGTGAGTTGCGCCAAGGTGTTTTCGTGCAGGGTGCCGTTTTGCAGGGTGCGAGCAACGTTGAGGTTGACCGTGCCGCCGGCTTGCAGCGTGGCCGCGTAGCCTGGGCCACCGTTGTCAGTCCAAGTGGTGACATTACTGACCTCGGCAAAACGGTCATCGGAAGACCGCGCCTTGAGCGCTTCAAACCGCGCCAGATCGAAGTTGCCCGCAGCGACGGCGGCGTTGAACGCTGGGATGTCGCGAAACTCCATCTGGTCCCAGTAGTCGATGTCGATCCTTTTGGGAGTCCCCACGACGATGGTGTTTTGGCCGGTGCGGCTGCCCGCGCCTTGATTGAGCAGGTCATTGGCGCTGATGCTCAGGTTGCCATTGGCAGCCAACAGGCTGTAGCGGTTCTGAACGTTGTCGCCCTGGATGACCAGGTCTTTGCCGGAGACCAGGCGAGCAGGCGCCGAGTCCTTGATCGCCGACTCAAGGTAGGTCTGGTAGATGTTGATTTGCCCGCGCTTGAACGAGTCATGGCCGCCGCAATGCTGGCCACACACCCACTCTATACGACCAGTGGTCAGTGTCTGGCCCAGTTCGAACGCTGCCTTGGCGTTTTCCACGAATGCGGCATTGATGCCGATATTGCCTTCGCTTTCCACAGTACCCGAAAGGTTACTGAAACCTGCCGCGCGCCCGCCATTGACGGCGGAAAAGGTCAGGCTGCCCTTGCTGTAGGCATCACCGTAAAGGTTGCTGAAGCTGTTACCGCGCAAGGTCATGTCGCCGCCGCTGAACAGCAGCGAATCGGCGGCATTGGTAATGCCGTTGACCGCCGTGAGGTTCACCGCGCCCTGGGCACCGAGGGTGCCACGGTTGTTGATTTGCGCGGCGGCGATATCCAGTTGCTGGCGGGCGGTGAGGAAGCCGAGGTTGTCCAGGGTGCCGCCCAGGGTCAGGCGGGTATTGGTGGCGGCCAGGCGGCCGCCGTTCTGGCTGAGGTTGTTGGCGGCGACGGTGAGTGTTTGCAGGGCCGAGACGCGGCCGCTGTTGTTCATATCGCCGGTGGTGATGCTGATGTCACCGTCGCTGAGCAGTTCGCCGCCGTTGTTCAGGCTCGCCACGTTGAGGATCAAGCCCTTGGCGCTGGCCATGCGGTCGCCGGCCTTGAGGGCCAGCGCCTGATCGCTGTTGTAGGTGAGCACATCGTTGAGTTGCACGCGGCCCAGGCCGTCGACGTTGCCGAAGGCCCAGTCGGCGCTGCCCATGCCCTGGATATTGCCCTGGCTGCCGGAGAGGCTGGCGGTGTTGAGGTGGAACAGGCCGGTGCCGGCGTGTTGCAGCATGCCGTTCTGGTTGTTGAGGCTGGCGGCGTCAAGGCTGAAGGCCTGGCTGCCGAATTCGAGGGTGCCGTTCTGGTTGTTCAACGCACCGCTGAGGTTGACGCTGCTGCTGGTGCCGCCCAGCGCACGCAGTTGCCCGCTGGCGCTGTTATCCAGGTTGCCGCCGGTGAGGGTCAGGCCCTGGTTGGCTTCGATCAGGCCGCCCTGGTTGGCGAGGGTGTCGCGTGAGGTCAGGCTGATCTGATTGCCGCTGACCTGGCCGCCCGCGCTGTTGTCAAGGGTGGCGCCGCTGACGGTCACGTGTTCTTTGCCGAACAGTTTGCCGCCACGGTTGGCTAGGGCTTCGACGGTCAATTGCAGGTTGCCGACCAGGCTTGCCATCAGCCCGCCGCTGCCGTTATCGACGCTGTTGGCGGTGACGCTCAGGCTGTCGCCCTGCACGGTGCCGCCCTGGTTGTGCAGGCTGGTGGTGGTGAGCACGGTGGGGGCGCCGCTGCTGAGGATCAGGCCCTTGCGGTTGCTCAGGTCCTGGCCGCTGTAGGTCACGCCTTCGGCACCGGCCAGCAGCTGGCCGTTGTCGTTGTTCAGCTGCTGCGCGGCGATGTCCAGGCGCTTGCCGCGCAGGGTGCCGCCGTCGTTGTTGAGGGTGGTGAGTTGCTTGACCAGCACGCTGCGTTCGCCCGCGTCGATCTGGCCGCCGGCGTTGGTGAGCAGGTCGCTGACCTTGAGCACCACGTCGCCGCCATCGCTGACCAGCGCGCCTTTGTTGCTGTTGGTGAAGGTCTGCGCGGTGACGTCGACGGTCTGGCCCAGCAGGATGCCGGCGCTGTTGTCCAAGCGCTCGCCCTGCAGTTGCAGCAGGCCTTCGCTCTGGATGCGGCCCTGGGCGTTGAGCAACTGGCCCGGGCCTTTGAGCAGCAGGCTTACGCCCTGGGCGCCACCGGCCAGCAGGCCGGCATTGCGGTTGTCGAGGCCGGAAGCGCGTAGGTCGAGGCGGTCGCCCAACACGCGCCCGGCACGGTTGTCGATGTCGCCGCCGGCCACGTCGAGCAGCAGTTGCTTGCCGACAATCACGCCGCTCTGGTTATCCAGGTGGGCGGCGTGCAGTTCGATATCGCCCTGCCCGGCCTGCAAGCGGCCCTGGGCGTTGTTGAGCTGTTGCGCGGCGGCCAGCGTGAGCTTGCCGGTGTCGGCGCTCAGTACGCCGTCTGCGTTGCTGCTGAGGGTGCCGGCCGTAACGTTTAGGTCGGTGCTGGCCTGGGCGAAACCCTGGTTGTTGTTGAAGGTGTTGGCGACGGCCAGGTTGAGCGCGCCGCCGTCAGCCTGGATCAGGCCCTTGAGGCTGTTGTCGAGGTCGCTGGCATTGACGGTCGCGGTTTTGGCTACCAGTACGCCGTTCTGGTTGTTCAGGTTGCCGGCGTTGACGCTCAGGTCGTTGGCGATGACTTGCCCGCCGCTGTTGTTCAGGTCGGCGCTGGTCAGCGCGAGGCTGCCGCCGGCCATTTCGATACGGCCCTGGCGGTTGTCCAGGGAGGCGCTGTTGAGCGTGGCGGCCTGGCCTTCGCCGAAGCGGATCAGGCCACCGAGGTTGACGATGGCCGGCGAGCTGATCACCAGGCTCTGCTCGCCGAACAGGCGCGCGGTGGCGCCCTGGTTGGTGAGCTTGGCGCTGCTGACCTCGATGTTCTTGGCCTGGATGATCGCGCCCTGGTTGGTCAGCGCTTGCGCGGCGGTAATCGCCAGGCCTCGGCTGGCCAGCAGGTCGCCGCTGGTGGTGACGGTTTGCGCGCTCACCACCAGATCGCCGGTGGTGTTGCGGGTGTTATCGGCAGCGACGCCGGCTTCGATGATGCCGGGGTTGTTCACGCTGGTCGCGTTGATCTCGATGCGCTGGCCGGCGGCAATGCTCTTGCGGTTGACCAGGGCCTGGGCGCTGCTCAGTCGCACGTTGCCGTTGGCGTAGACCTTGTCGGTGAGGTCGACGGTCTGTGCGCTGACCTTGACGTTACCGGTGGCCGCCGCCTGCGCCATGCTCAGGCGGCCGTTGGCGTCGAGCTGGATATCGCCACCACTGGCTGCGAGCGTACCGTCGAGCTTCACGCCCACACCGGCCTCGGTGCCCACCAGCTTGATCGCGCCGGCATACATGCCGCCCAGGGCCGACGAGTCAATCGCCAGCTCCGGCTTGGCGCTGCCGTCGTCAGCGCGCACGTTGGTTTTCAGGCTTTGCGCATCGACGTCGTTACGCCCGGCGATCACGTTGAGTTCGCGGGCGTTGATTTGTGCGTTGATCTTGGCCGAGCGGGTGATGATGTCGAAGCGCTCGACGTTGCTGGCGTTCAAGCCTTCGCCGTCGATGGTCACGGCACCGCCATCGACCTGGTAGCTTTTCAACTGGCCGGTCGGGTCGATGACCGGCTTACCCGTGGTCAGGGTCACGTTGGGCGTATTGATAAAGCCGCAACCGCTGCACGTCACACCGTACGGGTTGGCCACGATGACCTTGGCCGACTGCCCCGCCACTTCGGTATAACCGCGCAACTGACTGGCGCTGCCGCCGTTGACTTCGTTGAGGATGACGTTGGCCGCGCCGCCCTTGAGGTTGGGGTTGCCGACAATGATCCCGCCCAGTTGGGTGTTGACCATAGGGCCGTTGCCATTGTTGAGGATCACGCCGTTGGGGCCGACGTTGTAGTCCTTGAACTGGTTATGAGACAGACCCGCGCCGTTCGGCGTGGCGATATTCACCACCGGCACGCCATTGCCCGCCGCGCCCACCGTGGTACCCGGCGCACTGACCACGATGCCCTCGGCCTGGGCCAGCAACGGCTGCCAGAACAGCGCGTTGGCGAGGATCAACGCCAGCCCGCGCTTGGGCAGGCCGAAGAATGCGTTTCGCGGCTTCAGGGCAGCAGAAGGTTGGCGGGCCAGGAAGGCGAATTGTCGAACATCCATTTTCGTAGTCTCGTTGCAGCGGGCATTAAGGACATGCAGCAGTAACCGGCGCTGGGGGCTCGCTCATTACTGTCGACATGCGATCGTCAGGCTGGCTGGAGATAGAACGTCAGCTCTTATTGCCATATCGGGAAAATGCCATTACTTAGCCATCAGATCGCCGAATAAGTTAGTACAAGGAACGGGGGAAAAGTTCGCGAGGGAATGTGTGAATTGGATCCCACTTATCGGAATTTAGGGGTGGGGTTGGTTTTAATAGCGTTGGCGCAGCGGGCGAGTGGGATTGACTCAGCTGCTGCCACGTCAGTGGAGGCCTACCTGAGCTCGGGAGAAGCCGCCGAAACTCAGGGAGGATATCTATTGTTTTGCGCAACTAGTCGATGGGACTTCTGCGACAGGGCCGGGCGTCTCTAAACTGGAGTGCTCTCATTGTGGCGACCAGGCCTGGAATACTGGCGATTCTGCACAGATTTTGGAGGACGAGGATACTTGGAAATATTGGAGCGGGCTCTGCGTGATGAGGTGCGACATCAAGCGCAGAGCTAAGGGTGAATTTGTCGGGATCCCTCAGGGTCTGACCCCTATTCCCAAGAGCAAATTTTCTGAACTCTAAAAAATGCAAAAGCGTGGTACGCCCCCTATCTCGCCCCAACCAAAAGTTCTTTTAATCGCTCTCCAGTAGTAGTTATCTCGCTAGTTGACAGCAACGTATAGCTAACAACAATCAACACACCTCCAGCCAATTCCGAAGCATTCTCAACGTGCCCCTTGAGACACTTAATAATCTGTTGAGGGCTTTTCCCAAATGCGCGAAGGCATAATTTCTCATCAAAATAATTAGCCGCATTTATACGAAAAACGCCATCTCTCCCGTTAATGTCTCTTTTTGTAGCATCGCATGCAGCTAATACTGCCGGCCAGTCGCTTCTAGTGACAGACCAATCATGCAGTGAAGCTCTATAGGCACCAAAAGCCTCTACATACGCAGGGAAAATTTTTTTCAATAAGTCTAAATAATCAATTTCAGCATTCGAAAACTCAATGAATAGAGAGTCATCAAATTGAGCATCATCTTCTAGATATTTCTCACTTCTAAGAGAATATGCAATTCGGCCTTTTATCCCCTTTGGGAGAAACTTATCTAAAGAAACAGAAACAACAAGCTCGCCTTCAATATCGGGAACTTCTACAGCACCGGCCAAATCCCATGGCTTACCTAAGCCTGACAATTTTTCGAGAAAATTTTCGTGCCGCTTTTCAATAGGCTCTGAAAGTTTTGGCCTATGACGAAACTCAAGCTTATACGTAGTCATTAGGGTGCAACCCTCACCAGTGAAAAGGGACAGATTTGCTGGACTCTAAAAAACGCAACAACGTGGTCTGACCCCTATTTCCCCTTTCCAAACGCTATTCTGCGAGGACCGAATATCATCAGCCGCATGAAGTGTGGCACTGCCTCCCCCCTTTGCACCATTCAACTCCTCAATGCTGGCAACGACAACACTTCATCGTACTGTGGCCAGTCTTCCCTCGCGCGTTTGAGCACACCTTGCATCAACTCGTCCAACTCAGGCACCGGTTGCTCGGGCGGCAATTGGTCAAAGGGCGCGGCCAGCAGCGGATGATCAATCTTCTGCGGATTGGCTAAACCCTCCCACTGGCGCAGGCGCAGGATATAGAGAATTTCCACCGGCACGCGTTCCAAGTGCCAGTCCTGATTGAAGTCGTAGGAATTCTTCTGGCTCTCTTTGCCGGTTTGCCAGGTGTGGCGGTCACACGCGGCCAATAGGCAGGGCATCAGGTCGTCGGGGCTGGGAGTGCGCCACTTGGCCAACAAGGCTTCGTAGATGGGTTCGTCGTAAGCATAAGCAGGCCATTGATGCGAGACATCGCCCACCCAATCGGCAAACACACGCAGCATAAAAGCTTGGGCGCGGCGGTGTTGCTCTTCGTACTCAATCACTAATTGATGCCCACGGTTGAGAGCCGCATGGGTGAGATAGCCCTGATGGATGACGGCATCCTTCCAGCCTAGGATCGCCATGGCGGCCATCATATTGCTGGCGGTTTGGATGCTGTAGTTTTGGCGGCGTCGATCATTGCCTGCCGCTTTGGCAATAATGTCGAACTGACCCGCCCAGAAGAACAACTGCCAAATTCCTACTTGGTAATAGCGCAGCCAATGGGCCAATTCCAGAAGCCATTGCGGATTATCTGGTGCGGTTGCCAATACCTTATGGGCTCGTGTGACGGCCATCCATTCGGAGGTACTACGCGTAACGTTGTCACTATTCGGTACAGGCATTGATGGCTTCGCAAATGCATCGCCGCGCTCAACATATTCACGGATGCCATTCAACTCGTATTCATCTGAGACGTGTGGCCCCTTGGCTATGCGCCCCAGCACACTTTTGTAGGAGGGCCATTTCGGGTTTACGCCCGAGCGCTCGAACTGAATTACTTCTTGGTCCATGGTTCCACCTTAAATTCTGCTACACCTGTTTTACTGGGGGCGGGGACACCGACTTTGACTGTTACACCTTGAACCTTGGCTTTTCCTGAATCCAAAGCCGCTTGCAAAGCATCGCGTAAAGCAGGATCGGAGTCGGCAATTGATTTATTACCCGGGAAATAGGGAAATAGGGGTCAGACCACTATTCTTCTATTTTTTAACTCAAACTTTTTCGGGCGTCCTGACACACCCGGTGAAACTCTTTTACCTAATACCTGCGCAATCTCTGATGCGAACTTCTGATCCCCCAAAACGTAATTACCGTTCGTAGAAGATCGAATTTGTTCTATCAATTCAGGTGAAAGCCGATCCATGAATATAGACCGGTAAGCTTCGGCTCGTTGCGCGGCGCCGCTACCTAACTCGCTATAGACTGCATGCGGGCTTATAAAGCCTGATAACTTGCCCTGTGCGTTTGCCGTATAGCTGGTCCAGCGATAGTCGCCCGGATGAGCAACCATACCCGCTCTGACCGGGTTCATTTCGATATATCGATAGCAAGCTAAAACATAGTTTTCTTGTTGAACCAAACAGGAGCGGAAACGACCTTCCCACAACGTGCCCGTTCGCTGATATGTTCGATTGACATATTGAACGTAGCGCTGCCCCAGCCCCTTCATAAGTAGGCCAGCCCCCGCGCAGCAGGTGGGAGTCAACAATAAATGAACATGATTTGTCATCAAGCACAATGCGTGAACTTTACAACCGTACAGCTCAGCAAGCACGGCTAATGTATCAATGTAAAAAATATAGTCTTTATCTGAATAAAAACACGCAGCCCGATTGTTTCCCCGCTGAATAATATGCAACGGGATATCCGGCAGTAAAACCCTGGGACGGCGAGCCATATAAACCCCTAATTGGATAAGAGCTTACAGTTTAGCCGTCGATCACTAGGCCGACAAAATAAAATAATTACAAAAAAACAAATCATGCTTTAAAAGAGCAACTCTACCAAACTCTAAAAACGCAAAACCGTGGTTTACCCTATTTCCCCAAAAAATAAACTATATTTTTAAAGAGCAACTTCACTGAACTCTAAAAAACGCAAAACGTGGTCTGACCCCTAGTCCCAAGTGTATAGCAGCACCTAGAAGACCGAAACCGGATAACTAATTGATACATATAGAAAATACCCACCTCGCGAGAGGTGCGTGTTGTGTATTGAGATTTTGCTCCTGTTAAGGAGCGAAAATTCATGCTGAAAAAGGGCGTATTGAGCAGGTAGACCGTAGGTCGTCAGGTTGGTAGACAAAAAGGAGACAAAAGGACTACAAAAAGGGTACAGCTTGAGTACAAGAAGACTACAGGATGAGTGCAGGAAGGCGGCAAAAAGGGTGCACATAGGGTGCAAAACACCGGCGCAAGGCCGGTGTCGATAGTGCCTGATCAAGTTGGGTATATTGGAAACTACATCTGTCGAATATCAGATAAAAAATCATAAAATTCTTTTTCTGTCATCTCAAACTCTGGCCCTTCGACCATTGCCATTAGTGACAACAACGCAATGTCTAAATCTTTTGTGAGAGAAAGGTTTGGATCTTGGTAAATATCAAGTGCCTCTTTTGATATTTTAAAAATATCAAATCCATCAGCAACCACTCTTCCAAGTCTGTCAGCCACTATGTCTTCCATGCTCATTGCTGCCCCCAACTCTTTAGCTCTGCTCCGGTCGGAGGGTAGTGCTGAGCATCAACCGGCTGCCCATTAATACTTTTCGGGTGGACACGGATTACTTCTCCTGCATGGTCATAGCTTTCCATCCATTGCCTCGTACTGCCCGTTTTAGGATCAAACTCCGTGGCGAAAGAAGCACCCCGAGTAGGTCCTTCTGTCCTTGCAGGAACCTCTTGTGTGTAGTAACGAATACGGCCATCAGGCAGTGTTCTAGCGGAAATAGGGGTCATACCACTATTTTTCAAACCGTGGTCTGACCCCTATTTCTCCACTGCGTGATGAGGTGCGCCATCAAGCGCTGAGCTTAGGGTAAATTTGTGGGGATTGCTCAGGGTCTGCCCCCTATTTCTCCCAGCCTAGCACTCATCAGAAAGTCTTTACTCTTCATCCCAAAAATCTCCGGGAGGCGCATACTCCCCACCCCGTAAGACAGCGCACCAGCCATAACTTCTATAAAACATCTCAAGATCAAGGATCTTGTAAACGCCTTCATTAATTTTATGCAATGTAATCAAACCATTAGCGAAATGCGTATATCGACCGCCCGCCCCCGCAACGGCTCTTAACTCCAGCTCTCTACGATCCCATTCTGATACCACCCCAGATGACTCAGGAACCGTATCCGAAAACGAAATTTCAAATTCTTTTGAGACCTTGCAAAAGCAGGGTATTCGTTCCTGCCTGAGTAATTCATTCGTGATCATGTTCTCAGGGAAGTCGATAATTAATTTCACTTAAGTGCACTCCGAGGAACAACAACCTCACCTGAAAAGTTTCTTTGAAAGGTACTGATGGGACTGAAATATTGGGCCCCGTGCGGATCGCGAATAGCTACAACGGAGATTCCATTTCTAGTTGTAACCCCATCCACCACAACAAAATGGGAAAAGTCCGTACCTTTCGTGTTGTCAACAATGCGGACAACCACCGGAGCTCCATCACCGGTGTACCTAGCCAAATCAGCAATATTTCTGTTCCCAAAGGCACTTGCAGGAACGCCTTCAGAAGTCATCAGGCTCGGGGAAATAGGGGTCAGACCACTATTCTTCTATTTAAAAGAGCAACTCTACTAAACTCTAAAAACGCAAAACCGTGGTCTACCCTATTTCTCCAAAAATAAACCATATTTTTAAAGAGCAACCTCACTGAACTCTAAAAAACGCAAAACGTGGTCTGACCCCTATTTCCCTCAGATAAATGCGCGCCTTTTCCACTTTTTTAGGCTCAGCACGCTTTTATGCCTAATCCGATAGGGTGTAAGAAACATCTCCCGAGTCGCGCCAAACTCCATTCGCAAAGCTTATCGGCCGCTGTGGATAACATACCAACACCCCTTCGACGAACTGACGAAACGACAAGTCAAGTCGCGTTATCCAACGCATATTGTCGATTTCCAACAATCGCCAGTTGTCTCCACTGTCGAAACCGAAAGCAGTCCCGGTGCTATCCCAGCCGAACAGCCACACCTCGCCCTTAGCACCCGATTCATAGGGTCCGTCTTTATAAAACCCATCATCACCAAAGTACTCTACCGCGGGACATAATGTGTGCCTGCGGAAATAGGGGTCAGACCACTATTTTCCAAACCGTGGTCTGACCCCTATTTCTCCACCATTTCTAAACGCATAATTATTGTTTAGTCTCTGGCAGTGGTTTTAATGGCGCGGACACATCCTGTGCGCTCTTAAAACTACGACTGCCAGAATGTCAGACAGACGCCATATTCATCGAGAAGATCGTCAGCAATTTCAAACTGAAATACCTTCTCTGGAAAGGCATCGGATAACGCGCGCTTCCAATATCTAGTGATCTGTTCAGCAAATAAATGACAAAGACGATAATCTTCTTCCGACAGGCCCACTTTAAATACGGGTCGGCCCGGTGCATCCTCCCACTTTGAAAAGAACTGATTTATTGAAAAAATATTTCTGTATCGTTCAACGTCTCTACGCGATGTACTTTGTTCCAACATACTAGATTCGGTCTCAACCAGCCCGTTCAAATGAAATTTTTGCGGATCGTATTGCTGAGCGTTAGGCAGCCAGAAAATGTGACCACTGACCTCAATAAAATCAGGAGAGAGCAAACCTAGAACAGAAATTGCCTGTTCTAATGAAACCAAGTGCCCTACATATGAAAAAAACTCCCCGGAGCCAATATCTGAAACAAACAGATTCAACGACTCTTTAGAAATATTACCCTGATAAACTTTCATCATTTCAACCCTAAGCTATCAAGAACCGACTGAGGAACATTTCCCTCAAAAGCTTTTGTATCACTTCCCTTCTTGGGGAAATATGTTCCATTCGGAGCTTGGTTCCATTCGACCACCTTAATCCGAGAGCTAGACACATCATATAGCGCACGCCCCTCAGGACCGTAGACAACAACATGCCCATTTCCAAGATTTGCATAAGAATCGGGAGTTTGCCCTTGCAACGGATACTGAACACCACCACGCGTTCCCGTGACCGTCACATTCGTTTCCCTGAGTCCCTTGGTATAATCTAAATCAATAGTATTACCGGCAGAGTCCGTAATGAACCTGGGTGTATTGGGAGCGCCAGTAGTTGCTTTTGCACCCGCGAAATCCGCATCGTTAGCAGCAGCCTTACCAGCATCTACAAAGCCAGTTTCTCCAGAAACCAGCCCTGAAGGAGTTGCTTTCGCGCCCCCCAACTCTATTCGAGCAGCGACCTTAGCCGTAACCTTCTCCGCCAGCAAGGCGCCACCCTTCACCAGCCCACCGCCAGCTGAAAGGACCGCAGCCATATCGCTGATCAGCCTTCCAGTTTCAACCCCGGCGTTAAAGGAGCCACTGGGCCCGGCTTCTTCATACTGCGCTTGCAGTCGGTCTATGCGATCAATATACGGCTGCTTGACCGCGTCCCAAACACCACCGCTCTCCACTACAGCTTTGAGCGCCGCATAGGTCTCCTTGAGGCTGCCTGCAGTGGGCCCCAGCTGGGGAAATAGGGGTCAGACCACTGTTTTTCAAACCGTGGTCTGACCCCTATTTCTCCTGCACAAGCGTGACAGCTTGCCCTCGAATATCAATAACGACTTGCTGCTGCATTCCTTGCGGTAAATTTTCAGCTCGCTGGAGGGCTTGGTTGGAAACATTACTAATCAATCCGCTTTGATTTTTTACAATGTTGTAGTTTTTCACTTCAACGCTGCATACGTTACCCACACACCAGTCTGGACGGACACTACCTGAAGTGCCATAAGGGACTTCTTGCCCATTTTTATAACTGACTTGTGGGCGAGCTCCCGCACCAAGATCAGCGCCAACATCAATCTCAGATTTTTGGGGTGTAGGACGAACAGCTGTCCCGGTAGAGGCGAGATCATCTGCCTTTCCAGCAGCACCGCCAGTAGCTTTTGCATCAAGAGCGCACCTTTTGCATCAAGTGAACTGCTATCCAGCCACATCAACATCTACGAAAAACGTGGTCTGTCCCCTATCGCTTATCAGGGTCGCTCCCGATTGTTCTATCTGTACTTTAGCTGAAGAAATTTCTATAGGCTGTCTCAACCCTTACAGAAATGTCATCAGGCTTGAAAGCCAGATTCTCCAATGCAGCCACTTCAATAGATAACAAGGGATTCGCAACTGCAAGTGACTTCAACCCGCACTGTTGGCGAACCTTAAAAATTGCGAAAACCTCCAAAGGCAGCAAATCAAAAGGTGGGTTTTTGAACTCCGGGTCCCAAGCCCCGCCCTTATCTTCGGAGTTAGCTAAGTGATATTGGCATACCTCGTCCAGTACACCGGCAAGCCTTTGCTCATCTGCCCAACTGTCTATCACTTTCTTGTAAATGCCGAGATCCATAGACTCAATCAGGGCAGGTGTATTCCCACCCGAATAGACAGAATAGAGCCACAGCATGAAAGGTTCGAATCGACGCTCTTTGAGATAGCCGGGATCAACAGCTCCATCAACAGTTAACATCCCAACAAGCACATCGGCGACCGACTCCGCTAGATCATGCCTATCCGCAGCAATGAAACCTGCAAGTAAGCAACCTGCATTGCTCAACTGATTGGTCAGATTCGGGGCGTTTCTAATGCCTTGAAGAAAGCTCGTATTAGAAAAGGTCTTAGCTCTGAGCATTAGCACCCAATAGCGGTAAATCATCGCGCGGGATACTTCCTCCCAGCCAGAAATATCACCGGCACAAATAGAAACCTCTCCCTGTATACCGTGACAAACTGCAAGTATCCCCAATGAATCAGATACATTGCCCAACCCCTCCAAGGAGTCACAGGCAAGATCCTCTTCAAGGTACTCAAGCTCTTGAGCCAGCATCCCATCCGACTGAGACAGCCAGTGCCGATGCTGCTCTAGGATTTCTTCTATTTTTTTCATTCTGGTACGCCCCATCAGTCAATTACGCGCCCAAGGTGAGACCCGCAATACTTCACCCTGTAGGTCAACGCCGATCAAATTACCACTCACATTTTCAGGGGCACGCCTGAACTCCCGAAGCATCTGCCTAGCCTGCTGCTGCTCTGCCACGCTGATGCTCTTGTAACGACCTTGTCGACTAGCTGCCTGACCCAGAACATCCTCGATGAACGTTGTCATGTTCTGCTGTCGTACAGAAAGATCTCCCACATTCCCCGTTCGCGAAGTTTTTACTTCAGTGAACGCGAGGCGGCCATCCGGTGTACGGCTGACAATGTCGATACCGTTACCACTGCGGTTCTGCACAGCGAAGATGTCAGTGTGGTTGTTGTCACGCAAGAAGACCTTGGAGATATCTTCACCTAGGTCACCAACCTGCTGATTGGTTAGCTTCGAAAGATCTTTACCTCGGGTGGCTGAAAACAGATCAAGTGTCGTACCCGAAGTAACGGCTCCACCTGTCTGACCTAGCCCTTTTGCATCAAGAGCGCCACCTTTTACAGCCTCAACATTCCGCGCCGCCGCAGCAGCATCCGCAGTAGCAGCTACCTCCTTCACCCCAAGACTGCCAAAGCCTCCCACACCTAACGCCCCACCGCCAGCCATCGCGGCACCAAAAGGCACCTCTGCTGCTGCTATGGTCAGTTCGGTACAAGCTACCGGGTTCATCCCACATGCATTTAACAGGGCTGGACCAAGCAACATGCCTCCTGTCACTGTTCCGATTACAACAACACCACCCACCAACGTATAAGCAAGGCTTTCACGGCGCTCGGCATACATTTGCGCCGAGCACGCCTCTGCGCTCAGTCCCGCACAGTTTTGCTCCTTGTAGCGCTCATTTTCAGCCTTGATGCGCTCTTCAGCCTTTTGTTCGAGCGTCTTACCCTCAGCTAATGCACTGGCAATATCACCCATTGAGTTGTTCTCAACAGCATTGTTGCCAGCCTTTGCACCGGCAAGTGCACCGCTCAGGTCGCCTCCTGCAAGCCCGCCTGCCAAACCCGATGCCAATGTCGAAAGCGCCGATACGGTCTGTTTCTGCTTCTCGCTCAAATTCTCGGTTTTAATACCAGGATACAACTGCGCCGCAATCAACTCCCCCGTGCCAGCTCCAGCGGCACCGGCAACCGCCGAGTTCCCTTGGGCCTGTGCAACTACAGCACCCAATACCACGTGGGCCATGATTCGGGCGGTATCGTTGTCCCGCGCTGACTGCTTGATGATGTTCGCCAGATAGGGCGCCGACGCGCCTGCGAGGGCGGAGCCGATGTCCCCGCCTGCCAGTCCTTGCAAAGCTGCCGTCACCGCTTGAGCGGCACGTTGATAATCGCCCCCCGTTCCGTACGGCTGCATCACCGTACGGGTCACCTGTGCGGCGATCTCTTTATCCGTCGGCTGGGTATTGCCCTCACGGATAAGTTTGTCTCGCGCAGCCGCTATCGCTTCGGGATCTTTTTGAGCATTGGCCGCGTTAATGGCACCTTGAGTGCGTGTGATATCCGCCGCTTGAGTACCGATATCCGCAATCAACTGCACCTGCCGCAGCCGTTTCTGCTCTTTCTCCTTATCGAAGATGGGGCTGATGGCGCCGTTGGCGTGTTCAACATCGTGGCTCAGCGTTGCCACGTCCTGCTGCTGTTTGGCAGGGTCGCGGATGTTGAGGGTGCCGTTGGAAATGGCCGAGGACGTGGTGCCGCTGTCACTGTCGCCATGATTGAACGCGATCAAACTGCCGCTGGGCATGTTGCTGATGAACGCGTTGGTGCCATCGCTGCCACTGCTGACGCTGGCGCTCTGCAACTGGCTTGTGTAGTCAGCCTTGTTCTTTAAAACGCTCCAGCCCAGGGTGCCGGTGTTCAGGCGGTTTTTGTCCGGCGTGGCCGTGCTGGCGATCACGCTGCCATCGAGTTGGGTATGGTTGCCCACATCGATCTGGTAGCCGCCCTTGCCGCCGAACAGGCCGGTCTGCTCCTGCACACTCTGGTATTTGGAGTCGATCTTGCTTTTGCTGATGCTCAGGTTGGCGCTGGCGCCGCTGCCGATGATGGCAAAACTGACGCCCCCACTGACATCCGTTTGCTTGGACTTGTAGTTATCGGTGTCCTGCAGGCTTTGCAGCGTGAAGTCGCGACCCACGGTAGCGGTGATTTTGTCTGCGCTGACTTGCGCGCCTTTGAGGGCGGTGTCTCGTCCGCTGATCAGGCTGACCTGTTTGCCCGCGTCCAGCGTTGTCTCCGTCCAGGTGGTGCCGGTGCCCTTCTCGTTGCCGGTGCCCTTGTTCGCATTGGCGAAGATACTCAGGCCACTTTCTCCGGAACCCACGCCCAGACTGATGCCAATCGCTCCACCGCTGCTGCTGTTTTTGCCATCGAGCTTTTGATTGTTGGCCGCAGCCTCCAGGCGAATATCACGCTCCGCAGCCAGCGTCATTTCATTGCTGGCCTGGAGCTTGCTGCCTTGAACGCGGATATCACCGGCGTCTCCCGGCGTGCCATTCCCCTGCGCCACGATGGTGAGGTTATTGCCCGCCGTCAGGTTGCTGCCCTGGCTGAGGGTTTGTTCCTGCGTCTGTCTGGAGTCGGACTTCTGCGACCCCAGGGAGATGCTGATACCTACAAACTGCCCAGCGTTGGCGCCGGTCATGCCGCCATCCTGCTGCGCCGCTTGCCACGCCTGCACCCCCGTCAAACCCGCCTTCACACCTTGCAGCGCCGAGAGGCGGCCGTCGTCCTCGCTTTTGGCTTGCTTGGCAGTTCGGTAAGCGGAGTCCACCGCGCTACCCACGGTGCCGGAGAGTGCCAGGGTCAAACCACTGGTTTTGCTTTTGGCCGTCTGTTCGCTGCGGTTGTTGTTTTCGGACGCCAGGATGCTGACATTTTGCCCAACCAGGCTGATGTCTTTACCGGCAACCACGTCAGAGCCTTTGATGGTGAGCTCTTTGCCCGCCCGGATATCCACGCTGCCCAGCACGCTGCCGATGTTGCTGGCCCGGGTGGTTTCGGTGCTGCTGTTGAGGGTGTTTTTATTGCTGCTTGAGCCCAACGTAACGCCGATGCCGCCGCTGCTCATCAAGCCCGATTTTTTGGTCGAGGACGAATGGCTTTGTTCAAAGGTTTCCGTTGCCCCATCAATCACCACATTACGCCCGGCAATCAGGCTGGTGGCGTTCGTGGACACCACGTCACTGGCGCTCGTGCCGATGTCGCGACCGGCACGCACGACCACCGTGTCGGCGCTGATGGAGGAACCCTGTTGGGTAATCTGGTTACTGCTGTCGATGCGCGTTTTCTGGCTGCTGGACAGCAACCCTTTGCTGGTTTTGGTCTTGCGGTAATAGCTGTAGTCGCTGTCTTGGGCGGCCTTCAGCGTCAGATCATTGCCCGCATAGAGGTAGGCTTCCTTGCCCGCGCTCGCGCGACTGGCGCTGACGGCGAGGTCGTTGCCTGCACTCAGGGAGAGGTTTTCGCCGGCCACCAATGAGGTGCCTACCTGCTGAACGTGATCCTCTTTGCTGGTGACCTTCTTGGAATTGAACGCCGAATGCTGTTCATTCGCCGCCGAAGCCAGGTTCACATTGCCCTTGGCCACCAACGCCAGATCACGCGTGGCATTCAACTGGCTGCCGATGGCGCTGATGTCCCGTGCCGCCACAATCTGGAAGTCCCGCCCGGCTTCTACCACGGTGCCGTACTGGGTCACGTTGCTGCTGCGTGAGTAGGTGCTGACGCTATTGGCGTTACGTTGTTCGGCAGTGACGAGGTTCACGTCACGCCCGGCCTGGATACGGGTGTCGGTACCGCTCTTGAGTACACCGCCGGTGCTGTTGATGTCGCGACCGGCTTGCAGGGTCAGGCTGTTGGCGGCTTCGATGCGCGCGGCGTTGTCGACGAAGTCGGTGCGTTCGGTGCGATAGCCGCTGCTGCTCTGGTGGCTGGTGACGGTGCGTTCGTTGAGCACATCGCCATTTACCGCAGCGGCGCTGACGTCGCGCCCGCTGATGATGCCGCCGGCGCGGTTGGTGAGGCTGTTGCCGGCCAGCAGGTCGAGACGGTTGCCCGCTGCGATGAGGCCGCTGTTGACCATGTTGCGCCCGGCGCTGGCGGCCAGGTTATTGGTGGCGCGCAGGGTGCCGACGTTGGTCAGGTCTGTGCCGCTGACCAGGCTCAGGTCGCTGCCGGTGATCAACGCGCCATTGGGCGCCAGGCGGTTGTTGGCCTGGGCCAGGTAGAGCACCGGCACCAGCACTTGCTGGCCGGCGACGGTGGCGTTTTCCATCCACACGATGTCGTGGGTCAGGGCCGCGACTTGTTCGGCGGTGAGGCTTACACCGACCGACAAATTGAGCGCCTGACGGCTGCCGATGGCGTTGTCCATCAGGTACTTGAACATCGCCGTGTCGCTGGTTTGGCCGTCGATGAAGCGCTGGCCGGTGCGGGCAATGACCGCTTGCTGAATCAGGCGCTGTTCATAGAGGCCATCACCCAGGCGTTTTTGCGCCTGGTCGGGGTCGTAGCCGAGCTTGGACAGCATGTAATCGGAACTGAGGAACTGGCCGAGATTGGTCAGCTGCGGGTTGGTTTCGATCAGGTATTTCTGTGGGTTGGAGACGAACTGGCTGTCCGGCAGGCCTTGCACGCGGTTGATGGTGACACCGTCGGCCGAGGTGCCTGCGGCGGGTACGACCGGCCCGGAAGCCGGGGCTCGGTCTACGCTGCCGCCGCCCAGGCTCCAGCCTTGCGGGCCGGTACTGGCCGGCGCACTGGCGCTTTGGCCGCTGAGGCGGAACAGGCCGCCCTGGCCGCTGGGCAAGGTAAAGCCGGGCAAGCTCAGCGGGTTGATCTGCTGCTGGGCCAGGTCCGGAGGCAATTGCGCGTTGAGGGTGACGCGGGTCGAGTAACCGTTGGCGGCACTGGCGCCGGTCGCGCCGGTGGTGGTTTTTGCACCCGCCCCGATGTAGGTGTAACCCGGGCGCACCACGCTGTTGTCGATACCGGCCTGCGCCTTGACGTCCACCGCGCCGCCAGCCTGAATCACGGCAGCATAACGCTGATCATCGCTGGCGATTTTGGTGACCTTGCCGAACTGCGTGCGCTCGATCTCCATCATGCCGATGAAGTTGGCCACCGTGGCCTCAAGGCCGCCGAGGTCATTGGGGTTGTAACCGGCGCTTTTGTACCAGTATTTGTTGGTAAGTGCGGCGGCTGCATCGAACCAGCGTCCAGGGTGCTTGGTGCGCTCTGACGTGAACAGACGATAGGTCTCGGTCTCGCCGGTTTCGATGCCGGTGTTGACCAGGTTGTTCAGGCGCGCCGTGAAGTTACCGCCGGCCGCGATCGAGCTGCTGCTGTTGAGCAGGTCGCCGCCCGCCAGGGTCATGTTGCCGCCGGCGGTGATACTCGAACCGGCACTGGCGGCGGTCACTTCCAGTTTGTCGCGGGTCAGCAACTCCCACACGTAGTTGCGCGGGGTGCCGCCTGCTTTGCAGTCACCGGCGTTGACGTACTTGATGCACGCGCCCTCGGTGGCCGAGGCGGTGTAGACACCCGCGTCGTTGACGGTCAGTACCGCACGTTCGTTTTTGATCGTGGCGGCGGTGAGGGTCAGGTCACCATCACTCTGCATGCTCGATGAGCTGTTGATAATGCTGTCGGCCAGGCCGCCCTTGCCGTCGCGATCGACACTCAGGTTGCCCATGCTGTAGAGGTCGCCGTAGCTGTTGTTCAGCGACGCCACGCGCAGGCTCATGTCGGCGCCGCTGAAGATCAGGCCGTGGTCGTTGAGCAATGCGCCGGTGTTGACCGTGAGCGTTTGCCCGCTGCCGAGCGTGGCGTAGTTGTTGAGCGTGCCCGCGTTGATCAGCAGGTCGGTGGCCGAGGTCAGGCGGCCGCGGTTGTTCAGGGTGCCGCTGAGGGTGGCGCGGGTCACGCCACCGCCGGCGATGCTGGCGGTGTCACTCAAGTTGGCCTGGGCGGCGGTCAGGTTCAGTTTGCCCAGGCTGCTGATGCGCCCGCTGCTGTTCAGCGCGCCGCTCAGGCTCAGGTCAAGGTCGCCGTCGCTGGCGATCAGGCCGTTGGTGGACCAGTTGCCACCGCTGCCGATAAAGCGCCGGGCGCCGAGCAATTGACCGGTCGCGGTCTGTTCGAGGCTGTTGACGTTGACGGTCAGTTGCCCGGCCTGGATCACGCTGCTGTTGGTCCAGGTGTCCTGGGCGATGGTCAGGTCGCCACGGGTGACCAGGCTGCCGCCTACATCATTGAGATTGCGCGGCGCGATGCCGAAGGTGCCGGTGCCCACATGCAGCACATTGCCGCCGAGGTTCTGCAGGCGGTCGGCGTCCAGGCTCAGGTTGGTGTTGGCTGTTTCCAGCACGCCGTCGCGGTTGTCGAACAGCCCGCCAATGGCGAACTCGGTGGTGCCGCTGTTACCCAGTGCGCGCAGGCGGCCGGTCTGGTTGTCCAGGCTGGCGGCGCGGACCTTGAGGGTGGATTCGCTTTCGATGATGCCCAGGCGGTTATTCAACGCGCCGCTGAGGTCCAGGTCGATCTGGCGGGCGGCAATCTGGCCATCGTTGTCGCCGCTGTTATCGAAATCGTGGCCGACCACGCGCATCAGGCCTTTGGCATAGAGCCCGCCGTTGCGGTTGTCGAAGTTGCCGGTGGTGACCAGGCCGTCGCCGGCCTGGGCGGAAATACGTCCGCCGTAGTTGTCTACGCCACCGGCCTGCAGGTCCAGGGTCTGGCCCTGCATCACGCCGCCCTGGCGATTGTTGGTGAGGTCATAGCCGTTGCGCAGCACACCGACCACTCGGGTCTGCAGCAAGGCCTGGAGGCTGGCGAGGGTGCCGCCCCGGTTGTCGAGGCTGGCCGCGCCGGCCTTGAGGTTGCCGGCCTGAGCGATCAGTTTGCCGCTCTGGTTGTCGACCGCATCGACCACATCGAGGGTCAGGCCGCCCTGGCTTTGCACCGCGCCTCTGGCGTTGTCGAGACGGTTGGCGCTGAGCGTGAGGTCAGCGTTCTGGCTGTAGATCAAGCCGTCGTTGCCGTTCTGTACCAGACCGCTGGCGGTGATGCTCAAGCGCTCGTTGGCCGCCAGCGTGCCGCGATTGCGGTTATCCAGGCCGCCGGTCAGCAGCGTCAACAGGCCTTGGCTGGCGAGTTGCCCACCCTGGTTGTCGATCTGCGCGGCACGGCTGATCAGCAACGGGCCAGCGCTGGCCAACTTGCCGTTGGTGTTGGTCAGGGTCGCCAGCAGGTCCAGGCGAGTGGCAGCGCCGCCGCTGATGGTGCCGGCAGTGTTGTCCAGGTTCTGCGCGGTCAGGTTCAAGGCCGTGCCGCTGTCGATGGCGCCGCCGTTGGCATTGTTCAGCAGCCCGGTGACGTTGAGGGTTTGCTCGGCAGCGCTGGAAAGCGCGCCTTTGTCGCTGTTATCCAGCTCGGCGGCGCTGACCGTCAGCGCTTTCTGGCTGACCAGCGCACCCGCGCCGCTGTTGAGCAGGCGACCGGTGAGCGTGGCATTGAGGTCGCCGTAGCGGCTCGACAGGGTGCCGCCGTTGCGGTTGTCCAGGCTTGCGGCAGTGGCGTTCAGGCCTTGCCAGCCGGACATCAGCCCGTTCTGGTTGATCAGCGTCTCGGCGTTGAGCACCAGCAGGTTATTGCTGATCAGCTTGCCCGCGCTGTTATCGAGGGTGCGACCACTGAGGGTCAGGGTCTGCGCGCTGGAGAGTTCGCCGCCCTGGTTGCTGAGGTCACGCAGGTGATTGATGCTCAGGTTGCCGGCGGTGGTGATCAGGCCACCGGTGTTGTTCAGGTCGCCGGTGGCACTGCCGAAGTCCACGGCAATCGCGCTGCCCAGCAAGGAGCCGCCCTGGTTATCCAGGCTCGCGGTATTGATGCTCAGAAGGTTGGCCGCGTTGATCAGGCCCTGGGCCTGGTTGGTCAATGGGCCGCTCACGTTGAGCAGGGTGTCGCCACGGCTGGTGAGGGTGCCGCCGCTGTTGTCCAGGCTGGCAGCGCTTGCGTCAACCGCAGCGGCGGCAATCATGCCCTTGACGTTGGCCAGGGCCTGGCCGATGCGCAGGGTCAGGGCGGCGTTGCTCAGCAGTTTGCCGCTGCTGTTATCGAGGTTGTCGGCGGTGAGTGTGAAGGCCTGGCTGCTGGAAATCTCGCCGCCCTGGTTATTAACGTCCTTGAGGTTGTTGAGCATCAAGAGCGGGCCGTTGATCAGCCCGCCCTGGTTGTTGAATTGGCCGCGATTGAGTTCAAGGGTCAGGCCGGTGGCGCTGGTCACCTGACCGCCTTGCTGATTGTTCAGGTCGCGAGTGTCGATGCGCAGCGCATTACGCGCGCTCAGGGTGCCCTGTTGGCTGTTGTCGACACTTGCGCTGGTCAGGGTCAGGGTGCCGTCCGTCACCAGGCGGCCGCCCTGGTTGTCCACCGCGTCACGGGCGGCGATGCTCAGCGGGCCGGCGCTGGAGAGCGCGCCACCACGGTTGACCAGGGTGCCCGTGGTCACGGTGAGCAGCCCTTCGCTGCTGATCAGGCCTTGGTTGCGGTTGAGCAATTGATCGACGTTCAGGTTCAGGCCAGTGCCAGCCACTACCAGGCCGCCATCGCTGTTATCCAATTGCGTGCCGTTCACCGCCACGCCCGCACGGCTGGACAGCTCGCCGTTGCGGTTGTCGATGTTGGCGACGTCGACCTGCACGCCGCCGGTGCTGGCGACCAGGCCTTTCTGACGGTTGTCGAGGCGATTACCGGTGAGGTGAAGAACGCCCTGGCTGGTGACGCGCCCGTTCTGGTTGTCGAGCGTGCCGGCGCTGAGGCTCAACGCCTTGCCCGCCGTGACCAGGCCCGCGACGTTGTCCAGGGTGGTCACCGTCAGGTTGGCAGTGTCCAGGCTGGAGATTTCGCCGCCGGTATTTTGCACCGTGCCCAGCGTGGCAGTCAGCGGCCCGTTACTGGCGATCAATCCGCCCTGGCCGTTCTGCAGCGCGCCGGCGTCGATAGCCAGCGCGGTGTTGCTGAGGACTCGTCCGTTGTTGCGGTTATCGAGGGCAGCCGCCGTGACGCGAGTGCCTTGCCGGGCGCTGAGGGTGCCGCCCTGGTTGTTCAAGGCCTGGGAATCGACGCTCAAGCTGCGGCTGGCGATCACGCTGGCGCCATTGTTGTTGACGGCCTGGCCGCGCAGGCTGACATCACCTGTGGAGTTGCGGGTGTTATCGGCGTTGACGCCGGCTTCGATGATGTCTGCGTTGGTCAGCGTGCCGCCGCTGGACAGTGCAATGCGGTCGCGTGCGGCCAGGCTTTTGCGACTGTTGAGATCGCCCTGGGTTTGCACCTCCAGGGCGTTACCGGCATACATCGGTCCCTGGGCGTCAAGGCTGGCGGCTTTGACATTGATCGCGCCGCTGGCAGCGGTCTGCGCCATGCTCAGGCGCCCATTGGCATCGAGCTGGATATCGCCACCGCTGGCGGCCAGGGTGCCGTCGAGCTTCACGCCCACGCCGGCTTCGGTGCCCACCAGTTTGATCGCGCCGGCGTACATGCCGCCCAGCGCCGATGAGTCAATCGCCAATTCGGGCTTGGCGCTGCCGTCGTCGGCGCGAGCGGTGGTTTTCAGGCTTTGTGCATCGACGTCGTTGCGCCCGGCGATCACGTTGAGTTCGCGGGCGTTGATTTGTGCGTTGATCTTGGCCGAGCGGGTGATGATGTCGAAGCGGTCGACGTTGCTGGCGTTCAGGCCTTCGCCATCGATGGTCACCGCGCCGCCATCGACCTGGTAGCTTTTCAGCTGGCCGGTCGGGTCGATGATGGGTTTGCCGGTGGTGAGGGTGACGTTGGGGGTGTTGATGAAACCGCAACCGGCGCAGGTCACGCCGTACGGGTTGGCGACGATAACTTTGGCCGACTGCCCCGCCACTTCGGTATAGCCGCGCAACTGGCTGGCGCTGCCGCCGTTGACTTCGTTGAGGATGACGCTGGCCGCGCCGCCCTTGAGGTTGGGGTTGCCGACGATGATCCCGCCCAGTTGGGTGTTTTGCAGCGCGCCGTTGGCGTTGTTGAGGATCACGCCGTTGGGGCCGACGTTGTACTGCTGGAACTGGTTATGGGACAAGCCTGCGCCGTTGGGCGTGGCGATGTTCACCACCGGCACGCCATTGCCCGCCGCGCCCACGGTAGTGCCCGGCGCGCTGACCACAATGCCCTCGGCCTGGGCCAGCAGTGGCTGCCAGAACAGCGCGTTGGCGAGGATCAGCGCCAGCCCGCGCTTGGGCAGGCCGAAGAAGGCGTTTCGCGGCTTCAGGGTGGCGGAAGGTTGGCGGGCCAGGAAGGCAAATTGTCGAACGTCCATTTTCAGTTTCTCGCTGCGGCGCAACGTTGAATTACAGGAACAAATCCAGGCGGAAGTAGATCGGCGCTTCGCGCTCGGTGACGACGCCGGGTCTTTCCAGCGAGTGGGCAAAGGTCACGCTGGTGCTGACGTTCTTGCCACGGGCGAACAGCTCCAGGGAGTTGCTGGACACGCGGCCATGAACGTTGTCGTTGTAGCGGTCGTTGCGGATCACGCCCTGGTCGTAGCCGACGCTGGCGCCGTACTCGAAGAAGGCCGGGCGCATCCAGTCGAGGGTCACCGGGCGTGCCCAGCGCACTTCGTTGCGCCAGTAGCCGCCGCTGTCGCCGGTCAGCAACTGATCCTTGAAACCGCGCACCGAAGCCGAGCCGCCGAGGCTCATGCGCTGGGGCGAGAACAGCGGGTCTTCACTGCGCTGGCCGGTGGCCAGGCTGCTGAAGCTGAACGACTCGCCCCACAGGCTGAACGGTTGCAGGTAGCTGACGGTGGCGGTGTATTTGCGGTAGCGCGAGTTCGGCTGGCGGCGGCCGAAGGCGTCGCGCTCGTCCTGCGACTGGGCGTCGAGCAGGCCGATACCGCTTTGCATGCCCAGGTCCAGGTTGACGAAGGCCGTGCCGATACGCCGCCCGTGGTTGACGCCCAGTTGCAGTTCGCTGAGGCGGTTGCTGCTGGGCGCGGTGCGCACGTCGAGGATGTAGTTGTTGGTGCGCAGGTGCGCCAGGCCGACGTTGACCGAGGTCTTGCTCACGTCATCACGGTGGATCACTCGCTCGGCGCGCAGTTGGTGGTTCTGGTTGTCGCCGTCCTGCTTGTATTTGAAGTCGTCGGTCACGCCGAAGGTGCGGTAGTCGCTCTCGCTGTAGGTGTAGCTGAAGTTCCACCAACCCCACGGCACGTTGTAATAGAGCATGGTGTTTTTCGAGGTTTTCTGGTGGTCGCTGATGGCGTCATGGCCGCCGCGCAGAATCAACTGGTCGCCCAGGCCCAGCGGGCTGTCCCATTCAAGGCCGGCGCCCCATTGCTGTTCACCGGTGCTTTTCTGGCCGTCGTTATTGCGCGACAGGCTGGCGCGCCAGGGCTTTTGCGCGGTGTTCTTGACCACCACGTCGCTGCCGCCTACCTGGCTGCCGGGGGTCAGTTCCATCTGCGCTTGTTTGGACGGCAGGCGGTTGAGCTGGTCCACCAGTTGCTCGATTTCACGCAGGTTCAGCGCTTCGCCGACCTTGCCAGGAAACGCCATGGCCAGTTCGCGTTCGGTCACGGTGCTGCCTTCGGCGCTGCGCAAGGCTTCGAGCTTGCCTTCCACCACCAGCACTTGCAGGTGGCCGGTGGAGAGGTCTTGCTGCGGCAGGTAGGCGCGGCTGGTGACGCGGCCTTTGCCGAGGTAGTAATCGGTGATGGCCTTGAGCAGGTCGTTGAGCTGGGACACGCCCAGGCATTGGCCGACGTAGGGCTTGAGCAGGCGCTCGCGCTCGGAGGCCGGCAGGCTGTCGGCGCCTTTGAGTTCGATGTCCTTGATCGGGAAGCAACGGGTGTCGGCGGGCGCGGTGGGCGCCTCGGGTTTGGCCGCTTTGCCGGGCAGATCCTTGAGTTCTTCAAGGCGCCGCTGTTGCTCTTCGAGCAGGCGGTTCTGCCGATCGCGGATCAGGTCCTGGTCCCCGGGCGTGGGGGCAGCGAATGCAGTGTTCAGGCTCAGGCAAGCGAGCAGGAAAGTGCATAGAAGAAACCGAGTCCGTGGCATTGGCAGAGGCATGTTCGATCCGTCGAAAATCAAAGGCCGGCAAGCTAACATCGAACGTTCAGCAGACCAAGACGCGGGGGCTGTCGGGTGTTCGAGCGTGTTTGCGGTCAACCTAATGATTAGTAACAAAAAATAATTATCGAACAGTTTCCGGCCTGACCACTGATACGTTTAATCCGACCGGCGGCAACTGTTTCGAGCGTGATTCGACTAACAAGCCGCGATCGCCATTATTTAGCCATCAGGTGTTATCGAGTTAGGGTTAGTACCGGGGAGGGGAGGAAAGTTCGCGGCGGTTTTGTGATTTGGATCCCATTTATCGGAAATCCAATCAGTTTTTTTGAACCCGTGCGCATTCACAGCACTGGAGGTATCAATGTGGGAGGGGGCTTGCCCTAATGCCAGTCAGTTAGGTTTTTTGTAGGAGCGAGCTTGCTCGCGAAAAACTACAGGCACCGCGTTCATTCAGGAAGCACGCGTTATCGTTGACGTTTTTCGCGAGCAAGCTCGCTCCTACAGAGGGCGGCATTAATTCAAGCCCCCTCCCACATTGGGTAGTGCAGCACTGAAGATATCAGCCAAGGCCTTTGTCTTTTTCCGGGCCGGGCACCAGGGCCAGGCCAGGGCGTTCGACATCGCGGGACACGTGGGATTTCACTTCCCCCACGCCGCCCTCTTCGTCGTTGTGAATCACCAGCACGCCGGGGCGGCGCAGTTGTTCCAGGTCGCCCTCGCCCAGCTTGAAGCTTTCACTCAAGTGCTGGTCGCTCAGGGCATTCGCCTCGGCGCGACGCTGGGCGAATTTGCGCCCTTTGCGTTGCTGGTAGCGCGCCCAGGCAATCAGGATCACGGCGTTGAACAGCGCGATCCACAGGTAGGTTTGCAAGGTGTTGAGCGCGGCGAAGATCGGCGCTTCCAGGCGCGGGCCGCCGTGGGTTTCGAGCATGGCGTTCATGCCCCGGGCCAGCAGCCAGACCAGGCCGGCCCAGGCCAGCAGGGTAAGCACCACATCGATAATCCACATCACCAGGTTCTGGCGGGTTCTGACCAGTTTCATCGTCACGCCTCCTCTTGGGCAGGTTTGATACCACGGTCCGGGCTGACCCAGCGGGCGCGTTTCTGGTGCTGGTTGAACAACACCTTGGGAAAGCTGACCAGGGTGGTGAACAGGCTCACCAGCCAGAACACCATCGGGTACCACACGGTCCAGAACAGGGTTTTCCACAGGTCTTTTTCGTAGCGCCGGTCAATCAGGATGCTCACCGCGAACTGCAGCAGGCACACCATCGCCAGCACCAGTCCGGTAAACGCCGGCGGCACCAGGGAGTCGACGGTAATCGCCTGCGGTAACACCATGAATTTGCCCAGGCCCCAGAACACCACCGAGAGCAGGAAGGTGAAGGCCCAGCCGGTGGACAGGCAGTATTCGAACAGCAGCGGCCACAGGTAGCGATGGCGCCATTGCCAGATGCCACGGATATTCTTGAACAGCACTTCAGCGCCGCCCTGGGCCCAGCGCAGGCGCTGTTTCCACAGGCCGCCGACGGTTTCGGGCATGAGAATCCAGCACAGCGCACGCGGCTCGTAGAAGATCGCCCAGTGATCGAGTTGCAGCTTCCAGCTGACATCGATGTCTTCGGTGATCATGTCGGTGCTCCAGTAGTCGATGCGGTCCAGCGCCTTCTTACGGAACGCCACCACCACACCCGACACCGTGAAGATGCGCCCGAACACGCGCTGGGTACGCTTGATCAGGCCGATGATCGAGGAGAACTCGCCCACTTGTACCCGGCCGATCAGGGTCGAGCGTGTGCGCACACGCGGGTTGCCGGTGACGGCGCCCAGGCGCGGGTTGTCGAGCATCGGCGCGACCATATAGGCCGCCGCGTTTTTGTCGAGCAACGCATCGCCGTCGATGCACACCAGGTATTCGCTGCGCGCCGCCACCGCGCCCATGCGCAGGGCCACGGCCTTGCCCTGGTTCTGCGCCAGGTGCAGCACGCGCAGGCGTGGGTGTTGCAGCGCCAGCGCGTCGAGTACTGCGGCAGTGTTGTCGCTGGAGCCGTCGTTGACCGCGATCACTTCGATGTTCGTGTACACCTGGGCCAGGGCGGCCGCCATGGTGTCGGCGACGTTATCGCCTTCGTTGTAGCAAGGGATGATGATCGAGATCAGCGGGTTGCCGGCCAGGGTCGGCGCCGGCGTGTCTTCCTGCCATGGCCAGTGGCGTTCCCAGTGCAGCCAGAAGTACAGGCCGCCGGCGATCCACAGCGCGGACATGAACAGCGGGTAGAAAAACACGAAGTCCATCAGGAACTGCCCGGTGACCAGGAAGATCAGGCCCAGGGGCACACCCAATACCAGTGCCAGCACGAATATAGCCAGGATTCTGTCGAACATGATCAAGGGTTCCACTGGTTGGAAAGGGCCGGACGTATCGTCTTCAAGTCCGGGGAGTTTTCCAGGAAGTTGTCCGGGTAATAGCCAAAGCTCTTGACCCCCTGGCGTTTGAGCACGCCCATCCATTGCGCCAGTTGCTCTGCGCTGATATCCGGTGCGGCTTTGGTGCGCCAATCTTTGGCTTGCAGCTCGAAAACGGTTTTTTCCATAGCGCCGGGGCGTGCCTTGACCGTGGCCACCAGTTTTTCCAGCCAGGCGTTGGAGTCTTTCAGCGATTGGCCTTCCATCAGCGGCATGGCCATCGGCGCGGTCCAGTCGTAGGCCTGCAGGAAGTCATCGAGGTTCTGCGCGAACCAGGCTTCGCTGGCCGGGTTGAGCATCGGTTCGGCGAAGATATTGCGCGCGGTCAAGATCTGCGGGCCGCGTATGGCGCGGAACTTACCGGTCAACTCGTGGGTGAAGTCGATCAGGTAGCGGCTCTTGAAGCGGGTCCAACGCTGCATCACGGCGGGGTCGGCGCGCAGCGCGGCGATGTTGTCCGGCAGGCCCTGGGCGGCGTACGCCTTGAGGGCTGCGGGGCTGGCGTCTTCAAAGTCGCTGAGCACCGCGTCATCGTGATACAGCACGCCATCGATGCCGCTGTTGCTGGTGCGTGCGAGGTCTTCGTAAATTTCGCCGATGACCTGCCGCACTTTCGGGTCAAAGGGCGACAGGCGCTGATATTGATCGGGATCGGGCGCCACCTTGCCGGTCTGCGGGTCCCAGCGGGTAACGCGCGGCAACTTGGAGTCGAGGGCGAAACTGAGCACCGGCATCCACGCAAACACACTGGCATGGGCACGGGTATGCAGCTGCCAGGAGACGCGGTTGAACAGGTCGGCACGCATCGGCAAGTGGCGGTTGGGGAAGTACAGCGAATGCACCAGGCCGTCGCCTTTGGGGTCGGCGTAGGCTTGCAGGAATACCGTGACAGCTCCCATGTCCACCACGCGCTGAACCAATACATCCAGATTGCGCGCCTGTTGGGCCGGGTCGGGATCGTAGACGTGATCCAGGTCCACATGCAGTACGCGCAACGGCGCCTTGGCCTGCACCGAAACCATGCTGCTGGCGAAGTGTTCGCCGTCCGGATCCGAAGCTACCAGAAAGCGCGGGCTGTTCATCAGCTTGTTCGAGTCATCCAGACCGTCGTCCAGGGTCAGCGCCATCTCATAGCCGTGCTCTCCCACCACGGCCAGGGTAGTGCCGTCGGCCGCACCATATGGCCATACCCACACACGAGGTGCCTTGCCGGTGACGGTTTTGATCTTGTTGGAGATCCCCACCACATCAGCGCGCATCCGTGCCTTGAACTGGGCTTCGGTTTCATAGCGTTGGGTCGCCGGGTCAAAGCGACGCGTGGTGGCGGCCGGCTCGAGATTGCCTTGAGGGTTGGCGAGTATGCCTTTGTGATTGGCGTCGGTATGGGCGGCGATTTCCACCAGTCCCGACTGGGACACTTCACGAATCTGCTGCCAGGTCAGGAAGTCTCCCCGCGGACGCGGCGTACCGGCAAAGTCCACCGGCTGGTTCAGCGGGGTGTCGATCCAACTGCCGACCGGCGCCAGCACAGCCGGCCAATTGTAAGCCCGCAGAATCGGCATCACGCGGGTGTAGAAGCTTGCGTAGCCGTCGTCGAAGCTGAGCATCACGGCTTTGGGTGGCAGTGTCGGCCCACCTCGGCGTGCGGCGAGGACCTGGTTCACGCTGACCGCCTGGTAACCGTTCTCGCGCAGCCACGCCAACTGCTCGACCAAACGTTCGGTACGCACTGCCACCACCGCCTGGTCGGGATCGTTGTCCGAGACATCGTGGTAGGCAATGCCCAGGAAGTGGTTCTTCGGCCACGGCGCTTCGCTGGCCAGGGTCGGCCGCTCGGCAGGTGGGACGAATGGCGCGGGTTGCTGGGCACAGGCGGCAGCCAGCATTACACCCAGAACCAAAAAACAACGGCTGAGGAAGGTCATGGTCAGGCTCTTTTAGAAACGGTAAGTGAGGTCGAGGAGCAGGCGCAGGTCGCGCTCGCGCTCTGCGTCATAAGGTCGGCTGACCAGACTCAGGTTGGCGCCGGCTTCCAGTACGTCATTCCAGCGAAAGCGCTGGCCATAGCCGATCAAACCGACACCGCCAGTGGAGTAATCCTTCTGGCTGTAGGTACCCGCACCCAGCTGGAACTGCTGACTCCACTGGGTTTCGTAGCGGTGATAGAGCACATGGTTGACGGTAACGGTGGGCAACACGCTGAAGTCGGACTTGGGGTTGAAGTAGATCGTGTCTTCCTTGCTGTTGCGGCTGGCGCCGACTTCCAGGCCCAGCTCCACTTGTACTTTCGGCGAGCTGTAGATGCCTTCGCGGCCCGTGAGCATGGCCTCGACGCGGTCGTTACCGTCGCTGAAGTGGGAGGGGCTGACGGCCAGTTTCCACTCGCGGCTTTCGTTGGCGCGCCAGCGGATAAAGCCGCTGCCGCCGTTGGCGGTGACGCCTTCATTCAACGCCCGCAGCGGCGTGGTGCTCAGGAGATAGCCAAGGCTGGCGCCGTACTGCCAATGATCGTTGATATCACGGGCAATCGACACGCTTGCGCCTTGTTTTGCGCCATCGCCATAAGAATGGTTGGACACTTCGGCTTCGATGGTCATGTCGCGGGTACGCCGCTCCACGCCCACGCGCTGCCAGCGGTGATGGCCGGTGCCTTCGGCAAAATCGGCAGTGCCGTAGCCAACCCCGGCGAACAGGCGCCAGTCTTCGTCGATGGGCGGGGTGTAGACCACGGTTTCCAAGCCCCAGTCACGGCTGCCCGAAACCGCACCGGCCTCCTGGTTATCGCCGCCGCCGAAGCTTTTACCGGTGTAGGCTTCCACGCGGACTTCGGCCATGTCGTGCACGTCGCGCAGGCGTTTGAGGCGCTGCACCTGGCGGTTGTCCGGGGCACGCGCGACGACGTCATCGGTGAGCAGGTCAAGTTGCCGCCATTCCTGCAGGTCCAGCGCGGTAAAGCCCTGGGACATTTCCACACCGATGTCACGGGGGCTCTGGTTTTCAGTCTCCTTGAGGGACTCTTCAGCGCGTCTTGGCCAGTCCCGGGCGCGGTACATCTCGGCCTGCGCCAAACGCACGCCGATACTCCCAGGTGCTTTGCTGCCCAGGGCTTCCAAGGTGGCTTCGCTGGCGTTCAGGTCGGCGCCATAAGTACCGGCCTGGGCCGCCAGTTGCTGGGCGTCCATCCATTCATCGTTGGGGTTGCCGATGGGCAAGCCCTTGAGTTCCACCCGAGGTTTCTCGGTGTTGGCCAGTTGAGTGGCAACGGCGCGCGCCTCCTCCACCTGGTCGTTTTCCAACAAGGCGTAGAACAAGGCGGTGCTGTCTTTTACATGATCGCCGACGTCGGCGTCCGCCGCGTCAAGTGCCTGGCGGTACAGCGGCGCGGCCTTTTCCGGTTGGCGCAGGTCCAGATAAGACGCTGCCACCCAGCGCACGGCGTAGGTCGGCAACTGTACACGTTGGGCCGTGAGGGCTTCGTATTCGCGGATCACTTCTGCGGTGCGCGCACGGGCCTTGAGCGCACCCAGGCGGTCAATGCGCCAGCGCACTACGTCATCGTGGGCAGTGGCGTCGGGGGTCCAGCGGCTGATCAGTTTGTCGTAATCCTGCAGGGCCCGATCGGCGATGACGTAGCGCTCTTTTTCGGTGCGCGTGGCGAATTCGGCCATGCGCACGCGCTCGGCGGCCAGGTCGCCTTCCAGGCGGCGCTGGGTCACCGCGTCCACCAGGCCCGGACGCCTGGCCGACAGGCGCAGCGCGGCTTCCGGCAGGCGGGCTTTTTGCAGCGCGACGATGTATTCACGCGCCACGTCGGGCTTGTCGCCGGCACGGATAAAGGCCTGGTCGAACTCGAACAGCGCGTCATAGTTCTGGCCGGCGCGGGTCAGCGCGTAGCCCAGGGCCATGCGGCGGTTGGGGTCATTCGGTTGCGCCGCCACTAGCGCGCGCAAGCGTTGCACCGCCTCATTGGCCTTGCCGCCATCGGCCTGGGTGAGCGCCAGGCCCAGTTGCAGGTCGGTATTATTCGGTTCGCGCAGCAACGCCTGGCGATAGACCGCTTCGGCCTGGGCCCACTGCTTTTGATTGCGATAGGTGCGCGCCACCGTGGCCAGTGCCTGGGTGGTCAGGTTGCGATGCTTGCCCTGTGCCTCGTACACCTTCAACACTTCGGCGTCTTGCCCGGCCCAGCCGGCAATCACCAGGTGATCGCTGACCTGGCCTGGGGTCTGGCGCTCGGCGGACAGCTGGCGCAGCTGGGTCAGTGCCGGCGTGAAGTGACCGTTGCGGGCCTGGATGATCAGGGCGTCATAGGCGGGATCGGCCACGGCATAGGCGGGCATCAGCAATTGGCTGCACAGGGCTGCTGCGATGAGCAGCCGCAACCGGCCTGAAGCGCTGAGTGGAGGGATTGGCAACATGTCGTCGGCTTCCTTACAAGGAAAGCTGCAACGATGGGTGATCCTGAGCGATGTGCATCAGGGTGTCGGCGTCTCGGGACCCGACCTAGCTTTCCTGGGGGGAACTATCCCTTAGCCAGGCAGAGGCAAGGGCAATTCGGAACAATTGTTCAGAATTGGCTGACACAGACTCTTTGCCAGGCACAAAACAACTGTGGGAGGGGGCTTGCCCTCGATGGCAGAGTGTCAGTCAGTACATTCTTAACCGACCCACCGCCATCGGGGGCAAGCCCCCTCCCACATTTTCAACTGCATTTCAGGGTTACTGCGCGCCGCTCATGGCACCGGCTTTGGACATCACGAAGCTGAGGCCACACCGCTGTCCGGCTGACAGGGACTTTGCCAGGCACAAAACAAAATGTGGGAGGGGGCTTGCCCCCGATTACGGTGGGCCAGCCACAGATAAGTGACTGACCCACCGCTATCGGGAGCAAGCCCCCTCCCACATTTTCAACTGTATTTCAGGGTTATTGCGCGCCGCCCATTGCGCCGGCTTTGGACATTACGAAGCTGATGAACTGCTCGACGGTCATCTTCTGGCCATTGAAGGTCACTTCGTTGTTGGCGTAGTGCAGCTTGGACACCACGTCGGTGCCCACCAGGGTTGCCAGTTGAGTGCCCACGGCCACACCGCTGACCATCTCGGCCGCCATTTGCGATTGCTGTTCGATGGCTTTCGGGTCGGTTACGCCGCCAACCTGGGCTTGCAGCGCGGCCACGTCGCTGATCATCGGCTTGGACAGGGTGAGGTTGGTGTCCAGCAGCGAAATCATCTGCTTGCCCAGCTCAACCGGTGGCAGTTCCATGGAGGCCGGCTTGGCCAGGTCCAGTACAAGGTTGAACTTGCTCTCGCCATGGGTGGTTTTCAGCGACAGGTTTTCCACGGCCAGTTGCGGCTTGGCGGCCAGCACCTGATTGACGTTGGCTTCGGCCAGGGTCTGTTCGGCTTCGGTCAATTGCAGCTCGGGCGCAGGTTGGCCGGCAGCGGCGGCGGCTTGCACCGGCTGCATCTTGTCCTGGTAGAGCTTGGTCAGCACCAGCATTGCGGGGATGTCGACGTTTTTCATGCTGACGGCCATGGCGGCCGAGCCCACAGGCTTACCCTGGTAACCGATCTCGTCGACCTTGTAGTCGACGCGGCCGGCCAGGTTGTTGTCCTTGGTCTCGCTGGAATCTTTCTGCTCGAAGCCCTTGAGGGTCAGCACAGACTTCTGCGGGCCGAAGGTGACCTTGGTGTCGGTCAGTTCGATGGTGTTCTGGCCGGTGTAGAAACCGAACGTGGATTTGGCCAGGTTGCTGGCAACGGTGAGGCCGGCCAGTTCGGCTTCGAACGCGTCGCCATTGGCATCGACGGCCGCGACCTTGAGGCTGTTCATGTAGCCGTCGGCCTTGACCTTCTGGCCTTCGGCGCTGCTGTCGAAGTCCAGGTTGGCGCCGGAGAAGCTCACCGAGGACTTGTCGTCCTTGAATTCCAGGGGCAGCAGTTCGACGTTGCCGTTGACCGAACGGCTGTAACCGATATTGGCCACGCCTTTGAGCGGCGACACATCTTTGGCGGCAGCGAACCATTGTTCGGTGGTGGCGTTCTTTTCCAGTTCGTAGTGACTGGTGGCCATTACCGGCAACCATTTCAGGGTGACCAGACGCGAGAACGGCAGCGGGCCGTGTTCGATATGGTCGACGAACAGCAGCTCGGGGTTCGGGTTTTGCTCACCGAACACACTGCCCTGGCCTTTGAGGCGGTAATGGGCGGTACTGCTGAACACGCCACGGTCCAGGGAGACCAGCTCCAGGGACACGGTACCGTCCACGCCGGCCATGGAGGTCTGCAGTTCCTTGTTGGCGTTCTGGATCGCGGTTTGCAGAACCGGCTCCAGTTGTTTACCGGTGTACCAGGCGCCGCCTGCACTGACGACGCCAACGGCGACAACGAAACCCAAAAGAACGACTGCTGGCTTATTCATGAAGTGACCTGATCAAATCCTGTGAGAAGTGGGCTGTCTTCCTTGAACCCCGGAGGGGTCCTTGTAGGAGCGAGCTTGCTCGCGAAGAACTCATAGGCACCGCGTTTATTCAGAGTGCACGCGTTATCGTTGACGTTTTTCGCGAGCAAGCTCGCTCCTACAGTAGTGGCCCGTGTGGCCGAAAGGCTGGGGAAGATTAGCACTGGCGGGCGCAAACGGCCCAGCCTTTCAGAGGGATCAGTTCATCAGGAGTTCAGGAGTACTCCAGCTCTATTTCATCCAACTGGTGGTCGAAACTCCTCAGGCGCGCCGTCCAGGTGTAGACCAACACCTCAAACTCACGGTGTATCACCGCGTTGCCGGGGGTGTCGGTCTTGGGGTCGCAGAAGTCCAGCTGGTAGCGCTCACGGGCCATTTGCGTGGCGACATCGGACAATTCCCGCGCGTTATTCAGCCAGTGCCTGCCGTCAGCGACCTGCCGATCCAGCGCGACACATTGCGTCTTCAGCACGTCGAGGCTTTTTTCCAGGGGCGTGCCGGTGAGGTCGCCCATGACTTCCTGGAACGTGCGACCGGGTTGCCAGTAGCTGCCCCAGAAATAGCGGTCGAACACGGTTTCGACACGGCGCAGGGCCACCTTCGTGTCCCAGATTGCGACGCGGGTCTTGCCTTGCTCCAGCAACTTGCGCTTCACGCGTTGGTTTTGATAGGAGGCCCAGGCCACCATGCCGATGGACAGGGTGCCGATCACCAGGCAGGCACTGTCGAGAAAGACCATGGCCTTGTCGAGTTGGTGGGCGAGCATGACCCCGTAGAAATACGCGGCCGATAACAGCACCAGTGCGAAGAGCACGCACCAGAAAGCGGGAGCATAAGGGTTTTTCATTATTGGAATCCCCATGAGCAAACGCGAGCAGTGTCGAGTGAGGCTTCACGACGCCTCACCTGACAAAGCATAGCTATCACCTCACGGTTTGCCGGGTTTTACCCCTTGCGTTCGTCCGCTTTCCCAACCGCCGCCCAGGGCCAGGAACAGGTCGATCTGGCTCATCGCAACCTGGGTGTTGGCCGCCGCCAATTGCGCGCGCATGGCGGTGTAGGTGCGCGTGGCTTGCAGGTCGGCAAGAAACGACTCGCGCCCGGCCTGGAAGAATCGGTGGGTCTGGTCCGCCGCCTCGTGGGCCGAGCGCTCGGCATCGGCCAGCGCTTCACGGCGCTGCAGCATGGCGGTGTACTGCGCCAGGCCGGTCTGGGTTTCGCGGATAGCGTTGAGTACCACCCCGTCGAAATGCGCCAGGGCGCCCTGGGTCGCGGCTTCGGCTTCGTGAATGCGCGCGCGGGCACCGTTGGTCGGCACCGTCCAGCTGATCATCGGGCCAAAGCCCCAGCGATTGGTCGCAGGCTGGCCGAGGTTGTCGAGCAGGCCCACCGTGCCTACCGTGGCACCAATGGCGATGTCCGGGTACAAGGCGCCGGTGGCCACGCCGATGCGCGCGGTCGCAGCGGCCAGCTGGCGTTCGGCCTGGCGCACATCCGGGCGACGCTTGAGCAACGCCGCACCGTCGCCCACCGGCAACAGTTGAGCGATGTGCGGCAACTCGGCGCAACTGCCGGTGCCGGCCGGCAATTGATCGAGGGGCTTGGCCAGCAGCATCGACAGACGGAACAACCCGGCCTGACGCGCCGCTTCGTAGCGCGGCATGTCGGCGCGCAGGGATTTGTATTGGGTTTGCGAGCGCGTCACCTGGGTTTCATCGCCACGGCCGGCGTCGCGCAGGCGTTGGGTCAGCTGGGTGCTTTGGGCTTGCAGGTCGAGGGACTCGTTGGCGATGGCCAGTTCTTCGTTGGCGGCGCAGACCTGGGTATAGGAGCGCACCACATCGGCCACCAGGGTAATGCGCGCGATATCGGCGGCCGCCTGGGCCGCATCCGCGCTGGCCTGGGCGCTTTCGATGCCGCGTTGCAAGGTGCCGAACAGATCGAATTGGTACGAGGTGGTGATGCCCACGCTGCCGATGTTGCCCACCGGGACTTTGTCTGCCAGCAGGAAGGCTTCGCCGGACTCCTGCAACCGCTGCGCTTCGGCCTTGGCCCCGGCACTCCAGCCGCCGGCGGATTCGGCCTGCTGGGTCTGGTAGCGCGCGCGTTGCAAGTTGGCGGCGGCCACGCGCAGGTCGGTGTTGGAGGCCATGGCCTGGCGCACCAGTTCATCCAGGCGCGGGTCTTTGTACAGCTTCCACCAGTCGGTCGGCACGGGCGCCGACACCACGTTATTGCCCTCCCCCGCGATGACCCCTTGCAGGTCGTCACGGTTGACGGCAGCCGTGTCCGGCACTTGGTAGTCCGGGCCTACCGCCTGGCAGGCCGACAGCAACACCCCCAGGGCAGCGGTGGCCAGCAGTTGCTTCATGGCGGGTCTCCGGCGTTGGCCTTGTCATCGATGATCGACACGGTCGCCGTACGCCCGGCGATCATGCGGAAGTCCGCCGGCACGTCATCGAAGGCAATGCGTACCGGAATCCGCTGGGCCAGGCGCACCCAGCTGAACGCCGGGTTGACGTTGGGCAGCAGGTTGGAACCGCTGCTGCGGTCGCGGTCCTCGATACCGGCGACGATGCTCTGCACATGCCCATGCAGGCGGGCGTTGTCGCCGATCACGCGGATATCCACGCCCATGCCGACGCGAATGCCGTCCAGTTTGGTTTCTTCGAAATAGCCGTCGATATGGAAGGAGTTGCTGTCCACCACCGACAGCACCGGCCGCCCGGCGGTGACGAATTCCTGGGCACGCGGCGCGCGGTCGTTGACGTAGCCGTCCACCGGGCTGCGGATCACCGAGCGGTCGAGATTGAGCTGGGCGGAATCCACCGTCACTTGTGCCTCGGCCAGGGCCGATTGGGCACGGGCCACGCGGGACTGGCTTTCTTCCAGTTGCTCGCTGGGCACCAGGTTGCCCAGGCCACGGTTACGCTTGTACTCGCGCTGGGCCTGGGCCAGGGTTTCCTGGCGGTCGGCCACGGCGGCCTGGGCCTGGCGCAGGGCCAGCTTGAAACGATCCTGGTCGACAGCAAACAGCACCTGGCCTTTGGTCACCAGCTGGTTGTCGTGCACATCGACGCGCTGGATCAGCCCGGACACGTCCGGGGCGATCTGCACGATGTCGGCGCGGATGTGGCCGTCACGGGTCCAGGGCGCAAACATGTAGTACATGACCATGCGCCACACCACGACGACCGCAAAGCTCACGATCAACAGCGTCAGGACGACACGGCCGATAGTCAAAAAAGGTTTTTTCATGTCATCAAATATCGACTGAGTGAGTCCACCGCGCCCAGCAACAGCGCGTACAGCCCCACATTGAACAATGCCCGGTGCCAGACCAGGCGATAGAAGTGCATGCGCGTCAACAGCCCGTGCACCACCAGAAACAACAGATAGGTAATGCCCATCAGCACCAGCAGCGTGGGCAGGAAGACGCCGCTGATATCCAGGTCACCGATCATAAAGGCGCTCCATCAGGTAACGGCGCTTCGATTTCCGTGCCGCCGATGAACTCCACGCCGGGCAACAGCGCCAGGCGCAGGCCGGCCAGGGCATGCAGCAGGTGCAGGCGCGTGTCATCGGCGTCTTGCAGGCCCTGGCCGTTGAGGGCGCGGCGCGTGCGGTCCAGGGTCATCAGCAGACCGCTGGGCGCGGGCAAGCGTTCACCGGCCTTGAGGCAGGCCTTGAAATAACCGCCCACGCCTTCCACCACCTGGTTGAGCAACACGCGCGGCACGCCAAGGATACGCGGCGAATACGCGAGCAGATCGAGCAGGTTCAGCGC
Source organism: Pseudomonas sp. 37 R 15 (assembly GCF_900004865.1). Taxonomy (NCBI): domain Bacteria; kingdom Pseudomonadati; phylum Pseudomonadota; class Gammaproteobacteria; order Pseudomonadales; family Pseudomonadaceae; genus Pseudomonas; species Pseudomonas sp. 37 R 15. The sequence goes on along the minus strand of NZ_CVTV01000053.1, from coordinate 29,606 downwards.
CACGCGCAGGTCGCGCAGGGCGGTGCCAGTGTCCTGGCCCGTGAGGGCCAGGCGCGGCAGGTGCTGCATGAGGCGATCAAGCATCTGTGCGGCCATGTGCCGGTGTTCGGCCAGGGTGGCCGGCTCGGTGAGGCTGACGATGTCGCGCCAGCTGAAACGGGTCAGGCGCTTGGCCGCCAGTTCGGCACCGAAGGGCCGGGCGATCAGGGTCCATACAAAGGCAAACAGCAGGCCCACGGGCCCGGCCAGATTGACGTTGGCGAAGTTGAGAAAATCCGCGTCGTAGGCGCCCTGGATGCTGATGAACGACGAGGTGTTGACCAGCGTCAGCAACATGCCCAGGTAGAACCGTGGCTGCACGGTCAGGGTGCCGATGCAGATGAACGGCACGGCGAACGCCAGCACCAGCATCGGGAAATCGTGCAGGTTGGGCAGCACCAGGAACAAGTACAGGCTGGCGAACAGCACCGACATGGCGGTCCAGAAAAAGAACCGGTAGATCTGCGGCGCGGGGTCGTCCATCGAGGCGAAAAAGCTGCACGCCACCGCCGCCAGGATCACCGCACTGCCGCCGTCGGTCCAGCCCAGCAAAATCCACAACACCGAGGCGACGATGATCGCGGTGACGGTAGAAAACGCCGAGTAGAACATCAGGCCACGATCAAGAAATGGCGTGAGCCGGCCCAGGCGCCAGTGGCGGTAGACGGCGCGCCAGGTGTCCTGGCTTTCGCATTCAATGGCGGCTTGCAGGCTGCGGCAGTCCTGCCACAGATCGACCCACTCGCCCAGGCGGTACAGGGCGTTGGAGAACAGCAGCGTGTGGCGCTCGTCCAGCGCTTCGCCCTGGGGTTGCGCGGCGTCGATCTTGTCACGCAGCACGCGCCAGCGTTCCAGGGGGGCGGCTTCGGTGGTGCTTTGCAGCCAGGCGTTGGCCTCCTCCAGCAACGGCGTGAGCTGATCGAGAAATTGCGGCGCGCGATGTTCGATGGCGTACACCGCATCGTCCAGGGCATCGATCACCGGCAGCAGGTGAATCATGCGCCCGCGCAATTCCTTGGTGTTGCGCACCGTCTGCGGCCGCGCGCCTTCGTGGGGCAATTGGCCGATCATCAACTCGAGGGTGTTGAAGGTGGCGACCATGCCACCGCGCAGGCCGCTGATGGCTTCAGGCTCCACATCGCGGGTGAGAAAGCGCTGGCTGTAGACCTGGGCGTCGGTAAACCACTTGGCCACCGAGCCATCGAACACCGGCATCAGGCGACGCGGCCAGAACATGGCACCCACCACGGCAGCCACGGCAATGCCGAGGAAGATTTCCTCGGTACGCGCCTCGGCCACATCCCACACCGCCAGCGGGTTGTCCACCACTGGCAGGGCAATCAGCGGCAAGGTGTAGCCGGCCAGCATCAGGGCGTAGCTGTTGGCGGTGCGCAGATGCAGGGAAAGGAACAGCAAGGTGCCCGTCCACAGGGCGATCACCACCACCAGAATGTAGGGTGACTGCACGAACATCGGCACAAAGAACACCGCCGCCGCCGCGCCCATCAAGGTGCCGATAGCGCGGTACAACGCTTTGGAACTGGTGGGGCCGACAAACGGGCTGGAGACGATATACACCGTGGCCATGGCCCAATACGGACGCGGCATTTGCATGAGCATGGCGATGTACAGCGCGATCATCGACGCGGCGAAGGTACGCACCCCGTAGAACCAGTCGCGAGCGGGCGGAAAACCGGTAAAGAATCCGTTCAAGGCGCTACCGCCTCGGCCGCCTCGAAGGCGCGCAGCACGCGCAGCGCGGCTTCCAGATCGGTGGCGGCGATGTCCACCAGGACTTCCTTGCGCAGGCGCACCAGTTGCGCTTCCACCGCCTGCACCAGCTCACGGCCACGTGCGGTGAGGCTCAAGGCCTTGGCACGACGGTCATGGATGTCTTCGGTGCGGCACACATAGCCGTCATTGCAGAGACGGTCGAGCAGGCGCACCAGCGACGGGCTTTCCATACCCGAAGCCTGGGCCACTTTGACCTGATGCACACCGTCGCCCAGGCGGCCGATCATCAACAGCGGCACGGCGCAGGCTTCGGAGATGCCATAGCTCACCAGCGTGGCCTGGCAGATTTTGCGCCAGTTACGGGCGCCCACCACCATGCTGCTGCTGAGGTTCATCTGGAGTTGTTCGAGGGATTGGGACACTGGATAGTTCGCATACAGTTAGTTTGCTAACTATTAATATGGTGGAGGGATGAGTTGTCGTCAAGTTTTGAAACAATTTCTCGATGGGTGGAGCGATTCAGCGGCGGCACTGCAGGGCGAATGTGGGAGGGGGCTTGCCCGATGGCGATGGGTCAGCCACTGATGCATTTACTGACACACCCTCATCGGGAGCAAGCCCCCTCCCACATTTGGATCAGCGTCGGATGCCCGGGCTATTTTTCAGCCTGACCATCCAGGCGACGCTGGATCTCGCCCAGCATGTCCAGGCCATCGCGCAGTGAGACCAATGCGGCAGTGACCAAGTGATGGAGGTTTGGGTTGTCGCTTGATGAGGCGAGGGTCGCCAACAGCTCAGTACCGATACGCACGCGACTGCGAGCTGTTTCGTGGAGCAAATGCGAGGGGGCAAAGGTGTTGAAAGCCAGGACGGGAACGCTGGTGGGGTTGGTTTGAAGCGGCTTGTATTGGTCCATCGATAAACCTCACAGATAAGGATTTGAACCACCTTCTCCCGTCGCCAAACGAATAAGGGTGGCAGCTGTACGCAGGTTGGCGAACCGGTTATCTGTGAAACCCGGCAGATCCGAAGATCTCCCGCGCACAGCCGCCATAGAACCCAATGCCTTCATCCAAGGAAAAACGCACGGGGTAGGAACGCTGTAACGCGTCACAGAATTTCGGATCGCCAAATCCGATCGCCGATGTGCGGCGACGGGGCGAACTATAGGGGGATGGTTGAGGCTGTGCAACCAACATATTGATCTCTACCGTCAGTCGTCTCAGCTTTTTCCAAACGCCATTCGGTAATGATGATGTATATACTTTGTTCATACCATTCCGGAGGAATCGCTGATGTCCAAATTAGCCGTTTTTACAATGAAGCTTGAACCAGAGCTTCGCGACCAGTTCATGGCTGAATGCGAAGCCTCTCATCGTCCTGCATCGCAAATCGTACGCGAAATGATGCGTGAATTCGTTCAGGCCCAGCAGCACTCGCGAGAGTACGATGAGTTTTTGCAACGCAAAGTTGATGCTTCTCGTGCATCCATTCGCGCAGGCCGAGAGGTTTCCAATGAAGATTTGGAAGCTGAATTCGCAGCCAGGCGCGCTCAAGTAGATAGTCAGGGATGAGGGTCGCGTGGACGCCCGAGGCAGGGCAGGATCGTAGAGATATCTGGGATTTTCTGTTTGAGAAAAACCCACAAGCCGCAGCCGACATGGACCGGCGCTTCAGCATGGCAGCACTTGGATTAGCACATAACCCCGAAATTGGCCCAATAGGCCGGATTGCGGGAACACGCGAAATCATTCCGCACCCGAGCTACCGCCTTGTTTATCAAGTTGAGCCCGACGTAGTGAGGATTGTGGCTCTGGTGCATACAGCTCGCCACTGGCCACCAGAAAGCTACATCCCACATTGATGCCTCAGATGGGCGAGGGCTGATTGCCACATTCCTCAATCACCCGCCCCACCTCCTCCTCAATAAACCCAAACACCTCCTCCGCCACGCTGTACTGAAACTGCTTGCGCCGATGCTTGGAAAGCTTGCCCTCGTTATCCAGGCACATCATCACCAGCTTCGACAAATCACTGCCACGCACGTCGTAGCGTTGATTCACTGCCTTGATCACACGGTCGTAGCGGTCGAGGAATTCGGTTTCTTCGCGCAGTTCGACTTCCAGTGCGCGGCGGGCCATTTGCAGGGTGAATTCGACGCAGCGGGTGGCGCCCCAGTAGCGGTAGATCGAGGGGTGACCGATGAAGTCGAACGCCATGTGGTCGGCGTCCAACCAAGTAACGTTCCAGAATTCCCGCGTCGGCTGGGAGAAGGTCTTGAGTGCCTCCAGATAGGCTTGCTCTTCGTGCTTCATGGCGACGGAGACCGGTAGCAACAAGCCATTTCCCAGTGCGCCATAGTGGCAAAGCGTCTGGTGGATCAGGAAGCGAGACAGGCGGCCATTACCGTCCATGAACGGGTGCAGGAACACGAAGCCGAAAGCGGTGACCGCCGCCGCAACCAAAGGATCGACGTCTCGCACGGGCTGGTTGGCGAAGGCCATCAGCTCTTCCATCAATTCCTGGCAAAGCGCGGGGGCTGGCGGCACGTAGCTCACACCGGCTGCGCCGCGCAGCCCGTTGTGCAGGTGGTTCTGTTCGTGGCGAAACGCGACGGCTTTGTCGAAGGGGTTGGAGACGGTGCTGTTTTGCAGCTCGACCAAGTAGTCCTCGGTGAGCAAACGGCCTTCGTGAGCCTGGCGCAGGAGTTGAACGAAGCGACGGGATTTTTCTTCGCTGGGTTGTTCTTTTTCGATGGCAAATGAATCGCGGGTTTCGTGCAGGTACGCCCACTGGATGGCGCGGTCCATCATTTCGGGTGGGAGGGTGGCCATGAAGGATTTGGCGCGGCCCAGTATGTCGAGACTCAATAAGGCGTCAATTTCAGACGTACGCTCGACTGTCGCGCAATAGGCCAATGAGCCCAAACCGTTGAAGTCGATACGCCAGCGGGAATTGCGTGTAGACGGCCCCGTTACGTAGCGTTGCGGATCAAACAGGGGAGAAACTCGGCTGTTGATAGGCTTACTGTAATCGAGCCGTTGCAGCGTCAGGCCTTCCCACAAATAGCAGGCCTTGCGGATGAATACGCCGTTAGGTGCTTTATCCAGCTCTTGCAGCAATTGATCTGCGCTGACCGAGTCAAGTGCCTGAGCGAGAATTGCGAGATTTATACCTTCGTGCTTGAGGGCAAAAAGAATATGGTCGAGCACCGAATCGGCTGCAGGCGCTACCGTTTGGGGAACAGCAAGGCAATCGCCAATCAACGAGATGCGAGTGACGGGCTTGACCATCGCTGAACGAGCAGGCGCAATGGCTTTCAACCCGAGGAGTTGGTGAAGATGGGCATAGCCGACCAAAGACATCGCGCAACCTCATAAAAAGTTCACTTGCGCGATTAAAGCCTAGATTTTTTCAAGCCTCATCACTTTTTTTCAAGTTTTGGCCTTTCTGCTCAGTTTTTTACACCCCTCGCCCACCCCGCAACATCACATTCAATTCATCCACCACCACCGCCCAATCCGCATCCTCCAGTATCTCCTCACGCAAAAACGCCTTCTGACCCTCGCTCCAGAAAAACGCATCCGCCAGTTTCAGCTCAGGCTTGAGCGGTGAATGCACGGCGACGAATTTCTCGATGCTGACCGGGTCATCTGCCAGGCCAAGCTGTTTGAACAAGGCCGGCAGGTTGTGCACTGGCGATTCCATGTGGGTTCCTCATAGGCGTGTTCAAGACAGTCTAGCGGCAACCCTCGGGTTGTGGCGCCGGCACATTGCACAGCACGAACAGACGCGCTCGTGCACCGCCGCCGTCCTGACGGCTGAGTTCGCGCCAGCCTTCGGGCAACGGGGCAAAGTCGTCGGGTGCTTCGTTGCTGCTGATCAGCCACACGCGACGGGTGGTGGCCGGCAATGCGGATAGACGTTCGAGGTAGATGCGTCCGCCATCCTGATCCACCAGCGTACCGAAACCGTAGGCATTCGGTCGCGTCGGGGTGCCGTCGGGTTTGGGCGGTGTGTAGAGTTGAAGTTGAGCGTCGGTCTGGTCGTAATACACGTAGCTGAGGTACCACATCATGTCGCTGAGGACGATACGGTCATCCTCCTGGTAATTGCGATTGACGAACTCTACCGGCACATTGAATTGATCCTGCTCATCCACCTCGAAGTTGTTCTTCAGGCCCAGCAATTCCATGCCGACAAACAGCACTAACAGCGCTGCGCCCAACCATGACAGGCGTGACGGCAAGCGGTCGATGGCAAGCGCAAGGGTGATTGGCAAACCCAGGGCATACACCGTGAGGTAGCGCTCGATAAAGACCGGCGAGATAAACGACACGCCGTACACCAACAGCAATGGCAGCAAGAAAAACAATGCAGGCAAATGGGCCCCGGGGTTGCGCCACGCTGTCACCAAGACCACCGCGACCAACAACAGCGGAAAGATCCAGAACAGCGGTGCCCAGAAATCGACGCCTTCATCCTGCAACACGAACTGCCAGATCATCGAGGGCAGGGACAGCAGGTTGACCGGCTCTTCCCAACCAATGTCCCCGCCTACCTTGAGCTGTTCGACGTGCTGCACCAGGTCCAGAAGGTTCGGCAGCCAGGGCAGGTACAACACCACAATCGTGGCGTTGGCCACCCACCACGCCGGGCGCGTGATCAGACGCTGGCCTGGCGGCTGCAGCCCCAGGTACGCCCAGTGCACCAGCACACACAACGCGGTGAAGTAATGGGTGTAGAAACCGGCGCTCATCAACAGCACATAAGCGGCCAGGTAACGTGTGCGCGCGGGTTGGCGCATCCAGTAGACCAGCGCCAGCGTAGCCCCCAACAGCCATACGCCGAGCAGCGAATACATGCGCACTTCCTGGCTGTAGCGCACCGCCGTCGGCAGCAGCGCCAGCAGGATGCCGGCCAGCAGTGCGGCGCGACGGGTGGACAGTTGCCGCGTCAGCCAGATCCCCAGGCCCACCACGACGGCACCGGGGATGGCGCTCATGCTCCTGATCGACCAGATGCTGTCGCCAAACACTTCGATCCAGCCGCGCAGCAGCACAAAATACAGCGGCGGATGCACATCGTGGCCGGCGTGAAACCACAGGTCGGTCACCGCATATTCGCTGAGCAAGAGGCTCGAGCCTTCATCACCCCAGATCGCCGCCGACGTCAGGTGGTAGAACCGCAGGGCCATGGCCAGCGCCAGGATCGGCACCCACCAGAGGCGGCTGAGCCAGCCGGCGCCCTCCCGGGTCAGGCGATTGAACGCAGGCAAGGCCCGGACTTTTTCATTTTGCTCTACCGCAGACCGACGCATATCGACTCCGTTACGACTGCCCTCTACAGGACAAACACTGCGCATGCGCAAACACCGCCACTTTAGGCCAAAAGCCTAGGGCCCGTTGCTGGAATCAGACAAATCAACAATTTGCGTAGGCCTTCACCGAAGCACTCGTAGGATCAGGCTATGATTGCCCTCCTCCACGGACTCAGGATCAAGGAAACGTTATGCGCATCGGTTTGCTGTCACCTCTGGCTCTGGCCCTGCTGGCCGGTATTCCCCTGGCGGCCCAGGCCAGTTCCGACGACTCGTGCTACCCCGACTGGCGGGTCTCGCGTGACAGTCTCGAACCCTGCAGCAACCAACCCTTTCTCAGCCCGGGCAACGATAGCCGGGTCAACCTGCGCCTGTTGCTGGCCGACAAAAAAGCCGCGCCGCTGACGCCCAATGCCTTGGGCGAGGACGATTTGGCCCAAGGCTTCGGCCCGGTGCCGTTTCCGGTGTATCGCCTGGTGCCGATTCCAGCCGCGAGCGATGAGCCGGATAACCAGGCGGACGATTCACGCACTGCCGAGCTCGACACCCTGCTCCAGCCGCTGGGCGTCAAGCGCGAGGAATACAAGACCGCCGGCGAAGCCTTCCTCAACGGTGAAGGCAGCCGTTGCCGCAGCAACGATGACGACAGCGCCACGGCGTTTATCAGCCAGGTGATCAAAGCCGATATGCCGCCGGCTGAGCGCGACGTATTGGTCAAAGCACGTTTGCAGCTGCTGACAACCTGTGACTGGGACGGCCAGGTGGTGGACGCGCAGTTGACGCCCTCGGCCAACGCCCAACGGTTTCGCACTTATTTGCAGGCCGCCGCTGACTTCTACAGTGGCCGCTTCGGTGACGCCGAGCGCGGTTTCGCCGCCGCCGCGACCAGCGATGCGCCCTGGCTGAAGGAAACTGCGCTGTACATGACCGCGCGCACCTCGCTGAACCAGGCCCAGGCCCAAGCCTTCGACGAATACGGCATGCCGCAGCGCGAGCATGTGGACAAGCCCGCGTTGAACGACGCCGAACAAGGCTTTCTCGCTTACCTGAAAACTTATCCACAAGGCGATTACGTTGCTTCCGCCCGTGGCCTGCTGCGCCGTGTGCACTGGCTGGCAAACGACGATGCCCGGCTTGCCGAAGACTTCACCTGGCAACTGACCGAGGCCACCGACGCCCAGCGCAATGTGAGCGTGGACGAATTGGTCGAAGAAGCCGACCTCAAGTTACTGATGGCCGACAACACGTCGACGAACAGCCCGATGCTGCAAGTGGTCAGCGACCTGATGGCGATGCGTGCCCACACCCCGCCCCTGTTGAGCCGCGCAGACCTCGACAAGCAAAAGAGCACCTTCGCCAACGAGCCGGCGTTGTTCGACTACCTGCAAGCGGCGTATGCGCTGTATGTCGAGCATCAACCCGACACGGCCCTCAAGCATCTGCCGGCGGACGTGCCGTCAACCCTGGACTATTTCGCCTTCAGCCAGCAAACCCTGCGCGCCCTGGCCCTGGAAGCCAAACCAGACTGGGCAGGTGCGCAAGCCCTGTGGCTGCAATTGCTGCCGCTGGCCACGCAACCGCTGCAACGCGACCAGCTGGAGCTGGCCCTGGCGATGAACTACGAGCGCAGCGGCCAACTGGCCAAGGTATTCGCCGCCGACTCGCCGATCAGCGCCAAACAGGTGCGCTACATCCTGCTGCGCAACGTCGCCGGCCCCGACCTGTTGCGCCAGCAGATCGCCAACGCCAGCGACCCGACGGAACGCCAGAGCGCGCAATTCGTGCTGCTCTACAAAGACCTGCTGCACAACCAGTTCGCGACCTTTGCCGACGACCTCAAGCAAGCCTCGTTGTCCGAAGACAAGCTCGGCACCAGCCTGGGCTACACCTACACCAGCGGCCAGACCTTGACGCTGTTCCAGTGGAACGGTGACAAGGCCGAATCCGGCTACGCCTGCCCAAGTATCGCGCAAACCGCCGCGACCTTGCAGGAGGATGCCAAAAACCCGCACGCCCTGAACTGTTTCGGTGAGTTCATCCTGCGCAACGGCCTGGACGGCATGCCGCTGGAACACCCCCGCGCCGCCGGCAGCCTGGGCAGCACCGCCTCGGACTTCAAGGGTGAGACCTTCTCGCGCCTGGACGGCTACAAGCAGGTGATCGCCAACGCCAAGGCACCGAAAACCGACAAGGCCTACGCACTGTTTCGCGCCATCAACTGCTACGCGCCGGCCGGCTACAACAGTTGCGGCGGTGAAGACGTGGCGCCGGCCGTGCGCAAAGGCTGGTTCCGCCAGCTCAAGAGCGGTTACGCCGACACGCAGTGGGGCAAATCGCTGCAGTACTACTGGTGAAGTCGCTGTGGCTGGGCGTGCTGTTGCTGGCGAGCCCGGCCTTCGGCGCCGTCGACGCCCGTGACTACGACGCCTTCTGGTTGTGGAGCGGCGTCACGCCCCAGCCGGTGATCAAGCAGGCCAAAACCCTGTACATCCTCCAGGGCCAGATCAACTCCACGCGCCGCGCACCGCAACGTGGCGTGCAACTGATCGCCCAGGGCATGAGCGTGCCGCGCATCACCCAGGGCACTATCTGGGTGGTCTACCGCGCCCACACCTTGCACTGGCCGGAGCCGGTCTACACCCAACTGCTCGGCCAGGTGCAACGCTGGCGTGACGCGGGCAACCCGGTGATCGGCATCCAGATCGACTTCGACGCCCGCACCCAGTACCTGCACGAATACGCCGCCTTCCTGCGCGATCTGCGCCAGCGTTTGCCGGCCGACCTGCGCTTGAGCATCACCGGCCTGATGGACTGGAGCAGCAACGCCGACCCGGCCGCCATCGCCCAGCTCAAGGGCGTGGTGGATGAAGTGGTGGTGCAGACGTATCAGGGACGCCACAGCATCCCCGACTACGCGGCCTATCTGCCACGGATGAACCGGATGGGCGTGCCGTTCAAGGTCGGCTTGATTCAGGGTGGAGAGTGGGAGGCGCCGGGGTATTTGCAGGAAAGTGAGTGGTTTCGGGGGTATGTGGTGTTTTTGCAGAATCGTTGAGTGTTCCGGCTCGATAAAACCAGTGTTGAGCCGGATTGATGGCATAGCTACCCGAAGATGATATAAGTTACTCTAACGGCATTAATGGGTGATATATCATGCAAAGCACTGGCAGACCCAACCCTCACAAAGGGTACCTCTCAGAAAGAAGCGACGAGCTGATAAAAGGTATCGGAAACGGTATCGAAATAGCCCGCCTTCGTCGTCGACTGAAAATTTCCACAATATGCAGTCGTGCGGGCATCACAAGGCAGACGTATCAGCGGCTGAGACAGGGCGAGGCAGGCGTATCCCTCGGTGTGCTGATGAATGTGCTTAGCGCGATGGACCTGGAGGAAGGTATGGCGAGCATCGCGTCGCCGGAACTCGACCAAGTTGGGATGACCATGAGCCTGGCCCGTGAGCCTGAGCGAATTCGCACTGAAGGAGACCCTGATGTCCTGGAAGCCGATTGGTAATGCCTTTGTTTTTTCAGCTCACTCAGTCGGTGATCCGGTCCCTGTGGGCGAAGTGGCCATGCACGCCAGTGGGTTCGTTTTTCGCTACGCCAATAGTTGGCTCGCACGGCCCGACGCATTCGCGATTGACCCGCTGAACGTGCCCCTGACCCGTAATCAGTATTCCTCGACGCGCATGTTCGGGGTGCTTGACGACGCAACGCCGGACAATTGGGGGCGGCGTGTTCTGCTGGCGACCCACAAACAGCATCCACAAAACGAAGTTGAATGGCTGCTTGCCTCGCGGGGTGCGGGCGTGGGTTGCCTGCTGTTCAGTGCTTCAAGAAATCTGTTGCCGACCCTGCACCAGCCACCGCAATTCGAAGACCTTGAGAAAATCATGGTAGGCCTTGATCGAGTCGAGAAGGGTGAGGTGGACCTGCCCGTGGAAATCGCACGGCTATTTGAGTTTGGCAGCTCCATGGGCGGCGCCAGGCCAAAGGTCACGGTGACTCATGAAGGCAAGGAATGGATTGCCAAACTCGGCCGTAGCGATGATGTTTTCGATCAGCCACGTGCGGAATTTGCCAGCCTTCAAATGGCGGATGCGGCGGGGCTGCCCGCAGCCGGGCACAAGTTGGTAGAGGTCGCCGGCAAACCGGTTTTGATGGTCGAGCGTTTTGACCGGCATGAAGGCGCTGGTCGCGAACACTATGTCAGCTGCAATTCTTTGGTAAGTACCGAGAAGCCGAGAATGCGAGTTGACGCGGTTGACGGTGCCGCTTCCTATTCCAGAATCGCCGACGTTTTGAAGAAGGTCAGCGACGATGCAACGTTGGACATGCGTGAGCTTTACAGGCGTATGGCGTTCAATGTGCTCATCGGCAATAGCGACGACCACCTGAAACAAACCGGACTGCTGTTGACCAGCGCTTCGGGCTATTCCCTCGCACCGGTATTCGACATATTGCCTCACCCCACGCAGCTAGGCTTGCAGGCGCTCATCATCGGGAATGAGGGCAGGGTATCGTCGGTCAGCAATTTGCTCAGTACGCCCGAGCGTTTTGGGTTGGGAATGGATGAAGCAAGATCCATCGTCACTGACGTCTATGCGGTCGTGCGGGAGGCTTCCGGGTTTTTTGAAGCGGCGGGCTGTAGCGGCGCCGATGTGCGCATGCTGTCCAATGTATGCACCCGGTTTGAATCGCAACTGATGGCAGCACCACCCGCCGGCAACAGAGCGCACCCTTGACGGGTGCGCAACTGAAAACGACGTCACGTTCAAGGCTCGCTCGACTTCCCACCGTCATCAGTGAAGCGCTTGCAACGGATACACCGACTCCCACCCTCCTCCCAACGCCTTGTACAAGCCGACCATGGCCAAGGAAACGCCCGTAGAGCTTTCCACCCATTGTTCCTGGGTCGCCAGCAGCGCGCTTTGTACGGTGAGCACATTGACGAAATCGGCCACGCCTTCGACGTATTGGTGTTGCGCGGTGGCGAGCGCGATCTGGTTCTGGTGCACGGCTTCGGCCAGGCTGTCGCGGCGCAGTTGGCTGGCGTTGTAGCGGGTCAGTTGGTCGTCGATTTCATGCCAGGCGCGCAGCACGGTTTGCTGGTAGGAAATCGCCGCTTCCTGTTGCTGGGCTTCACGCAAATCCACCATGCCTTGCAGGCGCCCGCCGTTGAACAGCGGCAGGCTCAATTGCGGGCCGAAGGCGAAGGCGCGCGAGCCCCAGGAGCCGAAGTCCGAGAGTTGCATGGCCTGGGAGCCTAGGCTGCCGGACAGGGTGATGCGCGGGTAGAAATCACCCTTGGCCACGCCGATGCTGGCAGTGGCGGCGTGCAAACGGGCTTCGGCCTGGCGGATGTCCGGGCGGCGCTCGGCCAGTTCCGACGGCAGGCCGATGGCGACCTGGCGCTGGGTCTGCGGCACGGCGGCGTCCTTGGACAGTTGCGCGTGCAGGGCTTGCGGCGGCTCGCCCATCAGCAGGCTCAGGGCGTTGATCAATTGATCCTGGCGCTGCTGCAGATCAGGCAGGCGCGCTTCGATGGCGGCCACCTGGGCGGCGGCTTCGGCCACGTCCAGGTCGGTCGCCACGCCGTCGGCCAGGCGCAGTTGCGAGAGCTTGAGGCTGTGGCGGGCGACGTCGAGGTTTTGCTCGGTGACAGCGCGGGTGTTCTGTACGCCGCGCAGTTGGATGTAATCCTGTGCGGTCTCGGCCAGTACCGACAGCAGCACGGCGCGACGGTCGTTTTCGGCGACGTCCAGGGTGGCATCGGCGGCTTCGGTCTCGCGCTTGACCCGGCCCCAGAAGTCCAACTCCCAGGCAGCGGAAAAGCCCATGTCCCATTGGCTGAAGGCCGAGCGGCCGTTCTCGCCGGAGGGGTCGTTCAAACCTTTGGCGCTGTTGCGCTTGCGCTGGTAACCGCCGCCCGCATCGACGCCGGGGTAACGTTCGGCGGTAGTCACCTGACGCACGGCGCGGCTTTGTTGCAGGCGGCTGCTGGCCAGTTTCAGGTCGAGGTTATCGCTGAGGGCACGACGTGTGAGCGCTGACAACTGTTCGTCGTGGAACACGTCCCACCAGCGCTCCTGCAACGGGTCGCTGCTGGCACGACTGGCCGCCTGACGCCCCTGGGGCTCACTCCATTGGGCGACTTGCGGGCCTTGCGGCCGTTGGAAATCCGGGCCGACGGTGCAGGCACTCAGGCTGATGAGGCTCAAGGTGAGCCAGGCGACATGTTTCATTGCTGGGCCACCTCATGGTGTGGCGCGACCGCCTGTGTGTCGACGCTGGCCTCCACCGACATACCGACGCGCAGGCGCTCGGTCAGCGGCTGATTGGGCTCCAGCACAATCTTCACCGGAATGCGCTGCACCACCTTGGTGAAGTTGCCGGTGGCGTTGTCCGGCTTGACCGAGGCGAAGGTCACCCCGGTGGCCGGCGCCAGGCTCTCCAGGTGACCGTTGAGCAACTCGCCATCGAGGCTGTCGACACGCACTTGCACGGCTTGGCCGGCATGCATGTGCGACAGTTGCGTCTCCTGGAAATTGGCCACGACATAGGCCTCGGCCAGCGGCACGACCGCGAGGATCTTGCTGCCCGGTGTCACATAGGCGCCGACCCGTACCGCCCGCTCACCGACCATGCCGTCCACCGGCGCGACGATGCGCGTGTAGGACAGCTGATAGCTGGCCATTTCCAGCGCGGCCTGGGCGCGCTTGAGCCCGCCGTCGGCGGCATCGCGCTGGGCCGTGAGGATTTCCACTTGCTTGCGTTCGGCGGCCAGCACCGCTGTGGACTTGGCCAGGCGCGCGGTGGCCTGGTCGATGCGGGTCTTGGCTTGCTGGGCGTTCTGCACGGTGCCTGCGCCGACGCCGGCGAGGTGGTTGTAGCGGTTCAGCTCGTGTTCGGCAAACGCCACTTCGGCACGGTCCGCCGCCACGGTGGCCTGGGCCTGGGCGATCACCGAGCTTTGGCGCTCCAGGGTCGCGGTGGCGTTTTTCAGTTGGGCCTGGGCGACCAACGTGTCGGCGTCGGCGGCCTGGGCGGCGGCGCGAAAATCCCGGTCGTCGATCAGCGCCAACAGCTGGCCGGCTTTGACGCGCTGGTTGTCTTCTACCAACACTTCCTTGATGAACCCGGCCACGCGGGGGGCGACCAGGGTGAAATCGGCGGCGACGAAGGCGTCGTTGGTGGTCTGGCGCTGGCGGCCCAGGATACCTGGCGCAACCAGGTACACCAGCACGCCGACGGCAAACACAGCGATAACGGAGACGGCTATTTTGTCTTTGCGTTTCATGAGAAATCCTTGGGTTCAGGTCGGTGCGCGAGGCGGAAAAATCCGCGTGGGCATCCAGAAAATCAGCAGGATCAACGCCACCGCGACACCGGCCATGACGGCATACAGATCCGAAGAGGTGAGCACCACAACTTGCTCGTGCAGGCGGTGCGCCAGGCCCGGCGCGTCGCCGTCGGCCAGGGGCGAGTTGCCCAGGCGGTCCACCAGCATGGTCGAGTGAAAATGCCCGCGCTGGGTGGTCAGCGTATCCAGCACAGCGGTGGCGATCACGGCGGACAGGCCCTTGACGGTGTTGAACCACGCCGAGGCGAACGGCCCTTCGATGGGCTGGATACTGCCGGTGGACAGCATCAGCAGCGGCAACACGGCCATCGGCTGGCCGAAAATCTGCAGCAGGTACCAGCCATAAAAATCATCGCGGATCCACGCCGAGGTGAGGTGCGAACTGCCGATACAGCACAGCACCAACATGCCGAGACCGATGCCCAGCACCCAGCGGCAATCGACCCAGCGCAGGTTGCACAGCGCGGCCACCAGCGGCAGCGCGATCAGCTGCGGCACGGCCATCAGCAGCATCACCGGCGCGGTTTGCAGGGGGCGGTAACCCTGGACCTGAGCGAGAAAACTCGACGGGATGATGATGACCGAGGTCAACACCATCAACACGCCGGCCAGCACGATCAACGCAAACGACAGGTTGCGCAGGCCAAGCATCTGCAACTTGAAGAATGGCAGCGGCTGCGACCATTCATTGAGCATGAACAACACCATGAGCACCGTGCCGCCACTGAGCAGGAAGGTGATCAGGCCCGACTCGAACCAGTCCAGACGGTTGCCTTGCAACAGGCCGATGACCAGCATGCAGATTGCCGGGAAGCCCAACAGCAGACCGCGCCAATTGAACTGTTTGAAACGCTCCAGGCGCAACGGATCCTGCGGCAAGCCGTAGGCCACGGCGGCCATCGCCAACAGGCAGGGCCCGACGATCTGCCAGAACGCCCATTGCCAGCCGACGTATTCGGTCCACAGCGCCGCCAGCGGCGTACCCAGGCTCGGGCCGAAGGTGGCCGTCAGGGCATACCCGGCCAAGCCGTATAACTTGACGTTGGCTGGCAGGAACCGCAGCGCCACGGTCATCAGCATCGGCGGCAACGCGCCACCGGCCAAGCCTTGCACCGTGCGCAGGAGCAGCAGGCTTTCGTAGTTCGGTGCGAACGGGCAGAGGATGCCGAGCAGGGTAAACAAGCCGATGGCACACAGGGTAAAACGGCGCAGCGAGAGCGTCACCGCACACCACGGTGCGAACGCCATCGCGGCCACGGAGGTGGCGGTGTAGGCCGCGACCAGCCAGGTGCCTTCGTCAAAACCGATGTACAGCGCACCACGGATATCAGCGAGGGCGACCTTGGTGACCATCTCGTTGAGGCCGGACACCAGCACCGCCAGCAACACGCCGACCAGGCCGATAATAATGCGCGGACCGAACACCGGTGGGCTGGGCGCAGTGGGTTTGGCTGCGGCCTCGAGGGCGGGAGCAGCGAGGGATGTCATGGACAGGTAACTCGGAATGGGAAATACCCGAGCAGTTTAATCAGGCTCTACCATGACAAAAAGTTACTTGTTGTCAGCTTATAAGTGCGTCAGACGCAATCCACATAATACCGCAGGGCTTAAAATGTGGGAGGGGGCTTGCCCCCGATAGCGGTGTATCAGGTTCATATGGGGTAGCTGTCATACCGCAATCGGGGGCAAGCCCCCTCCCACATTTGACCCGGCATGGCTTGGGATTTCAGCTGGGCTGGGCTTCGAGCCACGTGGCGTGGCAGCTCTCGCGCATGGTTTCGCGCAGCCATTTGTGCGCCGGGTCTTTGTCGAAACGTGGGTGCCAGGATTGGGCCAACACCAGCGTCGGCAATGAGATTGGCAGGGGGAATGCGCGCAGCGGCAGATTCAGGCGCCTGGCGCTGAGGAGCGCTTCCTTGGGCACCGGCAGCAGCAGGTCGGAGTCGGGCAGCATGAACATTGCACCGTGGAAGCCTGGGGCGATCATAGCCACGCGGCGCTCCAGGCCCTGGGCATTCAACGCGGTATCGATGGGCCCACGGGCGATGCCGCGCCGCGAGATACTGATGTGGGAATAGCTGGCAAACCGCGCGGCGGTGATCTCTGCGTCGAACAGCGGATGATCTTCCCGCGCCAGGCCGACGAAGGTGGTGGAGAACAGGTTCTGCACCTTCGCTTCGGGGCTCGCCGGCAGGGTATTGCTCACCCGCAAGTCCAACCGCCCTTCGCGCAGCGCTTCGTCGTCGGTATCGCCTTCGGGCACGAAGCGCAGCTCGCAGAGCGGCGCCACTCTTTGCATGGTGTCGAACAGTCGCCCGCCATACACGCCGATGAAAAAGTCATTGGCGCGCACGCTGAAGCGGCGGCGCAAGGTGCTCAAGTCCACCTGGTCGGCCGAGCGAAACAGCAACGCCGCCTGCTCCACCACGTTGCGCACCTGGCCTTGCAGCTCAAGCGCCTTGGGCGTCGGCACCAGACCGCGGCCGGCGCGGACCAGGATCGGATCGCCGACCGCATCGCGGATCCGCGTGAGGGTGCGGCTCATGGCCGCCGGGCTCAGGTTCATCCGCCGCGCCGCGCCCACCACGCTGCCTTCATCGAGCAAGGCGTCGAGGGCGACCAGCAGGTTCATGTCCGGTAGTTGCATGCCAAGCACTCGTGATTGATGGGGAGTGAACTGGGCGCAATCCTAGCAGGCTTCACCGTTTCAGAAAGGCGCATCGCCCTGAATGGTGGTGCGCAACAATTTGCGGCGCAGATGGCTCGGGCAACCGGCGGCCAGGTGAATCAGCGAGCGGTTGTCCCAGAACACCAGGTCGTGGGGCTGCCACTGATGGCGGTAGATGTTTTCCGGCAGCACGCTGTGGGCGTAGAGCTGGGCCAGCAGGTCGCGGCTTTCGTCATCCGGCAGGCCGACGATGCGGGTGGTGAAGCCTTCGCTGACGAACAGCGCCTTGCGGCCGTTTTCCGGGTGGGTGCGCACGATGGGGTGCACCACTTCGGCCACCTGGGCGAGTTGTTCCGGGGTCAGGGTCGGGCGCCAGTTGCCTTCGAATTTGGTTTCGCTGTAACGCGCAGTGTAGGAATGCGCGGCGCGGCGCCCTTCGACGGCGTTGCGCAGGTGCTCGGGCAGTTGCTCCCAGGCTTTGTGCATGTCGGCAAACAGGGTGTCGCCGCCTTCGGACGGCAGTTCCTGGGCATGCAGCATCGAGCCCAGGCTGGGCAGTTCCTTGTACGACAGGTCCGAGTGCCAGAACTTGCCCGCATCGCCCAGGCCGATGGACTGGCCGTTTTCGATGATGTTGGAGACGATCAGGATTTCCGGGTGGTTGGCCAGCAGGAACTGCTTGAGCACGTGGATTTGCAGCACGCCGAAGCGCCGGCTGAAGGTGATCTGTTGTTCAGGGGTGATGCGCTGGTCGCGAAACACGATGACGTGGTGGTCCAGGTGCGCGCGGTGGATGCGGGCGAAGTCCTGGTCGTTGATAGGTTGGGATAGATCCAGGCCGATGATTTCGGCGCCGACACTGCCGGGGAAGGGGCGGATGTCGAAGGGTTGGGGGGTGGCGGACATTGGGTTCACTTCCGGCGGACAAGGGAGTGAATTTATAGGCCTGGGAATGGAAGTTTAAATACTGTTAGGGCATATCCATATGCATGGGGTGATGCTGATGGCCCTATCGGGGGCAAGTCCCCTCCCACACTTGATTTGTGAACACATTCAAATGTGGGAGGGGCGGTGCGACGATTCGACTTGCCCCCGATAGGGCAGGAGCAGGCAATGAAGATCAACGCTCGTGCAACGCCTCCGCCCGCGCCTTGATGATCGGCTTGAGCAGGTAGCTGAGGATGCTTTTCTTGCCGGTGATGATGTCTACCGAGGCGACCATGCCGGGGATGATCAGCAGCGGCTTTTCATCGGTGCCCAGGTGGCTGCGATCGGTGCGCAGGGTGATCATGTAGTAAGTGGTTTTCTTGTCTTCATCGGTGATGGTGTCGGCGCCGATGCGTTCGAGCTTGGCCTTCAGGCCACCGTAGATGGTGTAGTCATAGGCGGTGAATTTGACCACCGCTTCTTGCCCAGGGTGCAGGAAGGCGATGTCTTGCGGGCGGATCTTGGCCTCCACCAGCAGGGTGTCGTCCAGCGGCACGATTTCGACCATGTCGCTGCCCGGCTGGATCACGCCGCCGACAGTGTTGACCAGCAGTTGCTTGACGATGCCGCGCACCGGCGAGGTGACCAGGGTGCGGCTGACGCGGTCTTCCAGGGCGCGGCCGGTGGATTCGGCCTTGTTCAGTTCGGTGCGCGCTTCATTGAGTTGGGTCAGGGCTTCGCTGCGGAACTTGCCGCGGGTTTCGTCGATCTTGCGCTGCACTTCCTTGATCGCCGATTCGGCGCGGGGGATCGCCAGGGTGGTGGCGTCCAGCTGGCCTCGGGTTTCCATTTCGGCGCGCTTGAGGCGCAGCACTTCCACCGGCGACACCGCGCCCTGGGCCACCAGCGGCTCGGACATGTTGATTTCCTGGCGTTGCAGGGACAACTGGCTGCGGTACTGGCTTTGTTTGGAGGTGAACTCACGCAACTCCTGTTGGCGCTGCACCAGTTGCTCCTGCAAACCGCCAACTTCGTCTTTCAACTGCTGGCGGCGGCTTTCGTACAGTGAGCGCTCGTTGGCGGCCTGGCTGGGCGCGGCCTTGAGTACATCGTCGGGAATGTTCAGCGGGCGGTCGTCCACCTGCGCACTCAGACGCTCGACGCGCAGTTGCATGGCCAGGCGCAGCGCTTCGGTTTCCCCGGCGTTGGACACGAACCGCGTATCGTCCAGGCGAATCAACGGCGCACCGGCCTCGACGATCTGACCTTCCTTGACGTACAACTCGGCGACGATACCGCCTTCCAGGTTCTGGATTTTCTGCAGCTTGGACGACGGAATCGCCTTGCCGTCGCCTCGGGTCACTTCGTCGATTTCGGAGAAACCTGCCCACACCACCAGGAATACAAAGAACGCGATGATGGCCCAGATGGTCAGGCGGATGACCCGCGGCGCATCTTCGATCAGCGCTTTGTTGACCTCGGGCAGCGGCTGGCCCTGCAGCGAGTCGGAACCTTTGAAGTAGCGCCCGACCGCGCTCTTGATGGCGTTAAGCGACACTGATCTGCCCCTTCTTCAACGCTTCCATGACCACGGCTTTCGGGCCGTCCGCGAGGATCTGCCCACGGTCGACCACCAGCAGGCGGTCCACCAGGGACAGCAGCGAGGCACGGTGCGTCACCAGGACGACGGTCTTGTTTTGCACCACGGCATGCAGGCGTTGTTTCAAGCGTTCTTCACCGGTGTTGTCCATGGCGCTGGTGGGTTCGTCCAGCAGCAGGATGGGCGGGTTGAGCAGCAGCGCACGGGCCAGGGCGACGTTCTGTCGCTGGCCACCGGACAGGTTCTGCCCACGCTCGCCGACCTGCAGTTCATAGCCTTGCGGATGCAGGCGGGCGAATTCGTGCACACCGGCCAGTTCGGCGGCTTGCAGGACCATCTCATCTTCGACGTAGCGCGCACCGCTGACCAGGTTGTCACGCAGGGTGCCGGCCAGCAGTTGGATGTCCTGGGCGACGTAGCCGATGTTATGGCGCAGTTCGCTGACGTCGATCTGGCGCACGTCCACGCCGTCCACCAGCAACGCGCCGGAGTCGGGTTGATACAGGCCGACGATCAATTTGGCCAGGGAGCTTTTGCCCGAGCCGCTGCGACCGATGATGCCGATCTTTTCCCCTGGCTTGATCACCAGGTTGATGTTTTTCAGCGCCGGATTCTGTTGGTTCGGGTAGGTGAAATTCAGGCCCCGGCACTCGATGGCGCCTTGCAGGGTGCGACGGCTCATGGGGCGCTCTTCGAAATTGCGCTCCTGGGGCAGTTCCATCATCTGGTCGACCGAGGTCATGGTGACCTTGGCTTGCTGGTAGCGCGTGAGCAGGCCCGACAGCGAGGCCAGCGGGCTCAAGGCACGGCCGCTGAGCATGTAGCAGGCGATCAGGCCGCCCATGCTCAGGTTGCCGTCGATGATCTGGTACACGCCGAACACGATCATGATCACGCCGGCCAGTTGCTGGATCAGCAGGGTCATGTTCATCGACAGGCCCGACAGCAGCTTCACCCGCAGCTCGAGCCGGCTCAAGGTGCCGATGGTCTGTTCCCAGCCGTACTGGCGTTCGCTCTCGGCATTGTTGACCTTGACCGCATCCAGCCCGGCGAGGGTTTCGATCAGGCTCGACTGGCGTTCAGCGGCGAGGGCCATGGTGCGTTCCATGGTCGCGACCAAAGGTTTTTGCAAGGCGTAGCCGATCCCCAGGGCAATCGGGAACGCCAGCACCGGAATCCACACCAGATGGCCACCGAGCAGGGCGATCACCAGGAAGATCAGCAGCGTGAACGGCAGGTCGATCAGGCTGGTGAGGGTCAGGGAGGCAAGGAAGTCGCGCAGGCTCTGGAACTCATGGATGTTCTGCGCAAAGCTGCCGACGCGCGCCGGGCGGTACTTCATCGACATGCCGACGATGCGCTCGAACAAGGTGGCGGAGATGATCAGGTCGGTTTTTTTACCGGCCAGGTCCAGGCACAGGCTGCGCAGGCTCTTGAGCACCAGGTCGAACAGATACGCACCGCAGATGCCCACGGCCAGCACCCACAGCGTAGAAGTGGCCTGGTTCGGCACCACGCGGTCGTACACGTTCATCACGAACAGCGGCGCGGCCATGGCGATGATGTTGATCAGGAAACTGGCGGCGATGGCATCGGTATACAGCCAGCGCGAACGCTTGAGCGTGTCACGAAACCAGGATCGCGCTCGGGGAATCAAGGTGCCGTGATTGACGTCGAACTTGTGCTGCGGCTGGGCAAAGAAGACCTTGCCGGTGTAGTCGTCGACCAGCAACTCGCGCTTGATCAGCACTTCACCGCCATCGCTTTCGCTGAGCAGCACCCGCGCCTGATCGTCGCCCTCCCAGCCGACCAGCACGGTACTGCGCCCGTCCTTGAGCAGCAGCAGCGCCGGTAACGCGATGGTCGGGATCTGTTCGAGCCTGCGTTGCAGCAGCCGTCCCTGCAGCCCGGCGCGCGCCGCTGCACGTGGCAGCAACTCGGCACTCAGGCGCTGCGAAGGCAGCGGCAGGCCGGTGGTGAGCATGGCCGCGCTGGCCGGTTTCTGATGCAGGGCGCAGAGTGCCAACAACCCGTCGAGTAACGGGTCGTCGTGCAGCGTGCGTGGATCATGACTGAGATGAACTCGACTGACTTCGGATTCCACGCGGTGCACTCTCGACTAACAGATGGGGCTATGGGGTGACTCAGTTCATTCCAGGCAGTTGGACTTTGGGCTTCACATCGTTTTGCACGATGGAGGCCATGGGAGCGACGACGCCTTGGCTTTTGAGCAATTCGCCCATGGTCGCCTTGATTCGGTACTGAGTAAATAACTGAATGTTCTTGATCTCTTCCAGGCGACGCGAAGCGGTGAACAATTCGTTCTCGCTGTCGAGCAAGTCCAGCAGGGTACGTTGGCCCAGGCTGAACTGTTGCTGGTAGGACGTGCGCACGCGGGTGCTGTGGTCCACGTACTGCTGGGCCACCGGCAGTTGCGCGTTGGCGTTGTTCAAGGCGTTCCAGGCCAGGCCCAGTTCTTCATTGAGCTGGCGCAAGGCGTTGTTGCGGATGTCCAGGGCCTGGTTGGCCTGGTACGACTTCGATTGCAGGTCGGCCTTGTTGCTGCCACCGGCGAACAGGTTGAAGCGCATGCGCACCATGGCTTCCCAACCGTTGCTGTGGTTGGCGTCGCCGGAGACATTGTTGTCGGCATTGGTGCCAAGCTCGGCGTCAAAGCGTGGATAGAAGCTGGATTTGGCGGCCGCGTATTGCTGCTCGGCGGCGGAGATGTCCGACTCCGCCGAGCGCAGCACCGGGCTGTTGTCGAGCATCTGGCGCCGCGCTTCATTCAGGTCGGCCGGGAGCATGGCCATGAACGGCGCTGGGCGCTCAAGCTGGTCGGGCATCTGGCCAACGGCGCTGAGGTAGTTGGTTTGCGCATCCGCCAGGTTGGTCTGCTCGGTGATCAGGTTGTTGCGGGCCTGGGCCAGACGCGCTTCGGCCTGGTCCTGGTCGGCGCCGTTACCGACGCCGCGCTGGGTGCGCAACTTGATCTGATCGTAAATGCGTTCGTGGTTGCGCAGGTTGTCTTCGGCCAGGCGCACGAACTCACGACGGGTCAGCACTTCCAGGTAGACCTGGGCAACGGTCAATGCGGTGCGCTCGGACGTACCGAGCAGCGAGTAGGCGCGGGAGTTGACGTTGGCCTGTTGACGCCCGACTTCGCTGGAAGTGGCGAAACCGTCAAAGATCATTTGCTGCAGGCGCAGGCTGGACTCGCCGCGATTGAGGGTTTCCCAGTGGTTGCCGCCCGTGCCATTGGTGGCGCGGGTGGACGCGTTGTCGGTGCCTGCACGGCCATAGCCGGCATTCAAATCGACACGCGGCAGATACCCACCCTGCGCCGCACGCAATTGGTAATCGGCGGCGATGCGACTGTTTACACCCGCCTGAATTTCAGGATGCACATCCAGTGCCTGCTGCATGGCTTGGGGCAGCGTCTGGGCTTGTACAAAGCTGGCGGCGAGAACGAACGGTATTGCCTTGAACAGGTGCAGACGCATTAAAAAATTCCCCAGGACTTCTTGTCTCAAATCACAGCGATTGGCGCCGCCGCGTCGGATAATGGCTAGCGTAATGACCGTACGTCGGAAAGTTCAAAAAGCGGAACTGCTTCACACATGTAGGACGGTTCGCCGCATAAATATCAATGTGACATTACGGGGGCGATTGTTTAGGATGGCGACCATAAGGTCAATAGTTTGGCATAAACTAGATAGGTAAAAATTCTAGCCAATAATTTGACGCCAGTAAGTATTCAGACTACGCCCCCTCCTGTTTGGCCCTCCCTCTTGAGCGGCCACATGGAATCATCAGAAACGGATCGCCGGAGAAATATTTAATGAGCAATGTTGTTGCCATCGTCAAAAGCATTGTTGGTCAAGTGTTCGTTATTTCTCCGGAAGGGACACGCCGTGTTCTGGTTGAGGGTGATCGCCTGTTCGCGGGCGACCAGATTGATACAGGCCTGTCGGGCGCAGTGAGCCTGGAACTGGCGGATGGGCGCACGCTGGACCTGGGTCGCGACACCCAGTGGAGCGCCGACATGCCGGACTCCACTGCCGACCTGGCCGCCGCCACCGAACAGGCCGCGCCGTCGGTGGCCGAGCTGCAGCAAGCCATCGCCGCCGGCGCCGACCCGACCACCGAACTGGAAGCCACTGCCGCCGGCGCAACCGCTGCCGGTAATGGCGCGGCGGGCGGCGGCCACAGCTTTGTAGTGCTGGACGCGACCGCCGGGCGTGTCGATCCGACCATCGGCTTCCCCACTGCCCCTATCGGCCAGGGCACATCAACGCTGAATACCTTTACCGGTGCTCAAGGTTCAACAGGCAACGGCAATCTGGCGCTGCAGCCTTCGACCCTGAGCCTGAGCGCCACCCCAAGCATCACCGAAGCCGGGGGCGTACTGACTTACACCGCCACCGTGACCCAGGCCTCGACCAGCGACTTGACCGTCACCTTGTCCAACGGCGCGGTCATTACCATCCCGTCCGGCCAACTGACCGGTACCGTCAACGTGCCCCTGGCGCCTAACGACAGCCCGTACCTCGACGCCAGCCAGATCAGCGTCAACGTCACCGGCACCACCGGCGGCAACAACCTGGTACTGACCCTCGACCCTAACCCGGCCGTGACGCAGATTACCGACACCATCGACACCACCACCGTCACCTTGACGGCCGGCTCGAGTGTGACCGAAGGCGGTCAGATCACCTACACCGCGACCCTGACCAACCCGGCGCAAACCCCGGTAAACGTCACCTTGAGCAATGGCTCGGTGATTACCATCAAGGCGGGTGAGTCGACAGGTACGGTCGTGGTCGATACCCCGGCCAACGACGTCTACGTCAACGGTTCGAGCGTGAGCACCACTATTACCGGCGCAACCGGCGGCAACTTTGAAAACCTGGTGCCGAGCACGACGCCTGCGGTCACCACCATTACTGATGTGGTCGATACCACCACTGTCACGCTGACGGCCGGTTCGACCGTGACCGAAGGCGGTCAGATCACCTACACCGCGACCCTGACCAACCCGGCGCAAACCCCGGTAAACGTCACCTTGAGCAATGGCTCGGTGATT
>NZ_CVTV01000053.1:1565-4820 GCF_900004865.1 Pseudomonas sp. 37 R 15 | reverse complement strand
ACGTCACCTTGAGCAATGGCTCGGTGATTACCATCAAGGCGGGTGAGTCGACAGGTACGGTCGTGGTCGATACCCCGGCCAACGACGTCTACGTTAACGGTTCGACCGTCAGCACCACCATTACCGGCGCCACCGGCGGCAACTTTGAAAACCTGGTGCCGAGCACGACGCCTGCCGTTACTACGATCACCGATTCGGTCGATGCCACCGCCGTTACGCTGACAGCCGACGCGAGCGTGACCGAAGGCGGTCAGATCACCTACACCGCGACCCTGACCAACCCGGCGCAAACCCCGGTAAACGTCACCTTGAGCAATGGCTCGGTGATTACCATCAAGGCCGGCGAGTCCGTGGGCAGCGTCATCGTCGACACACCGCCGAACGATGTCTACGTTAATGGCAGCACCATCAGCACCACCATTACCGGTGCAACCGGCGGCAATTTCGAAAACCTGGTGCCGAGCACGACGCCGGCACTCACTACCATTACCGATTCCGTCGATACCACGACCGTCACGCTGACCGCGCCGGCTGAAGCAAGCGAGGGTGGGCAGATTACGTACACCGCGACGCTTTCCAATAGCGCGGGCAGTGACATCACGTTGAAGCTGGATAACGGCTCATCGATCACCATCAAAGCTGGCGATACTGTCGGCACCGTGACCGTGCCAGCGCCTACCGATGATGTGTTTATCGACAAGAGCACGCAGACTGTCCAGATCACTGAGACCACTGGCGGCAACTTCGAGAAGCTGGAAGTTGCAGGCAACGGCGCGACCACTACGATCAATGACACCATCGACAAAGTTGATGTAGTCCTGACCGCCACTCCTACCGTTGGTGAAGGCGGCAACATCGTTTACACCGCCAGCCTTGTAGATAAGAACGGTACGCCGGTGACTAACCTCACCAATCCGTTGACCGTCACGCTCGATAACGGCCAGAGCATCACTATCGGTGTGAATCAGTCGAGCGGTAGCGTTTCGCTTGTTGCGCCTGATGATGTGTACAAAGGCGACCAGACCGTCACCGCCGCGATCAATGGCGTGACCGGTGGCGAGCACTTCGAAAATCTGGTGCCTGGCACCACGCCAGTTAACACCACCGTGACTGATACTCCAGGCACCGACAACACCACCACCGTTACCCTGACAGCTCCGGCCCAGGTGAATGAAGGTGGTCAGATTACCTACACCGCGACCTTGAGCAACAAGGCCGGTACTGACGTCACGCTGAAACTCGATAACGGCTCGTCGATCACCATCAAAGCTGGTGACACCGTCGGCACTGTGACCGTGCCTGCGCCTACCGATGATGTGTTTATCGACAAGAGCACGCAGACCGTTCAGATCACCGAAACCACTGGTGGTAACTTCGAAAAACTGGAAGTTGCGGGTAACGGTGCGACCACCACAATCAACGACACCATCGACAAAGTCGACGTAGTCCTGACCGCTACCACCACCATTGGCGAAGGCGGCACCATCGTTTACACCGCCAGCCTTGTGGATAAAAACGGCGCGCCGGTGACTAACCTCACCAATCCGCTGACCGTCACGCTCGATAACGGCCAGAGCATCACTATCGGTGTGAATCAGTCGAGCGGTAGCGTTTCGCTTGTTGCGCCTGATGATGCGTACAAGGGTGATCAAACCGTCACCGCTGCTATTCAGACCGTCACGGGTGGCGAGCACTTCGAGAATTTGGTGCCTGGTACCGCGCCGGTTAATACCACCGTTACTGATACTCCGGGCACCGACAACACCACTACCGTCACGCTGACCGCGCCAAATGCTGTTAACGAAGGTGGTCAGATCACCTATACCGCGACCTTGAGCAACAAGGCTGGTACTGACGTCACTCTGAAACTGGACAACGGTTCGTCGATCATCATTAAAGCCGGCGACACCGTCGGCACTGTGACCGTCCCTGCGCCAAGCGATGACGTGTTCATCGACAAGAGCACTCAGACCGTCCAGATCACTGAAGCGACTGGCGGCAACTTTGAGAAGTTGGAAGTTGCTGGCAACGGTGCGACCACCACGATCAATGACACCATCGACAAAGTTGATGTAGTCCTGACCGCCACTACCACCGTTGGCGAAGGCGGCAACATCGTTTACACCGCCAGCCTTGTGGATAAGAACGGCGCGCCAGTGACCAACATCACCAATCCGCTGACCGTGACGTTGGATAACGGCCAGAGCATCACTATCGGTGTAAACCAATCGAGCGCCAGTGTTTCGGTTGTTGCGCCGGATGATGTGTACACGGGCGACCAAACCGTCACCACCGCTATCAAAGGCGTGACCGGTGGCGAGCATTTCGAAAATCTGGTTCCAGGCACCACGCCGGTTAACACCACCGTTACTGATACCCCAGGCACTGATAACACCACTACCGTCACCCTGACGGCTCCGGCCCAGGCGAGTGAAGGTGGACAGATTACGTACACCGCGACCTTGAGCAACAAGGCCGGTACTGACGTAACTTTGAAGCTGGATAATGGCTCATCGATCACCATCAAAGCCGGCGATACCGTCGGCACAGTGACTGTGCCTGCACCTTCCGATGATGTGTTCATCGATAAGAGCACCCAGACTGTTCAGATCACCGAAACCACTGGCGGCAACTTCGAGAAGCTGGAAGTGGCGGGCAACGGTGCAACGACAACGATCAACGACACTATCGACAAGGTCGATGTAGTCCTGACCGCCACCACCACCGTCGGCGAAGGCGGCAACATCGTTTACACCGCCAGCCTTGTGGATAAAAACGGCGCGCCGGTGACGAACATCACCAACCCGTTGACCGTAGCGTTGGATAACGGCCAAAGCATCACTATCGGTGTGAACCAATCGAGCGGCACAGTCACCGCTGTGGCACCAGACGACGTCTATAAAGGCGATCAAACCGTCACGACCGCCATCAAGGATGTCACCGGTGGCGAGCACTTCGAAAATCTGGTGCCTGGCACCACGCCAGTTAACACCACCGTGACTGATACTCCAGGCACCGACAACACCACCACCGTTACCCTGACGGCTCCGGCCCAGGCGAATGAAGGTGGTCAGATTACTTACACCGCGACCTTGAGCAACAAGGCCGGTACTGACGTAACTTTGAAGCTGGATAATGGCTCAAACATCACCATCAAAGCCGGCGACACCGTCGGCACCGTGACCGTGCCTGCTCCAAGCGATGACGTGTTTATCGACAAGAGCACTCAGACCGTCCAGATCACTGAAGCGACTG
>NZ_CVTV01000053.1:1265-1515 GCF_900004865.1 Pseudomonas sp. 37 R 15 | reverse complement strand
ACCACCACGATCAACGACACCATCGACAAGGTCGATGTGGTTCTGACTGCAACCACCACCGTCGGCGAAGGCGGCAACATCGTCTACACCGCCAGCCTTGTGGATAAAAACGGCGCGCCGGTGACTAACATCACCAACCCGCTGACCGTCACCTTGGATAACGGCCAGAGCATCACTATCGGTGTAAACCAATCGAGCGCCAGCGTTTCGGTTGTTGCGCCGGATGACGTGTATAAGGGCGACCAGACCG
>NZ_CVTV01000053.1:391-1215 GCF_900004865.1 Pseudomonas sp. 37 R 15 | reverse complement strand
ACAAAGCGGGCAGTGACGTCACTCTGAAACTTGATAATGGCTCCTCGATCACCATCAAAGCCGGCGATACCGTCGGCACAGTGACTGTGCCTGCACCTTCCGATGATGTGTTCATCGATAAGAGCACGCAGACCGTTCAGATCACCGAAACCACTGGCGGCAACTTCGAGAAGCTGGAAGTTGCGGGCAACGGTGCAACGACAACGATCAACGACACTATCGACAAGGTCGACGTTGTCCTGACCGCTACCACCACCGTTGGCGAGGGCGGAAACATTGTCTATACCGCGAGCCTTGTGGATAAGAACGGTACGCCTGTAACCAACATCACCAACCCGCTGACCGTCACGCTCGATAACGGCCAGAGCATCACTATCGGTGTAAACCAATCGAGCGCCAGCGTTTCGGTTGTTGCGCCGGATGACGTGTATAAGGGCGACCAGACCGTCACCACTGCTATTCAAACCGTNACTGGCGGCGAGCACTTCGAAAATCTCGTTCCAGGTACCGACAAAGTCACTACAACCGTGACTGATACCCCAGGTACTGATAACGCCACGACTGTCACACTGACCGCACCGAATGCTGTTAGCGAAGGTGGACAGATTACGTACACCGCCACGCTCTCCAATAAAGCAGGCAGCGACGTCACTCTGAAGCTGGACAACGGTTCGAGCATCACGATTAAAGCGGGCGATACCGCCGGCGCAGTAACCGTCCCAGCGCCAAGCGATGACGTGTTCATCGACAAGAGCACGCAGACGGTCAAAATTACCGACGCAACGGGCGGCAACTTCGAGAAGCTGGAAGTTGCAGGCAACGGT
>NZ_CVTV01000053.1:0-341 GCF_900004865.1 Pseudomonas sp. 37 R 15 | reverse complement strand
GCAACGGTGCGACCACCACGATCAACGACACCATCGACAAGGTCGATGTGGTTCTGACCGCCACTACTACCGTCGGCGAAGGCGGCAACATCGTTTACACCGCCAGCCTTGTGGATAAAAACGGCGCGCCGGTAACTAACATCACCAACCCGTTGACCGTGACGTTGGATAACGGCCAGAGCATTACTATCGGTGTAAACCAATCGAGCGCCAGTGTTTCGGTTGTTGCGCCGGATGATGTGTACAAGGGCGACCAAACCGTCACCACCGCTATCAAAGGCGTGACCGGTGGCGAGCATTTCGAAAATCTGGTTCCAGGCACCACGCCGGTTAACACCACC
>NZ_CVTV01000004.1:0-291 GCF_900004865.1 Pseudomonas sp. 37 R 15 | reverse complement strand
ACAAAGCGGGCAGTGACGTCACTCTGAAACTTGATAATGGCTCCTCGATCACCATCAAAGCCGGCGATACCGTCGGCACAGTGACTGTGCCTGCGCCTTCCGATGACGTGTTCATCGATAAGAGCACTCAAACCGTTCAGATCACCGAAACCACTGGCGGCAACTTCGAGAAGCTGGAAGTTGCAGGCAACGGTGCGACCACCACGATCAACGACACCATCGACAAGGTCGATGTGGTTCTGACTGCAACCACCACCGTCGGCGAAGGCGGCAACATCGTCTACACCGCCA
>NZ_CVTV01000021.1:0-6156 GCF_900004865.1 Pseudomonas sp. 37 R 15 | reverse complement strand
TGAACTGGCCTAATGATTTTGGACACTTCAATCGGGCGCTATGATAGCGCCCAAATCTGAGGTGTTTGGTTATGCGTAAATCTTATTCGAGTGAGTTCAAGCTCAAGGCTGCCAGCATGGTGTTGGATGAAGGTCAGCCGGTTACCGAGGTGTGTGCCACCCTGGATATCGGCCCCACAGCCCTGCGCCGCTGGGTCGATCAAGTGCAAAAAGAACGCTTGGGCTCGACCCCGGTAGGGGCCAAGGCGATTACTGCTGATCAACGAGAAATCCAGAGGCTCAAAGCTCTGCTCAGAGAGAAAGACCTGGATATCGAAATTCTAAAAAAGGCCAGTGCTCTCCTGCTTTTGGACGCCAAAGATCATTCACGTTGATCGATGAGCTGGACGAGCAGTACGGCGTTAAAAGGTGTTGCCAGGCGTTTGGGGTCAACCGCAGTAGCTTCTACGCCTGGCGCCAGCGCCAAGGCAGAGCAAATCCTGAGAGGGATAAGCTCAAAGCCGCGCTGGTCAGGCACCACAAGGCGTCCAGAGAGTCGGCCGGTGCACGTACGTTGTCCAAGGAGCTACAAGCCAAAGGGCATCGTATCGGGCGTTATATGGCTCGCAGTTTGATGCGCGAAGCTGGCATCGCCAGCCGTCAGCGCAGGCGCCATAAGTACAGGTCGCCGGGCGTGGAGGCCTTGGTGGCGCCGCACGTGCTCAAGCGAAAATTTGATGTGACGGCGGTTAATCAGGTGTGGTGTGGCGACGTGACATATATCAAGGTCGGCAAGCGGTGGATGTACTTCGCCGCCGTTCTGGATTTGTACGCTCGCAGGATCGTGGGCTGGTCGTTCTCGATGATTTCTGATGCCAACCTGACCTGCGAAGCGCTACGCATGGCGGTTGAGCTACGCGGCCATCCCCAGGATGTGTTGTTTCATTCTGACCAAGGTTGTCAGTACACCAGTCATAAATTCCGAAACGAGCTGCTGAAACAGGGGTTTAGGCAGAGTATGAGCCGTAAAGGCGAATGCTGGGACAACGCCCCGATGGAGCGTTTCTTTGGCAGCTTGAAATCAGAGTGGGTGCCTGAAACGGGCTACAAACTGGAACATGAGGCCCGAGCAGACGTGCAGCGCTATGTCTCGCGCTACAACATCAGCAGGCCTCATAGCTACAACGACTACCGGTCGCCGGTCGTGAAGGAAAGGTTGGCGGCGTGAACCTTAATCAGTGTCCAAGATTACTTGACCAGTTCAGCTTGCCCCCGATAGCGGTGTGTCAGTGATAGATGTCTGGCTGATCGGCCGCCATCGGGGGCAAGCCCCCTCCCACATGTGTTTTGCGGTGTTGCTGATACTTTGTTCCAGGCAAAAAAAACGCCGCGTACCTTGCGATACGCGGCGTTTCCTACATCAACATCTTAGGCTTGAATCACCGGGATGTTGGCGCTTGCTGCGATCTTGCGGAACTCGGCGATCTGGTCGAAGTTCAGGTAGCGGTAGACGTCACTGGCCATGGTGTCCAGTTTCGCTGCGTAGCCCATGTACTCTTCGACAGTCGGCAGGCGACCCAGGGTAGAAGCTACTGCCGCCAGCTCAGCCGAAGCCAGGTAGACGTTTGCGCCATCGCCCAGACGGTTCGGGAAGTTACGGGTCGAGGTCGACACGACGGTCGAATTCGGTTCTACGCGTGCCTGGTTACCCATGCACAGCGAGCAGCCCGGCATTTCCATGCGTGCGCCAGCCTTGCCGTAGATGCCGTAGTAGCCTTCTTCGGTCAGTTGGTGAGCGTCCATCTTGGTCGGCGGCGACAGCCACAGACGGGTTGGCAGCTGACCCTTGACCTGCTCCAGCAGCTTGCCGGCTGCGCGGAAGTGACCGATGTTGGTCATGCACGAGCCGATGAACACTTCGTCGATTTTCTCACCGGCAACGCTGGACAGCAGACGGGCGTCGTCCGGGTCGTTCGGTGCGCAGAGGATCGGCTCGTTGATTTGCGCCAGGTCGATCTCGATGATTTCGGCGTATTCGGCGTCGGCATCGGCTTCCATCAGCTCCGGATTGGCGACCCAGGCTTCCATCGCTTGGGCGCGACGTTCCAGGGTGCGAGCATCGCCGTAGCCTTCGCCGATCATCCAGCGCAGCAGGGTGAT
This sequence comes from Pseudomonas sp. 37 R 15, assembly GCF_900004865.1. Taxonomy (NCBI): domain Bacteria; kingdom Pseudomonadati; phylum Pseudomonadota; class Gammaproteobacteria; order Pseudomonadales; family Pseudomonadaceae; genus Pseudomonas; species Pseudomonas sp. 37 R 15. The sequence goes on along the minus strand of NZ_CVTV01000021.1, from coordinate 4,017 downwards.
GTTGGAGTTCAGGTACTCGGTGACGGAGTCTTTGGACAGCTTGATGGTGCAACCGGCAGCCGAACGTTCAGCCGAAGCGTCGGACAGCTCGAACGCCTGCTCCAGCGTCAGGTCGTTCAGGCCTTCGATTTCCAGGATGCGGCCGGAGAAGGCGTTTTTCTTGCCTTTCTTCTCTACGGTCAGCAGGCCAGCCTGGATCGCGTAGTAAGGAATGGCGTGCACCAGGTCACGCAGGGTGATGCCAGGCTTCATCTTGCCTTTGAAGCGCACCAGGATCGATTCCGGCATGTCCAGTGGCATTACGCCAGTGGCTGCGGCGAACGCCACCAGGCCCGAACCGGCCGGGAACGAGATGCCCATCGGGAAGCGGGTGTGGGAGTCACCACCAGTACCGACAGTGTCCGGCAGCAGCATGCGGTTCAGCCAGCTGTGGATGATGCCGTCGCCTGGACGCAGCGATACACCGCCACGGGTCATGATGAAGTCAGGCAGGGTGTGGTGGGTAGTCACGTCGATCGGCTTTGGATAGGCCGCGGTGTGGCAGAACGACTGCATTACCAGGTCGGTCGAGAAGCCCAGGCACGCCAAGTCCTTGAGTTCATCACGGGTCATTGGACCGGTGGTGTCCTGGGAACCGACGGTGGTCATCTTCGGTTCGCAGTAAGTACCTGGACGAACGCCTTTGCCTTCCGGCAGGCCGCACGCCTTGCCGACCATTTTCTGTGCCAGGGTGAAGCCTTTGCCGGTGTCGACAGGCGCTTCAGGCAGCTTGAACAGGTCGGTAGGGCCCAGGCCCAGTTCGGCACGGGCCTTGTCGGTCAGGCCGCGCCCGATGATCAGCGGGATACGGCCGCCGGCGCGCACTTCGTCCAGCAGCACCGGGGTCTTCATTTCGAAGGTGGTGATGACTTCGTCGGTGCCGTGTTTGCAGACTTTGCCAGCATGCGGGTACAGGTCGATCACGTCGCCCATGTTCATGTTGGTGACGTCGAACTCGATAGGCAGTGCGCCCGCATCTTCCATGGTGTTGTAGAAGATCGGAGCGATCTTGCTGCCAAAGCAGAAGCCGCCGGCGCGCTTGTTCGGCACGTAAGGCACGTCGTCGCCGAAGAACCACAGTACGGAGTTGGTTGCCGATTTACGCGACGAACCGGTACCGACCACGTCACCGACGTAGGCGATCGGGAAGCCCTGGCCGCGCATTTCTTCGATCTGCTTCATCGGGCCGGTCTTGCCTTGCTCGTCCGGCACGATGCCTTCACGGGCCATTTTCAGCATGGCCAGGGCGTGCAGCGGGATGTCAGGGCGGGACCAGGCGTCCGGGGCAGGGGACAGGTCGTCGGTGTTGGTTTCGCCGGTGACCTTGAACACGCGCAGGCTGATCTTGTCGGCCAGGGTTGGGCGGTTGCGGAACCACTCGCCGTCAGCCCAGGACTGGATCACACCCTTGGCGTGTTCGTTGCCGTTGCGGGCTTTTTCCGCCACGTCGTGGAACGCATCGAACATCAGCAGGGTGTGCTTGAGCTGGGCGGCCGCGACAGGCGCCAATTCGGCGTCGTCCAGCAGCTCGACCAGCGTCACGATGTTGTAGCCGCCTTGCATGGTGCCAAGCAGTTCAACCGCGCGCTTTTTGTCGATCAGGGGGGAGGTGGCTTCGCCTTTGGCCAGGGCGGACAGGAAACCGGCCTTGACATAGGCAGCTTCGTCAACGCCTGGTGGAATGCGGTTGGTGATCAGGTCAACGAGGAATTCTTCTTCGCCAGCCGGAGGATTTTTCAGCAGCTCGACCAGGCCTGCGGTTTGTTCGGCGTTAAGCGGCTGGGGAACGATACCCAGGGCGGCACGCTCTTCGATATGTTTGCGGTAGGCTTCAAGCACAGTTATTACCCTCATCAGTGGTCCCACGGGACGCTCATCCAGGAATGACCGGCACGCGTGCGCTCGGGGGCTTTTTGGGCCGCAAAGCCAGCGCTGCCGGCATTCCTTACAGAAGCTGCTTTCAAAGTTTTACGCCTGCAGAACGGAGCTGATGAGGGTTGGCGCAAGCGTTGACCTACCGGGTCAAACCTGCGCCAACACCGTTCTGAAGGAACGACTGTGCTCGTGACGCTTTGAAAACAGCTTCCAGCGGATTATTGGCGCCTTACAAGGCCGGGTGATTCTACGGCAAAAAAAATCTAAAGGTAAGTTGCGTTGCCAAGTTTGCAGGGTGATCAACCTTAGACAAAGGGCTAACATGGCGCACTGTTTTCACTGATTTGCGTGTTTCGCCCATGCCCAACCAAACCATCAAGACCCCCTGCGTCGGCCTGTGCTCCACGGTCTACGGCGATCTCGTGTGCCGCGGCTGCAAGCGCTTTCACCACGAGGTAATCCAGTGGAATGGCTATAACGAAGAAGAAAAGCGCGCGGTCTGGCTCAGGCTCGAACAGTTGCTGGTGCAGGTGATGGCCGGCAAAGTCGAAGTTTTCGCTCCCAAGACGCTGCGCGGGCAACTGGAGCAGCGCAAGATTCGCTTTGTGCCGCACCAGTCCGAATATTGCTGGGCCTACCAATTGATTGCGCGTGGGGCGCGCGTGATCAATAACCTGGAGGCCTACGGCATGGTGCTGCTACCGGAGTTTCGCGATTGGACGCTGCCGCAGTTGCGCGATGCCATTGACCGGGAGTTCTTTATCCTTTCCGAGGCGCATTACCAGCGCTATATCGCGCCGGGCTTCCTGAAGGACGCATTCGCTGACTGATAATACAAATCCAAAGTGTGGGAGGGGGCTTGAACTGGTCAAGTAATCTTGGACACTGATTAAGGTTCACGCCGCCAACCTTTCCTTCACGACCGGCGACCGGTAGTCGTTGTAGCTATGAGGCCTGCTGATGTTGTAGCGCGAGACATAGCGCTGCACGTCTGCTCGGGCCTCATGTTCCAGTTTGTAGCCCGTTTCAGGCACCCACTCTGATTTCAAGCTGCCAAAGAAACGCTCCATCGGGGCGTTGTCCCAGCATTCGCCTTTACGGCTCATACTCTGCCTAAACCCCTGTTTCAGCAGCTCGTTTCGGAATTTATGACTGGTGTACTGACAACCTTGGTCAGAATGAAACAACACATCCTGGGGATGGCCGCGTAGCTCAACCGCCATGCGTAGCGCTTCGCAGGTCAGGTTGGCATCAGAAATCATCGAGAACGACCAGCCCACGATCCTGCGAGCGTACAAATCCAGAACGGCGGCGAAGTACATCCACCGCTTGCCGACCTTGATATATGTCACGTCGCCACACCACACCTGATTAACCGCCGTCACATCAAATTTTCGCTTGAGCACGTGCGGCGCCACCAAGGCCTCCACGCCCGGCGACCTGTACTTATGGCGCCTGCGCTGACGGCTGGCGATGCCAGCTTCGCGCATCAAACTGCGAGCCATATAACGCCCGATACGATGCCCTTTGGCTTGTAGCTCCTTGGACAACGTACGTGCACCGGCCGACTCTCTGGACGCCTTGTGGTGCCTGACCAGCGCGGCTTTGAGCTTATCCCTCTCAGGATTTGCTCTGCCTTGGCGCTGGCGCCAGGCGTAGAAGCTACTGCGGTTGACCCCAAACGCCTGGCAACACCTTTTAACGCCGTACTGCTCGTCCAGCTCATCGATCAACGTGAATGATCTTTGGCGTCCAAAAGCAGGAGAGCACTGGCCTTTTTTAGAATTTCGATATCCAGGTCTTTCTCTCTGAGCAGAGCTTTGAGCCTCTGGATTTCTCGTTGATCAGCAGTAATCGCCTTGGCCCCTACCGGGGTCGAGCCCAAGCGTTCTTTTTGCACTTGATCGACCCAGCGGCGCAGGGCTGTGGGGCCGATATCCAGGGTGGCACACACCTCGGTAACCGGCTGACCTTCATCCAACACCATGCTGGCAGCCTTGAGCTTGAACTCACTCGAATAAGATTTACGCATAACCAAACACCTCAGATTTGGGCGCTATCATAGCGCCCGATTGAAGTGTCCAAAATCATTAGGCCAGTTCA
>NZ_CVTV01000002.1:0-206 GCF_900004865.1 Pseudomonas sp. 37 R 15 | reverse complement strand
GGATGTCGCCCATCGGCCCGACGAGCATGGCTGAAATCCCAATCCCCCACACCCTGAAGATCAAATGTGGGAGGGGGCTTGCCCCCGATTACGGTGGGTCAGCTGGAAATCCACTGGCTGACACACTGCCATCGGGGGCAAGCCCCCTCCCACATGTTTATCCGCGTTTAGTCAGTGATAGAGCGCACGCCCGGCTTGGCGCGCTC
>NZ_CVTV01000014.1:0-735 GCF_900004865.1 Pseudomonas sp. 37 R 15 | reverse complement strand
CCACATCGACCTTGTCGATGGTGTCGTTGATCGTGGTGGTCGCACCGTTGCCTGCAACTTCCAGCTTCTCGAAGTTGCCGCCCGTTGCGTCGGTGATCTTGACCGTCTGCGTGCTCTTATCGATGAACACGTCATCGGTTGGCGCAGGGACGGTCACAGTGCCGACGGTTTCACCGGCTTTGATAGTGATCGACGATCCGTTATCGAGTTTCAGCGTGACGTCACTACCGGCCTTATTACTCAAAGTCGCGGTATACGTGATTTGCCCACCTTCGTTAACAGCATTTGGCGCGGTCAGCGTGACGGTAGTGGTGTTGTCGGTGCCTGGAGTATCAGTCACGGTTGTATTAACCGGCGCGGTGCCTGGCACCAAATTCTCGAAGTGCTCGCCACCCGTGACGGTCTGAATAGCAGCGGTGACGGTTTGGTCGCCCTTGTACACATCATCAGGCGCAACAACAGAAATGCTACCGCTCGATTGGTTCACACCGATGGTGATGCTTTGGCCGTTATCCAAGGTGACGGTCAACGGGTTGGTGATGTTCGTCACCGGTACGCCGTTTTTATCCACAAGGCTGGCGGTGTAAACGATGTTGCCGTCTTCGCCGACGGTGGTGGTTGCAGTCAGAACTACATCGACCTTGTCGATGGTGTCATTGATCGTGGTGGTCGCACCGTTGCCAGCAACTTCCAACTTCTCAAAGTTGCCGCCAGTCGCTTCAGTGATCTGGACGG
>NZ_CVTV01000001.1:0-1626 GCF_900004865.1 Pseudomonas sp. 37 R 15 | reverse complement strand
GCCTGGGTCTGAACAGTGGCGACGAAGCCATGCAGAAGGCTGTGTCGAACCTCGACGTGGTCACCGCCGATCTGCAGACCGCCGTGATGAAAACGCGGATGCAGCCGATCAAGAAAGTCTTCGGGCGCTTCCCGCGGCTGGTTCGCGATCTGGCGCGCCAGCTCAAGAAAGAAATCAACCTGGAACTGGTGGGTGAAGAAACCGACCTCGACAAAAACCTCGTCGAGGCCTTGGCCGACCCGCTGGTCCACTTGGTGCGCAACGCCGTCGACCACGGCGTGGAAACCCCGGAAGAACGCGAAGCCTCGGGCAAGTCACGCAACGGCAAGGTGATCCTGGCGGCGGAGCAGGAGGGTGACCACATCCTGCTGTCGATTACCGATGACGGCAAAGGCATGGACCCGGCCATCTTGCGCAATATCGCGGTCAAGCGCGGCGTGATGGACAAGGACGCCGCCGACCGCCTGACCGACACCGAGTGCTACAACCTGATCTTCGCGCCCGGTTTCTCGACCAAGACCGAGATTTCCGACGTGTCCGGCCGTGGCGTCGGCATGGACGTGGTGAAGACCAAGATCAGCCAGCTCAACGGCTCGATCAATATCTACTCGACCAAGGGCCAGGGCTCCAAGATCGTCATCAAGGTGCCGTTGACCCTGGCGATCATGCCGACCCTGATGGTGATGCTGGGCAACCAGGCGTTCGCCTTCCCGCTGGTCAACGTCAACGAGATCTTCCACCTCGACCTGTCGCGCACCAACGTGGTGGACGGCCAGGAAGTGGTGATCGTGCGCGACAAGGCCTTGCCGCTGTTCTACCTCAAACGCTGGCTGGTGGCCTCGGCCAAGCATGAAGAGCAGCGCGAGGGCCATGTGGTGATTCTCTCGGTGGGCACCCAGCGCATCGGCTTTGTGGTCGATCAACTGGTGGGCCAGGAAGAAGTGGTGATCAAGCCTTTGGGCAAGATGCTGCAGGGCACCCCGGGCATGTCGGGTGCCACCATCACCGGTGACGGTCGCATCGCGCTGATTCTCGATGTTCCGAGCATGCTCAAGCGTTACGCCGCACGGCGTATTTGATTCTGGCGGGGCAGGGCGCGAGTGCCCGCCCCGTCTAACGGAGTGTTTATGGCAGTCAAGGTCCTGGTGGTGGACGATTCGGGTTTCTTCCGCCGCCGCGTCTCGGAGATTCTTTCCGCCGATCCAACGATCCAGGTAGTCGGCACGGCCACCAACGGCAAAGAGGCGATCGATCAAGCCATTGCGTTGAAGCCGGACGTGATCACCATGGACTACGAAATGCCGATGATGGATGGCATCACGGCCGTGCGTCATATCATGCAACGTTGCCCGACACCGGTGTTGATGTTCTCCTCGCTGACCCACGAAGGCGCCCGGGTGACCCTGGATGCGCTGGATGCCGGCGCGGTGGACTTCCTGCCGAAGAATTTCGAAGACATCTCGCGCAACCCCGAGAAGGTCAAGCAGATGCTGTGCGAGAAAGTGCACAGCATTTCGCGCAGTAACCGCCGCAGCCTGTTCAGCGCACCTGCCCCTGCCTCTGCGCCGACGCCTGCACCCGCACCTGCAGCGGCGCCAGCGTCGTCGTTCAGCCGCGCCGCGCCGG
>NZ_CVTV01000042.1:0-21872 GCF_900004865.1 Pseudomonas sp. 37 R 15 | reverse complement strand
GCAGCAATGAAGTGGTGCGCAGGTGGAAATCCTCGGCGTTCACAGGCAGCGGATTCTCCAGAATCGGATCGCCTGGCTCAGGGTATACCGGTTCGGTCGTGTCCCAAATCACGCCCAGGTGAGCGGTGATCGCCGAGTAATCGTCCAGCCTGGACAGCCAGCCTCGCGAAAGCTTGAAGCGGAAAACATGCTCTGGACGAGCTTCGTGCTCCTGCACCACATGATTCTTGGCCACCCAGGTGAAGCGATAAGGCGCAACGTGCTGGTTACCCGCAACAACCACAAACAGACGCTGCCCGGGTTGAATCATCGGCCAGGCGTTGATCGCGACAATTTCATCACCCGAGAACTCTTGCATGCGCAGGTACCAGGTATTCCACTCCTCCTTGGCATGCGTGAACACCGGCCTTGAAACGAAGAGGTCCTCCTCCCTGATCTGTTGGATTTCCAACTCCAGCGTCAAGGATTCCAGGGCCCGCCCCCCTGCATTGGCCGTGTACTTGATCAATACCGTGTGCCCGATGCAGTAGCTGATCCACTGTGGCGGAATGCCGACGACATTGACGCCATTTTCGACAGATACCGGTTCGAAACGCGGCTCGTCCTGCCCCTTGACCGCCATGTAGAACATGACATCAGTGGCGTTGGCCGGCAGCGTCAGCGTGGCCGTCGTGCCATCGCTGGCGTCAATGGGATACAGCACGCTGTTGTTCGCAGCGTGCTCGATAATCGCATAGGGCAGTTCCGTTTCAACGGCTGGCAGCGAATTTGCTGCCTGAACGGAACCGGTTTTTCCAGCAGGTGTTTTGCTCGCCACGATAAGACTCCTGTCCAGCGTTAGATCACCGTCGAGCCCGACCCGATGGGCCGGAAACTGCGGTTATCTAACACGTGGAACAGGAACACTGCCTACTGTCAGCATTAACAGTTGCGCCGGAAAATCCCGACACTTCAGACCAGCGGCCGTCTCACAACCCCTCCAACTGCGCCATCAAATCACTCAACCGATCCACCTTCTCGGCACTGATCTCGCTCCCCGCCAACCCTTCGATGTACTCGGCCAGTTCCGCCACCGTGCTGCACTCGAACATCGCCCTTAACGGCACATCGCGCTGCAAGGTTTTCTGCACCCGCGAAGCGATCTGTGTCGCCAGCAACGAATGCCCGCCCAGTTCAAAGAAGTTGTCCTGCACCCCTACCCGTTCGGCCTTGAGCACTTCGGCCCAGATCCCGGCCAGGGTGGTTTCCAGTTCATTGCGCGGCGCCAGGTAGTCCTGGTTGTGCAGCTGGCCGATTTCCAGGGCCGGCAGGGCCTTGCGGTCGAGTTTGCCGTTGGCGTTGAGCGGCAGGCGCTCCAGCCACAGCCAGTGCAGCGGCACCATGTATTCCGGCAGTTCGGCGCGCAGGCGTTGCTTGATGCGGTCCAGGCGTTCGCTTGGGCTGAGGGTTTCATCAACCGGCACCAGGTAGCCCACCAGGTGCTTGCCGTTGACGCCCTCCTGGACACCGACCGCCGCATCGCGCACCTCGGGTTGTTCGTGCAGGCGCGCTTCGATTTCGCCCAGTTCGATGCGGTAGCCGCGAATTTTCACCTGGTGGTCAACCCGCCCGACATATTCCAACACGCCATCACTGCGCCGCCGCGCCAGATCGCCCGTGCGGTACAAGCGCTCGCCCGGTGCGCCGAACGGGTTCGGCACAAACACCGGTGCGGTGCGCAGCGGGTCGCTGACGTAACCCCGACCGACGCCGATGCCGGCTACGCACAGTTCACCGACGGCCCCTTGGGGCACCAACTCCAGCGCGCTGTCCAGCAGGTACAGACGGTTGTTGTCGGTGGGCGTGCCAATCGGCAGATAGGTGCCACGGGTCGAAGCCAGGTCAACGCGGTAGAACGCCACATCGTCCGAGCACTCCGCCGGACCGTAGGCGTTGACCAAGCCGATCTGCGGGTAGCGCAGCAGCCACTGGTGCGCCAGTTCCGGCGGCATCGCTTCACCCGTCGGCAGCATCCAGCGCAGGCCGTCGAGGCGGATGTGGTCCTGGGCGAGCATGCCCTGGATCAGCGACGGCACACTCTCCAGCACAGTGATGCCTTGTGTTTGAACGTGCTCCAACAACCCCTGCGGATCATGGGCAAGGGCGTTCGGCACAATATCCACCCGTGCGCCAAACAGCGGCGCAGCAAGGAACTGCCACACGGAAATATCGAAGCTTTGTGAAGCGGTCTGCGCGATCACATCGGCGTCGCTCAGTTGCAGGTACGGCACTTTGCTCAACTGGTTGTTGAGCATGCCGCGCTGTTCGACCATCACGCCCTTGGGCAGGCCGGTGGAACCGGAGGTATAGATCACGTAGGCGAGGTTGTCCGGGGCGCTGTAGACGCCCGGGTTCGCGCCACGGGCGGGGATTTCCTCCCACACCAGCAACTGGCAGTCGACGCCGTCGAGCAGTGCGATGGCCTGTTCCCGGCACGCTTCGGTGCACACCAGCAAGGGCGTGCGGCTCAGCTCGATGATGCGGCTCAGGCGCGGACCGGGCAGGCCGGGGTCCAGCGGCAGGTAACCGGCACCGGCCTTGAAGCTGCCGATAATCATGCCGAGCAGCGCAAGGTCACGCTCGGCCAGCAGCGCCACCGGTTGGTCCGGGCCGACACCGGCGGCAATCAGCGCATGCCCCAGGCCGTTACTGCGTCGGTTCAACGCCTCATAGCTCCATTGCCGGTCAAGGCAACTGGCGGCGATACGCTGCGGATGCCGCGCCACCTGTTCCTCGAACAACTCGACATAGCTGCGCGCCAGCGGGTAGTCGTGTTCGCTCTGGTTGCAGCCGTCCACCAGGAACGCGCGCTCCTGCTCGCCGATCAGCGGCAGGTCGGCCATGTCGCCATGGAAGCCCTGCACCAGCGCCAGCAACAGGCGCTTGAACTCGGCGAGCATGCCTTGCACGGTGATTTCATCGAAGTAGCGCTGGTCGTAGGACAGGTGCAAGCCCAGGTCATCGCCCGGGTAGCACACGGCGGTCAGTGGGAAGTTGGTGTGGGTACGCCCGGAATCGGAGGTGGCATTCAGGCTTTGCGCATGGCTGAGCACCGAGGTTTCCACCGGGGCGTTTTCGAACACGAACAGGCTGTCGAACAGCGGCTGGCCCTTGGGCAGTTCGCTGTGTTCCTGGATAGTCACCAGCGGCAGGTATTCGTACTCGCGCAGTTGCATATTGCTGTCGAGCAAACCGCTCAACCACTGGCGCACGCTGCAAGGCTGGCCGTCCTCGGGCAGCTTCACCCGCAGCGCGATGCTGTTGATAAACAGGCCCACGGTGCGTTGCATCTCGGGCATGTCCACCGGACGCCCGGCCACGGTGACGCCGAACAGTACGTCGCGATCACCGCTCAAGCGCCGCAGCACCAGCGCCCAGGCCGCCTGGGCGAAGGTGTTGACGGTGAGCTGATGAGCCTGGGCCAGCTCGCGCAATTGCGCGCCGTCACGGGCATCCAGCCGGGTGTAGCAGTCGCCCACCACCATACCGCCGCTGTGGCCGGCATGTTCGCGCAGGAACGGTCGGTCGCTGGGGATCGGTGTGGTGCGCTCGAAACCTTGCAGGTTGCGCTGCCACCACTGGCGCGCTTCGTCCAGGTCCTGGCGTTGCAGCCAGGCGATGTAGTCGCGATAGCGCGGCGGCGTGGCCAGTTGCGCCTCGCGCCCTTCGCCCAGCGCCTGGTAGAGCTCGAAGAAGTCATTCATCAACAGCGAACGGCACCAGGCATCGATAAGGATGTGGTGGTTGCTCATCATGAACCAGTAGCTCGCCTCGTCCACCCGGATCAGGCGCAGGTGGAACGGCGCCTGGTTGAGCAGATCGAAACCGGCCTCGCGCTCGGCCTTGAGCAACGCTTGCAGGCGCGGCTCGTGCTCGCTCTCGGGGTCGGCGCTCCAGTCCAGGTAGTCAATCGGCGTGCTGCCGGGTTTGTGGATCACTTGCAGCATGTCTTCGCCCACGTTCCAGCAGAACGAGGCACGCAAGGCTTCGTGGCGGGCGATCACCGCCTGCCAGGCCTGGGCGAAACGCTCGGGATCGAGGGCGCTGTCGATGCGGTAGCGGTCCTGCATGTAATACAGACCGGTGCCCGGTTCCAGCAGGGTGTGCAGCAGCAGGCCCTCTTGCATCGGGGTCAGCGGGTAGACATCTTCGATGGCGCCGGCCGCTACCGGCAAGCTGTCCAGTTGCGCCTGGGTCAACCGTGCCAGCGGGAAGTCGGACGGCGTGAGGCCACCGGCATCGTCCTTGAGGCAATGGGCGATCAGGCCCTGCAGCTCGGCCAGATACGCCTCGGCCAGTTTGCCAATGGTCTGCTGATCGTAGCGCTCGCGGCTGAAGGTCCAGCGCAGCACCAGTTCACCGCCGTACACCTGGCCGTCGACACTCAGCGCGTTGGGCAGCGGTGCATCGGGGTCGTGTGCAAGGCCGGCGGATTCCTCCAGCGGATGGAACAGCGCGTCGGCGCCGAAGCTCTGGTCGAACTGGCCGAGGTAGTTGAAGGTAATGTCGGCGCTCGGCAGCGCAGCCAGGCTGCGTTGGCACAGCTCGTCCGCCAGGTAGCGCAACACGCCGTAGCCCAAGCCTTTGTGCGGCACGCCGCGCAGTTGCTCCTTGATGGCCTTGATCGACTCGCCCAACTCCGCCTGCGGGGTCAGGCGCAACGGATAAGCGCTGGTGAACCAGCCGACGCTGCGGGTCAGGTCGATATCATCGAACAGGCTTTCGCGGCCGTGGCCTTCCAGTTGAATCAACGCCGCGTCGTGACCGCTCCAGCGGCACAGCACGCGAGCCAGGGCGGTCAGCAGCAGGTCGTTGACCTGGGTGCGGTAGGCGCTCGGCGCTTGTTGCAGCAACTGCCGGGTGCGCTCGACATCCAGGCGCACGCTGACGGTCTCGGCGTCACGCTGGCGCAGTGCGCCGTGTCGGCGATCCACTGGCAACGCCAGCGCCGGGCCAGCCAGTTGCGCTTGCCACAGGCCCAGCTCTTCACGCAGAGACTCGCTATGGGCATAGGCCTGCAAACGCGCCGCCCAATCGCGCAACGCGCTGGTCTTGGCCGGCAGGCTGACGGACTGGCCTTCGCTCAGTTGGCGATAAACCGTGTGCAGGTCTTCGAGCAATACGCGCCAGGACACGCCGTCCACCACCAAGTGATGGATGGCGATCAGCAGGCGCTGCTGGCCTTGCGGGCCGTCCACCAGCAAGGCGCGCAACAGCGGGCCGTGTGCCAGGTCGAGGCTGCGTTGGGTGTCGGTGAACAGCGCCGTGCAGTGGTCCATGTCGCGCACCTGCGCCTGCATCAATACGCCGCCTTGGGGCACGGCCAGGTGTTCGGCGTGCCACTGGGCATCGCGCTGGGTGAAGCTCAGGCGCAGCGCGTCGTGATGCTCCAGCACTGCCAGTAAGGCCTGCTCCAGGCGATGCGGGTCGAGCAGTTGCAGCGGCTTGAGCACCAGGGCCTGGTTCCAGTGCTGACGCATCGCAATGTCGGTGTCGAAGAACCAATGCTGGATCGGCGTGAGGCCCGAGCGGCCGGTGAGCGTTCCTTGCTCGGCGCTGACTTGCTCGATGCCGGCCTGATCGGTGTAAGTGGCGACAGCGGCCAGGCTTTGCACGGTCTGGTGCTGGAACAGGTCACGCGGGCTGAAATGAATGCCCGCCTGCCGCGCACGGCTGACCACCTGGATCGACAGGATCGAATCGCCGCCCAGTTCGAAGAAGTTATCGTCCAGGCCGACTTGCTGCAGGTTCAACACCGCGCACCAGATGGCCGCCAGGCTATGCTCCAGGGCGTTGCGTGGCGCCACGTACTGTTGGCGATTCGCTTGCGGATCGGGCTGCGGCAAGGCGCGCCGGTCGAGCTTGCCGTTGGCGGTCAGCGGCATGCTGTCGAGCACCATCACGTGGGCGGGCACCATATAGTCCGGCAAGTGCGCCTTGAGATGGGCCTTCACCGCATCACGCAAGGCGCCGTGCTCGGCATCGCTGACCAGGTACGCCACCAGCTGTTTGCCGCTCGGCGAATCCAGCGCCAGCACCACCGCTTCACGCACGGCCGGATGCTCCAGCAGGCGCGTTTCGATCTCGCCCAATTCGATGCGGAAACCGCGAATCTTCACCTGATGGTCGATACGCCCCAGGTACTCCACCTGCCCATCGGCACCTTGACGTACCAGGTCACCGGTGCGGTACAAGCGGCCGCCACGGGGGGTGAACGGGTCGGCGACAAAGCGCTCCGCCGTCATGCCCGGGCGCTGGTGATAGCCCTGAGCCAGGCCCGCGCCGCCGATGTACAACTCGCCGCTCGCGCCCTGCGGCACCAGGGCCAGGTCGGCGTCGAGAATATACGCCACGCGCGCGCCGACGATGCTGCCGATCGGCACGCTGGCGGCACCCTCCTCCAGGTGCTCCGGCGCCAGGCTGGCCAGCGGCATCACCACGGTTTCGGTCGGACCATAGGCGTTGAAAAACACCTCAGGCTGGAACGCCGCGCGAATACGCTGCAGGTGTTCACCGGTCAGTGCTTCACCGCCGGTGATGCACATGCGCACCGGCAAGGTCTGCTGTTGCGTGGCCAGCCACTGTGCCAACTGGCTGCCGTAGCTGGGCGTGAACCCGAGGATATTCACGCGGTGGCTGCGGATCAGCGCGCAGATCTCTTCGGCGTCCCACTGGCCCTGGGCGCGCACTACCACGTGGGCACCGCTGAGCAACGGCACCAGCAGGCGCTCGGTGGCGGCATCGAAGTTGATCGAATAAAAGTGCAGTTCGCAGTCGTCCGGGCGCATGCCGAAACGCTCGATCACGGCCTGGCAATGCATGGCGATTTCACCCTGGGACACCACCACGCCTTTGGGCTGGCCGGTGGAACCGGAGGTGTAGATCAGGTACGCCTGGTGCTGCGCCAGGTTGATAAAAGGCAGCTCATCGGCCGGATAGTTTTTCAGCAACGGTGAGTCATCTTCCAGGCACCAGCACGCCAGCGTTGGCGGCAGCTCGCCAAGGGCCTGGAACATCGCCGCGTCGCTGAGCAGCAGGCCGATGCCGCTGTCTTCGATCATGTAATGCAGGCGGTCCAGCGGGTATTCCGGGTCCAGCGGCACGTAGGCACCGCCGGCCTTGAGGATTGCCAACAGGCCGATGACCATTTCCAGCGAGCGCGGCAGCGCCAGGCCGACGCGCACCTGCGGGCCGACGCCGCGTTCGCGCAGCATCCAGGCCAGGCGATTGGCGCGGGCCTCGAGTTCGGCGTAAGTGAGGGTCACACCGGCAAAGGTCAGCGCCGGCGCATCGGCACGCTTGCGCGCCTGCTGGCTGAACAGCGGGTGAATGCACTGGTCCAGACGATGCGCTGCGGCTTCAACCCCGAGGCTGTCCTGCAGGGCGCGCTGCTCGGCGGCGCTGAGCAACGGCAGTTCGCTGAGGCGTTGGTGCGGATTGTCGATCAGCGCTTCCAAGAGGTTGCGCCAATGCGCGGCCATGCGTGCGATGCGCGGCTCGTCGAACAGATCGGTGCTGTAGGTCAGGCAGCAGCCCAGGCGATGGTCGAGGTCGGTGACTTCCAGGTTGAGGTCGAACTTGGTGGCGCGGGCATCGTTGGCCAGGTACTCGACAGTCATGCCGGCCAGTTGGCGGCTCTGCTGGAACTCCCAGCGCTGCACGTTGCACATCACCTGGAACAGCGGGTTGTACGCCGCGCTGCGCGGTGGTTGCAGCGCCTCCACCAGATGGTCGAACGGCAGGTCCTGATGGGACTGGCCTTCGATCACGGTGTGACGCACCTGCTCGAACAACTGCGCCACACTCATCTGCCCATTGAGCTGGCAACGCAACACCTGGGTGTTGAGGAACGCACCGATCAGCCCTTCGCTTTCCGGGCGGATACGGTTGGCCACCGGCGCACCGATGCGCAGGTCGGTCTGGCCGCTGTAGCGGTAGAGCAACACGGCCAGGGTGGCGGTCATGGTCATGAACAGGGTCAGGCCCTGTTCGGCGTTGAAGGCGCGTACGCGGGCGGCCAGCTCATCGTTCAGGTCAAAGCGGTACAGCTCGCCGCGGTGGCTTTGCACCGCTGGGCGCGGACGGTCGCCAGGCAGTTCCAGCAACGGATGTTCGCTGCCCAGTTGCGCGGTCCAGTAATCCAGCTGGCGCTGACGCTCGCCCGATTCCAGCCATTGGCGTTGCCACACGCTGTAGTCCAGGTACTGCACCGGCAGCGGCGCCAGCGGTGAGTCGCGCTCATCGATAAAGGCTTCGTACAGCGCACTGAGTTCACGGGCAAAGATGTCCATGGCCCAGCCTTCGGTGACGATATGGTGCAGGGTCAGCACCAGGTAATGCTCCTGCTCGCCGGCCTTGACCAGGCAAGCGCGCAGCAACGGCCCGCGTTCCAGGTTGAACGGGGTGTGCGCTTCCTGATCGGCCAGGTGCTGCAGACGCTGCTGGCGCTCGGTGTCATCGAGTGCCGAGAAGTCCTGCCAGTCCATGCGCAGGTTGGTCTGTGGCCAGACGTGTTGACAGGCCACGCCATCGACGCTCGGAAAGGTGGTGCGCAGGGTCTCGTGACGCATGATCAGGGCCTGCAAGGCTGCCTCGAAACGCCCCACATCCAGCACCCCGCGCAAGCGCGCCATGCCCCCGACGTTGTAGGCCGGGCTGTCGGGTTCCATTTGCCAGAGGAACCACATGCGTTGCTGGGAGTAGGACAGCGGTACGGGCACGCTGCGGTCAACCTTGGCGATTGCCGTCTGTTGGTTACGCTGGCCCGACGCCTGGATCAGGCCCACTTGCGCGGCGAAATCGCCCAGCTCGCTGGCGTCGAACAAGGTGCGCAACGGCAGCTCGACGTCGCAGGCCTGGCGGGTGCGGGAGATGATTTGCGTGGCCAGCAACGAGTGGCCGCCCAGGGCGAAAAAGTCGTCGCGCAGGCCGATACGTGGCAGGCCGAGCACTTCGCGCCAGATCGCTGCAATCTGCTGCTGCAACGGCGTCTGGGGTTCGACATGTTCGCGGGCTTGCCACACCGGTTGCGGCAATGCGCGGCGGTCGAGCTTGCCGCTTGGGCTCAAGGGCATGGCGTCCAGGTACATCAGGTGGGCGGGCACCATGTACTCGGGCAACTGGGCGGCCAGTGCGGTTTTTACCGCCTGTGCATCCAGTTCGACGGGGCCGCTGTAGTAACCGATCAACTGCTCGTCACGCACCAGCACCACGGCCTGGGCGATGCCCTCCACCGCCAGCATGCGCGCTTCGATTTCCTGCGGTTCCACGCGCAGGCCGCGCAGCTTGACCTGCTGATCGAGGCGCCCCAGGTATTCAAGCACCCCCTCAAGGCTCCAGCGCGCACGGTCGCCGGTGCGATACAGGCGCGCGCCGGCCTCGCCCAGCGGGTCGGCGACAAAGCGTTCGGCGGTGAGCCCGGCCCGGCCGAGGTAACCGCGCGCCAGGCCAAGGCCGCCGATGCACAATTCACCCGGTACACCGGCCGGCAGCGGGTTGAGGTGCTCGTCCAGCACCCGGCAGATCACATTGCCCAGTGGCCGGCCAATCGGCGAGCGCTCACCATCTTCAACAGCGCAATGCCAATGGGTGACGTTGATCGCGGTCTCGGTCGGGCCATAACGGTTGTGCAATTGCACCGCCGGCAGTCGTGCCAATACGCGGTCGCGCAGCTCGGCGGGCAAGGCTTCGCCGCCGGAGAACAGGCGGCGCAGGCTGGTGCATTCGGCCACCAACGGTTCGTCGATAAACAACCGCAGCAGCGGCGGCACGAAGTGCAGCGTGGTCACGCCATGTTCCTGCACCAGCTGCGCAATGCGATGAGGGTCACGGTGCTCGCCGGGGCCTGCCAGTACCAGACGGCAACCGGTGATCAGCGGCCAGAAACACTCCCACACCGACACGTCGAAGCTGATCGGCGCCTTTTGCATCAGCACGTCGCTGGCGTCCAACCGGTAGGTGGCCTGCATCCACTGCAAGCGCTCGGCCAGCGCCGCGTGGCTATTGCCCACGCCCTTGGGCTGGCCGGTGGAGCCGGAGGTGTAGATCACATAGGCGAGGTTGTCGCCGTGCAGGTGCAGGCCCGGCGGCTGGCTCGGCCAGCTGTCCAGGTGCAGGCTGTCCATGGCAATCACGCACACGCCTGCGGGCGTGGGCAGCTGTTCCAGCAGCGCGGTCTGGGTCAACAGCAGGTGCACACCGCTGTCCTCGAGCATGAAGGCCAGGCGCTCGGCGGGATAATCCGGGTCCAGCGGCACATAGGCGCCACCGGCCTTGATGATCGCCAGCAGACCGATCAGCAACTGCGGCGAACGCTCGGCGGCGATGGCCACGCACACGTCCGGCCCCACACCTTTGTCGCGCAGGTAATGCGCCAGGCGGTTGGCCTGGGTGTGCAACTGGGCGAAGCTCAGGCTGGCGCCCTGCCAGACCAGCGCAGGGGTGTCCGAGGTGTGCAGGTTGAGCAGCTCGGGCAGCCATTGCCGGGCCGGTGCGCACGGCGCCTGGCTCCACGCGTGTTGCTCGTCCTCTGCGCTCAGTTTCAGCTCGCCTACGGCGTGCTGCGGTTGCGCGCAGACCGCTTGCAGCAGGTGGATGTAATGCTCGGCCAGGCGCTGGACGGTGGTGCTGTCGAACAGTTCATCGGCGTAGTCGAACGACAGGCTCAAGCGCCCATGGCGATCCTCTTCACTGTGCAGTTGCAGGTCGAACTTGGCTTCGCGGCTGTGCCACGGCAATTCATCGGCGAGCAGGCCCGGCAGGCGGCGCAAGGCACCCAGGTCACGTTGCTGGTGGTTGAACATCACCTGGAACAGGCCTTGTTCACGTGCCTGGGGGAAGGCCTCCAACAGTTGCTCGAACGGCAGGTCCTGATGGGCCTGGGCGTCCAGTGCAGCCTGGCGTGTCACGGCCAACAGTTGGTTGAACGGCAGGCGTGCGTCGAGCTCGGCACGCAGCACCAGGGTGTTGATGAAGAAACCGACCAGGCCTTGGGTTTCCTGGCGCGGGCGATTGGCATTGGGCACGCCGATGCGGATATCGCGCTGGCCGCTGTAGCGATACAACAGGGTCTGGAACGCGGCCAGCAGCAGCATGAACGGGGTGGACTCATGGGCGCGCGCGGTCTGGCCAATCGCGTCACTGAGGGGCGTGCCCAGGCGTACGGTATGCCGCGCGGCACTGTTGCGCACCTGCGCCGAGCGTGGGTGGTCGGTGGCCAGGTCGAGCGGCGGATGCTCGTCCCCCAGCGTCGCCTTCCAGTACGCCAACTGCCGTTGGCCTTCGCCGGCGGCCAGCCATTGGCGCTGCCAACTGGCGTAGTCGGCGTATTGCAGGGTCAATGGCGGCAACTCAAGGGGCTGGCCCTGGACGGCAGCGGCGTACAGCCGTGAGAACTCGTCAATCAGGACATTCAGCGACCAGCCGTCGGCGATGATGTGGTGCAACGTCACCAGCAGTTGATGGTCTTCATCGTCCAGGCGCACCAGGGTGACCCACAGCAGCGGGCCGTTCTCCAGGTCGAACCGGGTACGCGCTTGATCTTCGCGGATCTGCTGCGCACGCGCTTCGCGCTCGGTATGGGGCAAGTCGCTGAGGTCGATGACGTGCAACGCCAAATCGGTCGCGGCCTCGACACGCTGGAAGCCCTGACCATCGCGCTCGTAAAAGCGTGTGCGCAGGGCTTCGTGGCGCTGGATCAGGTACTGGAAACTTGCGCGCACGGCGTCTTCGTCCAACTCGCCGCGCAGGCGCAGGGCGCCGGGGATGGTGTAGGCGCTGCTGTGGGGGTCCAGTTGCCAGGTGATCCACAGGCGGTTCTGGGCCAGGGATTGCGGCAGGTCGTCCTGGCGCGACAGAGGGGCAATCGCGCCCTGGGCAACGCCGCCGTCCTGTTGCAGGCGCGCGACGCTGGCGGCGAAGCCTTGCAGGGTAGGCGCTTCAAACAGCAGGCGCAGGTTCAGCTCCAGGCCCAGGGTTTCGCGCAGGCGCGCGACCACTTGGGTCGCGCTGATGGAGTTGCCGCCAAGCAGGAAAAAGTGATCATCGGCGGCGACCGTTGCCACCTGCAGTTGCTCGCACCAGATCGCGGCGATCTGGTCTTGCAAGGCCGATTCCAGCGCTGCTTCACTGGCCTGCGCTTGCAGGTCGGGGAACTGCGCATAGCGGTCGAGGCTGCCCTCGGCATGGCGCAACGCACACGCGGCCCGTTGCACCTTGCCGCTGGAGGTTTTCGGCAGCGCGCCCGGATTGAGCAGCACCACCACGCACGGCGCCTCCTGGTATGCCTCGGCCACTGCCTGGCGAATCGCCTTGATCAGCGCTTCGGGCGGCAGGATTTTCTGCACGCTGCGGCTGATTTCCGCAGCAATGCCGATGCCTTCCACGCCGTGGTCATTCACCGCAAAGGCGGCCACCCGGCCCTTGCGCACCACCTCCACCTCACGCTCGATGGTTTGTTCGATGTCCTGCGGGTACAGGTTGTGTCCGCGCACGATCAACAGGTCTTTCAAGCGCCCGGTGATGTACACCTCACCGTCACGGATAAACCCCAAATCGCCGGTGCGCAGCCAGGTCCGGCCGGCGTGCTGGACGAAGGTCCTGGCGCTGGCTTCGGGGTTGCGCCAGTAACCGTGGGCAATGCTCGGGCCGCTGGCCCAGAGTTCGCCCACGCAATTGTCGGCCAACGCGCTGAGCGTGTGGGGATCGGCAATCAGCACGGCGTGGTCCGGCTGATGGGTGCCGCAACTCATGACCGCACTGCCCTGCCCCGGCTCGGCGCGGTTGGCGGCCAGCGCTTGCGCATCCAGGTGCAGCGCCGGGATGCCGTGGCCACGGCGACCACCGGCGACAAACAAGGTCGCTTCGGCCAGGCCATAGGAGGCGAAGAAATTATTCGCGGTAAAGCCACACGTGGCGAACTTTTCGGCGAACCGTTCCAGGGTATCCAGGCGGATCGGCTCGGAGCCCGAATAGGCCACACGCCAGGTGCTCAGGTCCAGGCGTTCCAGGGCAGACTCGCTGACCCGTTCGCTGCACAGGCGGTAGGCGAAGTCCGGGCCACCGCTGATGGTGCCGCCGTATTCGCTGATCGCTTCGAGCCAGCGCAACGGCCGCGCCAGGAAGTAGGCCGGCGACATCAGCACGCACGGCACGCCGCTGAAAATCGGTTGCAGCAGGCCGCCGATCAGGCCCATGTCGTGGTACAGCGGCAGCCAGCTGACGATCACATCGTGCGGGTTGAGGTCGATACCGAAACCCCGGCGGATCAGCACTTCATTGGCCACCAGGTTGCCGTGGCTGACTTGCACGCCCTTGGGCAACGCGGTGGAGCCGGAGGTGTATTGCAGGAAGGCGATGTCGTCGGGCTGCAACTGGGGGGCGACCCAACGGTCGGCAAGCTGTGGGTCGAGGGTGTCCACGCTCAACAGCGGGGGTGCGTTTTCGATCTGCGCCAGGCCATCGGCGAGGCTGGCGATGGTCAGCAGCAGGCGCGGCTCGGCATCGCTGATGATCGACAGCAAGCGCTCCTGGTGATGCCGCTTGCTCGATTCCGGCGGGTAAGCCGGCACCGCGATCACCCCGGCGTACAGGCAACCGAAGAACGCCGCGACATAGTCCGGGCCGCTGGGAAACAACAGCACCGCGCGCTCGCCCAACGTGACACCGGCTTGCAAGGCGGCGGCGATGGTGCGCGCGCGTTGGTCCAGGTCACGGTAGCTGAGCACCACGCTGTGCTCGGCGGACTCGGCCAAAAAGCGCAGGGCTATCCGGTCCGGCGTCTGCGCGGCACGGCGTTGGAGGGACTGGACCAGAGTGCGGGGAAGTTCGAAGGCGTCCATCATGGGGTTCCTGCCTGAAATCGGCTTGCGGGAAATTCGGGAAGTCGGTGAGGTTCAGCCGGCGACGCGTTGCCGCGCCGCGCCACTGCGCCAACGGGCCAGGTGGGCCTCGGCATAGCGCCGCATACAGCGCAGCACGATGCTTTCGTGCTGCACGAGAAAGAAGTGATGCCCATCGAACATGTCGAGGGAAAAGCCGCTGGCGGCTTCGAGCTGCCAGTCGAGCAATTGGTCGGCGCGTACGCTGTCCTGCTTGCCGCCAAAGACATGGATCGGCACACCCAACGGCTCGCGTTCGCCATAAGTGAAGCTGCCGCACAGCAGGAAATCGGCGCGCAGGATCGGCAGCATCAACTGCATCAATTCGGGATTGGCCAAGACGGCGTCGCAGGTGCCCTGCAGCTCGCGCAAGCGGGCGATCAGTTGGGCGTCGGTTTTTTCGATGGCGTATTCGCTGACATCGCGCCGCGCCGGGCCGGCGGTGCCGGAGACGAACAACGCCAGTGGCGCCGCCACGTTGCGCGCGTTCAGTGCATGCGCCAGCTCGAACGCCAGCAGGCCGCCGAGGCTGTGGCCGAACAACGCATAAGGGCCGTTCAGGTCGCGGCTGATTTCAATCGCGAGCTGGGCAGCCAGGGCCTTGATATCGCGCTGCAGCGGTTCACCCATGCGCATGCCCCGCCCCGGCAGTTCCAGCGGGCAGACCTGCAACCAGTCCGGCAACACGCGGCGCCAACGTGCGTAGACCGAGGCGCTGGCGCCTGAATGGGGCAGGCAGAACAGACGCAGCGGCGTTGGCGTACTCATCACCCGAGGACTCCAAGCTGAAACACGCTGTGTGCACGATAAAAACCCATTTCGCCCTCCTGCGGGTGCTGATCCCTGGCCGTTTGCTAACGGACCTGTCACCCAGAAGAACGGACGGCCCCGGCAAATAATTAGTCGCCGCAGCCAAGCGAGACGCGGTTCACATCTTACCCAAAGGCATAAGATTAGTTCGCCTTCTCATTTGACAATCATTATCATTCAGCATAATTTGTTGCCCGATGTGTAGGAGGCCTCAGCAAGGAAGCCCTCCCCCAACCTCTTTGCAACAAGGTGATTTCCATGACGGAACAAGTATCCACAGGCAGGTGCGACTCACCACTTCTCCAGGCATTCGTCGACAATCGACTGATCCTGGTGAAGATCGCGGCGCGTATTACCGGCTGTCGTTCCCGTGCCGAGGATGTGGTGCAGGACGCCTACTTTCGGCTGCAATCGGCACCGACCATCACCTCCTCGTTCAAGGCTCAACTGAGTTATCTGTTCCAGATCGTGCGCAACCTGGCGATCGATCACTACCGCAAGCAGGCCCTGGAACTCAAATACTCCGGGACCGAAGAGGAAGGCTTGAATGTGGTTATCCACGGCGCTTCACCGGAAACCTCCCACATCAATTTCAACACCCTGGAAAACATCGCCGACGCCCTGACCGAGCTGCCGCAGCGCACCCGCTACGCCTTCGAAATGTACCGCCTGCACGGCGTGCCGCAGAAAGACATCGCCAAGGAACTCGGGGTCTCGCCAACACTGGTGAACTTCATGATTCGCGATGCGTTGGTGCACTGCCGCAAAGTGTCGGGCAGCCACAGCGATACGTTTGCGCGGCGGATTTAAAATAGCGCGGGTCTCATGTGGGTTATGTGTTTGCAGGCCAAGGATCAGCAGCGCCGCGCGTTGATGGTGCGCGGAACCGACGCCCCTCTCGTTACATGCCGGGTCCAGATAGCAGTAGTGCAGCATCGCCGCCAACCGCGCATCGAAGCGCCGAAGCACTTCGTCTGTTGGCGCAGTGCTGGTCGGGTGTTCAAGGCGTGGTCAGGTCGCGCTCAGGCTTTGGCGTCTGGATTGCAGATGGACTGGCAGAGTATTCGCTAAACCGCAATTAGGAAGTTACTGTCTCGTAAAGGCGAAACTTCCGACATTAATCGCCGATAAGAAATCTTTACTCTCCGGGCTTTCGTGCCCAGGAGTAGAAGGAATGACTTCCAGCGTTTTGTTCGACCACCGTCGCCACACGCTCACCGTTAGCAACGTTGACGCAGCGCTCGACGTCCTGACCTTCAAAGGCACAGAAGGCCTCAGTCAGCTGTTCAATTATGTTGTGGAATTCAACGCCGCCGACGGCGACCTCCCTGCTGAAAAAATGCTGGGCCAAAACGCCAGTTTCAGCTTGCATACCGCGCCGCAAAAGTTGCCTTTCCTGGGGCTTCCCGTACCTGCGGTAAAACCACTGCGCACCCTGCACGGTGTGCTCACCGGCTTTAAACGGTTGTCCGGCTCCGTTGATCAAGCCCGCTACGAAATCACCCTGGAGCCGCACTTGGCTCTACTCGGCCGAGGCAAGCAATTTCGCATCTACCAGCACCAGTCGGTGCCGGAAATCGTTGAACGCATTTTGCGTAGTCACCACGGCTTCGAGGGCCAGGACTTTCTGTTCGACTTGAAGCGCGACTACCCCAGACGCGAGCAAGTCATGCAATACGGCGAAAGCGACCTGGCGTTTATCACCCGGCTGCTGGCCGACGTCGGTATCTGGTATCGCTTCACCAGTGACGAGCGCCTGAGTATAGATGTGGTCGAGTTTTGCGACGATCAACGCCTGTACCAATTCGACGTCGAGTTGCCTTTTCGACCGCAATCCGGGTTGAGCAGCAGCACGCAGGACGGCGTGTGGCAATTGCAATCCCAGCACCAGGTAGTCGAGCAGCAGGTCCATATCCGCGCCTACCACCACCGCGACGCCAGTGCTCACCTGGAGGGGGAGATTGATCAAACCCGAGGCGCAACGACGACCTACGGCGAGGCCTACCTCTACGCCGAGCCCTACCGCGTACTGGGCGACGCCCTGGCCCGGGACGAAGACCTGCAAAGTGAAAGTGGCTACTTCTACGCCCGCTTGCGCCACGAGCGTTACCTCAACGGCCAGACCCAGCTCAGCGGCATCAGCAGCAGCGCCACACTGTCTCCTGGGCAGGTACTCAAAATCTCCGGCGGCGCCCCACAGGCTTTCGCTGCGGGTGCGGTCATTACCCAACTGACCAGCCACGCCGCCCGCGACCGAAGTTTCGAAGTGACCTTTGAGGCCATTCCCTATTCGCAAACCGTGTGCTTTCGCCCAGCGCTGCAAAACAAACCGCAAATCGCCGGTACCGTGCCAGCCCGCCTCACCAGCCCGCAGGCGCATGACCCCTACGGTCACATCGACCTCGAAGGGCGCTACAAGGTCAATTTCCTGTTCGACCGCGACACCTGGAAACCCGGCGAAGAAAGCGTGTGGCTACGACTGGCCCGCCCCTACGCCGGGGACACACACGGCCTGCACCTGCCGCTGATTCCCGGCACCGAAGTGGCCATCGCCTTCGAACAGGGCGACCCCGACCGGCCCTACATCGCCCATGCGCTGCACGACAGTCACCGCGTGGACCACGTGACGTTACGCAACTACAAACGCAACGTGCTGCGTACTCCAGCCAATAACAAAATGCGCATGGATGACACGCGGGGGCAGGAGCACGTCAAGCTCAGCACCGAGCACAGCGGTAAGAGCCAGTTGAATCTGGGGCATATCGTCGATAGCCAGCGCCAGGCGCGAGGCCAGGGTGCGGAGTTGCGCACCGATGGGCATGCTGCCATCCGCGCGGGCAGCGGCGTCTTCATCACTGCTGACGTGCAGCCCAACGCTCAGGGGCAGATGCTTGAAATGGCTGCCGCTCTGGGCCGGTTACAGCGGGCCGGTGATCAGTTGCAAGGGTTGTCGGCTGATGCCCAGGCCGCCAACGCAGACCCAGCGGATGTGCAAGCGCAACTGAAAATGATGCGAGACCAGCTCGATCAACTCAAAGCCTCGGTCATCGTGCTCAGCGCTCCCCAAGGCGTTGCTGTAACCAGCGGCCAGCACCTGCAATTGGCCGCTCAAAATAACCTGATGATCAACGCCGGGGCCGAGGCGGATATCAGTGTGGTCAAGCGCCTGTTCATCGGCGTGGGGCAAGGCGTCAACCTGTTTGTACGCAAGTTGGGCATCAAGCTGATCGCCAATCAGGGCCCGGTAGTCATCCAGGCACAGAACGACACACTGCAACTGATGGCGCGCCATGGCCTGGAGATCACCAGCACCGAAGACGAAATACGCATCGTCGCGAAGAAGAAAATCACTCTGAATGCCGGTGGCAGCTACATCACCCTCGATCAGAACTGCATCGAGTCTGGAACCCAGGGGGACTACAACGTCAAGTCAGCGCACTTCGAATTCAGCGGCCCAGCGAGCCTCACAGCCTCGCATCCCGAGTATCCACAAAGCCTGTCCAAACAGAGGTTGCAGTTCAGCGTGCCGCAAGCCCCCAACGCATCCAATCAAGGCTGGGCAGGCATGCCCTATACGCTCTACGCCGACGGTGCAGTGCTCAAGAGAGGCGTATTGGACGAGACCGGGCAAGTGTCAATCGACCACGAGGTGGTGACTCAGCAGTACCGATTGGAATTGGCCAACGGCGTGAGCTACCAGATACCGGTGCCCAGCGATTATCGCAATGCCGAGCAAGCACACCTGGCCAATAGCGGCATGCACAACCACCGCTCACAAGCCGACACCGAGGTGAGCCAGCCCACATCCCACACGGATCACCGGGCTCTTTACGCCGCCGTGATGAGCCCATCAGTGAGCAGGAAGGGAAAACCTCATGACTGAACCCGACATCGTTACTCCCGTCGCCTTGCAACACACCCATCAGGTGACCTGCACTTCGCCCTGGTACGTGCAGAACACCGAATACCCTCCCGCGATGGCCACCTATCAACCGCTGATCAACGGTGAAGAAGCCTTCAAGGCCGTGCACTTGGCTATCGCGAAAGCCACTAAAACCATCGATATCATCTGTTGGGGCTTCCAGCCGTCGATGTACTTTATTCGTGACGGCAAGAGCCCGAGCATTGGTGAACTGCTCATGGCCAAAGCCCGGGAAGGGGTCGAGGTCCGGGTGCTGGGTTGGGAAGCGCCGTTTAATAGCGCCGGGGTTGGGGGCGAAGCCAACCTGCCTGGCAAAGGCCCGTATCGCATCGAGAATCGGGCGTTACAACCCTCCACCGATGACCAATACGCCGAGGATCGACAGTGGTTTTCCCGATGTGCGTTCGCCGATCACCTCGCGCCTGCGATGCGAGCGGCGCGCAACATACCGGTGTTCGTCGGTCGCGGTTTCAGCGTGTATGAACGGGCTGAAATTGCCTATCAGGTCAAATACAAAAGCCTCGACCCGCAGCTCAGCCACAGTACATTAGGTGCGTTGGCCATCGCCGCAACCCACCATCAGAAGACAGTCCTGGTCGACTATGAACAGACGGACAGCGCCGTCGGCTTTGTCATGGGGCACAACATGCTTGACGAGTACTGGGACACTGACGCCCATACGGCGCTGAACCGTTGCGAGGGTAACAAACCAGCCCCCAATGGTGGTCCCCGTGGCGATACCCCACGTCAGGATATTTCGAGTCAAGTCAGCGGGCCGATTCTGGAACACCTGCACCATAACTTCGCCACCGCGTGGCGAAAGGAAACCGGTGAGGATCTGCTCGCATCGCGCAACGCAATGACGGTGGGCCCCCAACTGCAATGCACGCCCGGCGTTACCCGCCAATTGGCGCAAATCCTGCGCACGCAGCCACAAGACGCCAAGTACGATATCGAGCAGGTCTACCTGAAGGCGGTCAACAACGCGACCCAATTTATCTATATCGAGAACCAGTACTTTCGCTGGCCACCGTTGGCGGAGGCCATCAAAAAAGCCGCCGCCGACCAGACCCGCGCAGGTCGCGATCCGGGCTTACATGGCAACTTGCACCTGTTTGTGATCACCAATGCCAGCCCGGATGGCGTAGGCCCAGGTTCCTTGAACACCCAGCGCATGCTCGAAAGCCTGGGGCGCGGCGATACCATTCCTGAAATCACCAAGCTGCAGCGCATTCAACAGGCTAAAGCCCAAGCAGACGCGCAGGCGCCGACCTTGGCAGAACTCCTCGAACAAAGGGCCTTGATTACATTGACCCTCCTGACCGACGCACTGGGGGGCGACGAGATGAGCGATAAAGCCCGGGAAGCCCAACAGGATGCCGCCAGACACAATCGTTATCGGCAGGCCGTGCTCAACGACCAGATCAAGGCGATCGAGACAAGCACGCTAGCCCCTGAGCCGCGCCCGGGGCTGAAAATTCACGTGTGCTCGCTGGTCGCACCTGACTCGCCTACGGGGAAACCGTGGATGCCGGTGTACATCCATTCCAAACTGATGATCGTCAACGACGTGTTCACCACCCACGGTTCAGCCAACATCAACACTCGCAGCATGCAGGTGGATAGCGAGCTGAATATTGCCCATGAGTGGATGAGTGTGACCCAGGCGTTGCGGCGGCGATTGTGGAATCTGCATACGGACAAGAAGGGGGCGCAGGATGATCCGAAGCAGGCGTTCGAGGCTTGGCAGGAAATCATCAATAAGAACAAAGATCACCAGTCGAAAAAATTGATGCCCGACGCACCGCTCGTCGAGTTTTATTACGGCGAAAAGACCGTGAAGGATCTTGACTGATGCGTCGATTCCTATTGCTGATAAGTCTGCTGCTGGCCGCCTGCGATAACGGCAGCGCCCCTACTCACCCGACCCAGGACACTTCCTTGAACCCGCTGACCGAGATCAAAGCCAAGCTGGCCTTCACCTGCATACACGAGCAGATCCCTGCGCCGTCCGCCGAGACCGATGAGCTGTTCCAGTACGCCCGTTGGTTGCAGAAGAACAACCTGCTCAAGCAGGACAAAAGCGTCGACGCCGAGATCGAGCGTCTGTACCGGATTGCGGCCGAAAATGGCCATTACAAAGCCAATATCAACCTGCAAAACGGCACCATGCGCGGCCACTTCAGGCTTCGTGGCGCGGACCTCCTGCGCCTGAGTCAGCAACTGATCGACGCAAACGTGGCGACGGGGTACTACTTTATCGGCATCTTCCTAAAGAACGGCTCGGCTGGGTTGAAGCAGGACCCGGCCATGTCGCTTCGTTATTTCCGTAAGGCGGCTGATCAGGGCAGTGCCCAAGCCCAGTATGAGGTGGGTGACATACTGGCGCCGATTGACATCGCGCCGGACGTTGCCCGGCAGATGCGCCGCTGTGCGGCCGAGCAGGGCAATGGTAAGGCTGCTAGGGCGCTTGGGGTCGATCTATCGACAGATGGCCATTATCAAGAGTCACTTGAGGCATACCAATTCGGTGTGGCAGCTGGCGACAGTACTTCGGCGTCCTTTTTGAACAAAGGCTTCCGCGGCCCTCAACCGGATGACCGGTTGTATTACTTGGGCCAGAAAGAAGATCTCGAGCGCGCTGAGCGCTATGAAAAAATCTGGAGTCTGCTCGCGGACTACTCCTATGCTGACCCGAAGGTCCCCGAAATCAACGAAATCCTCCCCTTGCCCCCGGCCAAGCTCCCCGCCTGGGACGGTAAGCTGCAATGGCTGGAAGCACGCCTGGCCAATGTCCCGCCACCAAAGCCCAGCGAAGCGCTGATCCAGCAGTTGGCCAACGCCAAGCGCCTTGAGCCAGCGAGCGGCCGAGCCACGCCCGACTCTCCAGCATTCATCAAGGCCAGCTACCCCGCGCCGACCTGCTCCAGCGGCCAGGCCTGTCCGCAGACAGGCTACTGGCAGGCAGCCCGCCTGAGTCGCGATCCATACTCGAGGTTTAACGAGGGTGTCATCCGCCGTTTTGAGAAGAACGACATCATGCCCACCCTGCGTGTCCAGAATCGTAAACCTCGCTTTTTGCTCCCCGACATAATCACGGTCAATGAGGAAGGCATCGAATGGCAGCTGTTGGGATAGGGCATGAAAGGCATCATTCGCATTGGAGCCAAAACGAGCGCAGGCCGCGTCGAGGTTTACGGCGAAAAGACGTTGAAGGACCTCGA
>NZ_CVTV01000026.1:0-87487 GCF_900004865.1 Pseudomonas sp. 37 R 15 | reverse complement strand
CCAGCCGCTAAAACCGCTACAGCAAAACCAGCCGCCAAGCCAGCCGCTAAAACCGCTGCAGCAAAACCCGCCGCCAAGCCAGCCGCTAAAACCGCTGCTGCGAAACCCGCCGCCAAGCCAGCCGCTAAAACGACTGCAGCAAAACCAGCCGCCAAGCCCGCCGCTAAAACCGCTGCAGCAAAACCCGCCGCCAAGCCAGTTGCAAAACCTGCTGCCGCCAAACCCGCTGCGGCAAAGCCAGCATCTGCAAAGCCAGCAACTCCCGCAGCACCTGCCGCCACTCCGGCAGCGTCCTCCGCTCCAACCGCATCGGGCAGCAGCACTGCTGCACCGGCAGCGCCAAGCGTCACCCCAACCAGCGCTTCCTAAGCGCGGGTGACCACGACGCGCAGCTGCTGCAGCGCGTTGTGGTCAAGGTTGGCGGCTTCGGTCGCCAGGCCTTCAAGCCATTCATATCCACCTGTCACCTCGTTGGTCGGCCATGCCTGCGCCAGCGCTTCAAGGCGCATCAGCAAGGTTCGCTCGGCCTCCATCTCCAGGGCCTTGACCTGCTCTCGTAGTTCAGCCAATTGCGCATCCTGCTGTGCCATCGCCCGCCATTGCACACGCACCTCTCGCAAGGGTTCGACAACGCGCATCCGCCACGGCCGCGCAAGCTGTTGCAGTGCCGCAACGCGCTCGGGCAGCCGCGCCACACCCCGTTGCTCCAGCCACGCACCACACAGCAGCAGGCACACATCCGCTCCCTGCTCCTGCAACCGCAGGCAAGCAGCCTCCACACCGGGGCGGGCATAAGTCGAGAGGGCAAAGCTCCACAGGTCAGCGCACATATTCACACCCAAGCCAGCGGTCAACGAAGCTGGTAGACTCCGCCGCCATTATGATCCGACTTCAAAGCCTAACATTACAGCGTGGCCCGCAACGTCTTCTTGAAGATGCCGAGCTGACCCTGCACGCCGGTCACAAAGCCGGCCTGATCGGTGCCAATGGCGCCGGAAAATCCACGTTGTTTGCCCTGTTGCTGGGTGAGCTGACCCCGGATTCCGGGGACTGCCTGCTGCCCGCCGACTGGCGCATCGCCCATATGCGCCAGGAGATCGACACCCTGGACCGCATTGCGATCGACTACGTGCTCGATGGCGACCTGCGCCTGCGCCAGGTACAACACGACCTCGCTGCGGCGGAAACAGCCCAGGACGGCGCCGCCCAGGCCCGCCTGCATTCGGAGCTGGACAGCGCCGACGGCTACACCGCCGACGCCCGCGCCCGCAAGATGCTTGCCGGCCTGGGGTTTACCAACGAACAGATGGATCGCCCGGTCGCCGACTTCTCCGGCGGCTGGCGCATGCGCCTGAACCTGGCCCAGGCGCTGATGTGCCCCTCGGACCTGTTGCTGCTCGACGAGCCGACCAACCACTTGGACCTCGATGCGATCCTGTGGCTGGAAGACTTCCTCAAGAACTACCAGGGCACCTTGTTGCTGATTTCCCACGACCGGGATTTCCTTGACGCCGTGGTCGACAATATCGCCCATGTCGAACAGAAGAAAATCACGCTCTACCGTGGCGGCTATACCGCCTTCGAGCGCGCCCGTGCCGAGCGGCTGGCCCAGCAGCAACAAGCTTTCGAGAAGCAGCAGGCGCAGCGCGCGCACATGGAAAGCTACATCGCCCGGTTCAAGGCCCAGGCCACCAAGGCCCGCCAGGCCCAGAGCCGGATCAAGGCCCTGGAGCGCATGGAAGAGCTGTCGGCGGCCCACGTCGATTCGCCGTTCGACTTCGTGTTCCGTGAGTCGGCGAAAATCTCCAGCCCCCTGCTCGATCTGTCGGATGCGCGCCTGGGTTATGGCGACAAGACCGTCCTGGAGAAGGTCAAGCTGCAGCTCATACCCGGCGCGCGGATCGGTTTGCTGGGGCCAAACGGTGCGGGCAAGTCGACGCTGATCAAGAATCTGTCGGGCGAGCTTGAGCCTTTGGCCGGTCACCTGACCCGTGGCGAGAACACGGTGGTGGGTTACTTCGCCCAGCATCAATTGGACTCGCTTGATGCCAAGGCCAGCCCGTTGTTGCACCTGCAGCGCCTGGCGCCAACCGAACGCGAGCAAACCCTGCGCGACTTCCTCGGAGGCTTCGACTTCCGTGGTGCGCGCATCGACGAGCCGGTGCTGAACTTCTCCGGTGGTGAAAAAGCCCGACTGGCCCTGGCCCTGATTGCATGGGACCGCCCGAACCTGCTGCTGCTCGACGAACCGACCAACCACCTGGACCTGGAAATGCGCCTGGCGCTGACCATGGCCCTGCAGGAGTTCAGTGGTGCAGTATTGGTGGTGTCTCACGACCGCCATCTGCTCAAGAGCACCACCGACAACTTCCTGCTGGTGGCCGATGGCAAGGTTGAAGAGTTTGATGGCGACCTGGACGACTATGCCCGCTGGCTGACTGACTATCGTCTGCGCAATGCGCCGGTCAGCAACACCCCGGTCAACCCGGACAAGACCGACAAGAAAGCCCAGCGCCAGGCCGCCGCCGCACTGCGTCAGCAGTTGGCCCCGCACAAGCGCGATGCCGACAAGCTGGAGGCCGAGCTGGGCAAGGTGCTTGAGCGCCTGGCCAGTATCGAAACCAGCCTGGGCGACAGCGCCGTGTATGAGGCCGCGCGCAAGGATGAACTGCGTGACTTGCTCGCCGAACAGGCCAGGCTCAAGGTGCGCGAAGGTCAATTGGAGGAGTCCTGGATGGAAGCCCTCGAACTGCTTGAAACCCTGCAAGCGCAGCTCGAGGCGCTGTCCTGATGGATGCGTTGCAACTGCCCTTGCCGGCGCAATGGATCGAACCTGTGTGGATCGGCGTGCAAATCCTGCTGATCCTGCTGGCCGGCTACCTTGCCCAGCGTTTTGTCGCCAAAGGCCTGACCCGCCTGGGTGAGCGCTATCCGTTCCCGCCGCAGTTGCTGATGCCGCTGCGCGGTGGCCTGCGCTGGCTGATCATGGGCAGCGCGCTGATCTTCGTGTTGGGCCGCCTGGGCGTATCTGCCACGGTGCTGTGGACGGCGCTGTCAGGCTTTGTGGCCGTGGCGGCGGTGGCGTTCTTCGCCATGTGGTCCGTGCTGTCCAATTTGTTGTGCGCCATTTTGATCTTCACCGTGGGGCCGTTCCGCCTCGGCGACATCGTCGAATTGGTGGACACCGTCGACAAACCCGGCGTGAAGGGGCGCGTGGTGGCGATCAATCTGCTCTATACCACGCTGGTCGAGGTGCAGGAGGCCGGCACCGACAGCGCGATGGTGCAAGTGCCCAACAGCTTGTTCTTCCAGCGCTCGGTGCGGCGTTGGCCTGGTACGCATGTGTTCCCTGGCGACCGCTAGAATCACACCTTGTAAAAATTTATAGCCAGCCGTTGGTCGTCGGCGTTAGCTTATGGCACAACCGCAAACTCCCTTTCGAGGTGTGCTATGGCACTCGACACGTGGCTGGCTTTTTTCCTGGCCAGTTGGATCATCTCCCTTTCCCCCGGCGCAGGCGCCATCGCCTCGATGTCCAGCGGCCTGCAATACGGTTTTGTACGCGGTTACTGGAACGCCATCGGTCTGCAGCTGGGCCTGGCGATGCAAATTGCCGTGGTGGCGGGCGGCCTGGGTGCGATTCTGGCGGCGTCGTCGACCGCGTTCTATGCGATCAAATGGTTTGGGGTGGCGTACCTGATTTACTTGGCCATCAAGCAATGGCGCGCGTTGCCGATGGACATGACCGATGACGCGGCGATACGCCCGATCGGCAAGCCGATGGCGATGATGTTCCGCGGTTTCCTGGTTAACGCCAGCAACCCCAAGGCGTTGGTGTTCATGCTCGCGGTGTTGCCGCAGTTCGTGAATCCACAGGCGCCGTTGGCGATTCAGTACCTGATCATTGGCGCGACCATGATCAGCGTCGACATGATCGTGATGGCCGGTTATACGGGTCTGGCCTCGAAGGTCCTGCGCCTGCTGCGCTCGCCCAAACAGCAGAAGCGTGTAAACCGCACGTTCGCCGGGCTATTCGTCGGCGCCGCCGGTTTCCTCGCCAGCCTGCATCGCGCCACGGCCTGACTGAAGAAACCGGATCAAAATGTGGGAGGGGGCTTGCTCCCGATGGCGGCGGATCAGTTGATGAGTATATCGGCTGACCCACCGCTATCGGAGGCAAGCTCCCTCCCACATTGGTTTGTAGCGTGACGAAATAACACCTTGAGTCAAATCGGTTAAAGCTCAACAATAGTGTTACTTCGTATTTCCACCTGAGATTCATTCATGACTGCCCCTTTTCGCTTTCTCGCATGGCTGTTGTTGCCGGCGCTGATGTCGTGCAGCTTCAATCTGTTGGCCGCGACCACCGAAGGCGCACCACAGGCTCTGCATTTGCTCGATTACATCGGCGCCGACTACCCGCCGACGGTAGAGGCGGGCAAGGTGGTGGACGACTCGGAATACCGCGAGCAGGTGGAGTTTCTTGGCGTGCTGCAGGGCCTAGTGGCAGATCTGCCGGAAAAACCCGAACGCGCCGAGTTGATAACAGGCGTCGCTGAGTTGCTGGCGGCCGTCACTGCCCATGCAGATGGCGCAACTGTCGCCCATCAGGCCCGTCAGTTGGGCGCCAAGCTGGCGGTGGCGTATGAAGTCAGCCAGGCGCCGGCGATCACCCCCGATCCCACGCGCGGTGCACCGCTGTATGCCCAGCATTGCTCGGTGTGCCACGGTACTGCCGGCGCCGGTGATGGCCCGGCCGGCATGGGCATGACCCCGCCGCCGGCCAACCTGCGCGATGCCACGCGCCTGGATCGCCTGAGCCTGTATGCGATCTACAACACTCTCGGCCTGGGTGTCGAAGGCACCGACATGCCGTCCTTTTCCGACCAGTTGGATGACCGTCAGCGTTGGGACCTCGCCACGTACATCGCAGGTTTCACGGCGGACCCGGCTGCGGCCAAGAGCGAGCAGCCCTTCAACCTCGCCGACCTGGCGCGCCAGACGCCCAACGAAGTGCTGGCGGCAGACGGCCCAGCGGCGGCGGCGACCTTCCGCGCCCAGCGCGCGCAACCGCCGCAGGTCAAGCGTGGCCCGGCGCAGTTGCTTGATTACACGTCCGCCACCTTGGACAAAAGCCTGGCTGCATTCCGTAACGGTGACCACGAGCAAGCCTATGACCTGTCGGTAGCCGCTTATCTGGAAGGCTTCGAGCTGGTGGAAAGCTCACTGGATAACGTCGACGCCAATGTGCGCAAGGACACCGAGAAGGCGCTGATGGCCTATCGGCAGTCATTGCAGGACGGCCTGCCGATCGAGCAGGTGCAACAGCGCCTGGACGTGGCCAAGGGCAAGCTCGGCGAGTCGGCCGGCTTGCTCGGCGGCGACGGCCTGAGTTGGTCGTTGAGCTACATCTCGGGCTTGCTGATCCTGCTGCGCGAAGGCCTGGAGGCGATCCTGGTGCTGGCCGCGATCCTGGCCTTCCTGCGTAACACCGGCCAGCAATCGGCGGTGCGCAGCGTCAACGTCGGCTGGGGCCTGGCGCTGTTGGCCGGCTTGGCCACCTGGGCGCTGGCGGCGTATGTGATTGATGTCAGCGGCGCCCAGCGTGAATTGCTGGAGGGCTGCACGGCGCTGTTTGCCAGCGTGATGGTGCTGTGGCTGGGCGTGTGGATGCACGACCGGCGCCATGCCGCAGCCTGGCAGGACTACATCAAGAGCAGCCTGGTGGGCGGCGGTGGGCGCTTCGGTTTTGCGCTGCTGGCATTCTTCTCGGTGTACCGCGAACTGTTCGAAGTGATCCTGTTCTACGAAACCCTGTGGCTGCAAGCCGGCCCGGCCGGGCACGACGCGGTGCTGGCGGGTGGCGCCACCGCCCTGGTACTGCTGGTGGGCCTGGCCTGGGTGATTCTGCGCGGTTCGGCGAAGCTGCCGCTGGCGTTGTTCTTTGGCATCAACGCCGCGCTGTTGTGCGCGCTGTCGGTGGTGTTTGCCGGGCATGGCGTCAAGGCGCTGCAAGAGGCCGGCATCTTCGGTACTCGACCGGTGGCGTTTTTTGACTTTGACTGGCTGGGCATTCACGCCGATGCGTATTCGTTGAGTGCGCAGGCCGTGGCGATCCTGGCGATCGTGGTGCTGTATGGCCGCAGCCGCCTGGCTGAAAAGCAACGGGCGGCGGCGTAGGTATGCGGGTCTGGATCGACGCGGACGCTTGCCCACGGGCGGCCAAGGATCAGGTGGTGAAATTCGCCCTCAAGCGCCACTTCGACGTGGTGCTGGTGGCCGGTCAGAGCCAGATCAAACCGAGCTTTGCCTGTGTGAAGCTGATCGTGGTGCCCAGCGGCCCCGACGCGGCGGATGACTATCTGGTGGAGCACGCCATGCCCGGCGAACTGGTGATCTGCAGCGATGTGCCCTTGGCCGACCGCCTGGTCAAGAAGGGCGTCACCGCCCTCGACCCGCGCGGCAAAGAGTTCAGCCCGGCGAACATGAGCGAGCGGCTGGCGGTACGCAACCTGTTCACCGACTTGCGCGAGCAAGGGCAGATGGGCGGCGGGCCACCGCCCCATGGCGAGAAAGACAAGCAGGCGTTTGCCAATACGCTGGACCGCCTGCTTACCCGTTTGATGAAGCCTCTGTAGAAGCGAGCAAGCTCGCGAGGAACGTCAACGATAACGCGGATGCTCTGGATGACGCGGCGCTCTCAGGTTCTTCGCGAGCAAGCTCGCTCCTACTGAAAGAGGGTGTCAGTCGTTTTCGTGGGTCAATTCCAACACCCGGTCCACCAGCTTGTTGATGCCTGACGCCACCTCACTGATGTTCTTGCCCAGCATATATGCCGGCGTACTGACCAATTTGCGCGCGGTGTCCTCGACGATATCTTCCACCGTGCATTCCTGATGAGTGGCGCCCATTTTGTCCAGGGCGGCTGCGGTGTCGGCATCGTTGCCGATGGTGCAGGTCACGCCGGGGCCGTAGATTTTCGCGGCCAGGGCAGGGGAAATGCAGATCAACCCCACAGGCTTGCCGGCTTCGGCAAAGGCTTCGGCCAATTCCAGGACCTGTGGGTTGACGCTGCAGCTGGCGCCTTGCACGGCGAAATTCGACAGGTTCTTCGCCGCGCCAAACCCACCCGGCACGATCAGCGCATCGAAGTCAGCAGCGTTAGCCTCACGGATATCCTTGACCGCGCCTCGGGCGATGCGCGCTGACTCCACCAATACATTACGCGATTCGGGCATTTCTTCGCCGGTGAGGTGGTTGATCACATGCAACTGCGCAATATCCGGCGCAAAACATTCAACGTGAGCGCCGCGCTGGTCCAGGCGCAGCAGGGTGATCACGCTTTCCTGGATCTCTGCACCGTCGTACACGCCACAGCCGGAAAGGATCACTGCAATCTTTTTGCTCATGGGCATTTCTCCTGATTCATGGCGTTAAATGTCTACTAATTTGTAACCTGTTGCCAATGGGAACTCACGCCACTGCACCTAATCTTGCTGTAACAAAAAAAGACCGGACTAGCCCATGGACTTCGTGCCTTATGCGGTACCGTTTTTCATTGCGTTGATTGTGGTTGAGCTGCTGGCCGACCGCTGGCGCGGTGCGCGCAACTATCGAGTGGCCGACGCTATCAACAGCCTCAGCACCGGGGTGCTGTCTACCACCACCGGGCTATTGACCAAGGGCGTGGGTTTGCTCACCTATGCGTTCGCCCTCAAGCACCTGGCTCTGATCGAGTTATCGGCCCAAAGCGTAGGGACCTGGGTAGTGGCCTTCGTGTTCTACGACTTCTGCTATTACTGGCTGCATCGCATGGGCCATGAGCGCAATATCCTGTGGGCTGCGCACTCCGTGCATCACCAGAGCGAGGACTACAACCTCACCACCGCGCTGCGCCAGACCAGCACCGGCTTCCTGCTGAGCTGGATCTTCTACCTGCCCCTGGCCGTGCTCGGTGTGCCGCTGGTGGTGTTCATCAGCGTGGCTTCGCTCAACCTGCTGTATCAATTCTGGGTGCATACACGTCACGTTCCCAAGCTCGGCTGGTTCGAATGGTTCTTCGTCACCCCGTCCAATCACCGTGCCCACCACGCACAGAACGCTCTCTACATGGATCGCAACTATGGCGGGGTGTTCATTTTTTGGGATCGGCTGTTCGGCACGTTCCAGGAGGAAGATGACAGCGAGCCCGTGATCTTCGGTGTGACTACGCCCCTGGCCAGTTGGAACCCGCTGTGGGCGAACCTGCAGTTTTATGCGCAGTTGTGGAGCGATGCCCGGCGTACTGAAAGCCGCTGGGACAAACTGCGCATCTGGTTCATGCGCACCGGCTGGCGCCCCGCCGACGTGAAGGCCAGGTATCCGGTGGCCAGGCCGGACTTGGCCCGGTTCCGCAAATTCGACGTGCCGCTGGACAGGCGCCAACAGGTCTACATTGCGCTGCAATTCGCAGTTTACGTGGGGTTTGGCAGCTACCTGATGAATGTCGGCGAACGTCTGCCCACCGAGGCGCTGGTCCTGGGCTGGGGAGCGATGGCGTTGGGGCTGTTCACGTTGGGGGTCGCGCTGGAGAATCGACCGTCGGCGCTGAAGGCCGAGTGGGTGCGCCTGGGGCTGAATGTGCCGTTGGTCGGGCTGGCGCCGTGGGTCGGACTGTGGCCCGCCGGCAACCTGGGCTGGCTGGGCCTGGCGAGCTACAGTGTGCTCAGCGTGATCGGCCTCTACTGCTGCAGAGGCCGGCTTACGCGTCTGGCGTCTTAGGTGTTTCGCTCGGGGCGGTTTCGGCTGCTTGCCGAGCCTTGGCCTCGGCGCATGCCTCGCGGGCGATACGGGCATTCTTGAAGCGGCGTTGCAGCCATAGGCCAACACCCAGCACCAGCAACGCGCCCAGCACCCATAGCTCGTATTTCTTGACGCTGCCGAGCATACCTTCGAGCACTGCGCCGAAATGATAGGCTGCGGCCCCCAGCGCCGCCGCCCATATCGCTGCGCCAATACCGTTAAGGATCAGATAGCGCAGGGGCGGGTAGCCGGAGAGGCCAATCGCCACTGGCATCACCGTGCGTAAACCGTAGACAAAACGAAAGCTCAGTACCCAGATATCCGGATGCTTGCGGATATGCTCCAGCGCCTTGTCGCCCATCAATTGCCAGCGCGGTTTGCGCGCCAGCAACTTGCGGCCGTGCTTGCGCCCCATGTAGTACCAAAGCTGGTCGCCGGCATAGCTGCCGAAGAAGGCAACGACCACCACCAGGTTGATATCCATGTAGCCACGAAACGCCAGGAAGCCTGCGAGTACAAGGATGGTCTCGCCTTCGAAGAACGTGCCGAGGAAGAGGGCAAAGTAGCCGAAGTCATGCAGAAATTGTTGAAGCATGGTCTAGGGTGCTGGCGAAATGAACGCGCAGCCTACGCCTTCACGAAGATTCATGAAAGTATCGAGATGTGTCACGAAGTGAACAATTCCGATGTCAGTGCCGAATGCGACTACAGGTCGCATCGATAAGCACAACTGTCATTCGTTCGTCATAATGGCCGCTTATAACTGCACCGCTCGCCCGTAAACGCGGGCTCAGGAGTCTGTCGTGAGCTTTACCCCCGCCAATCGGCTATTCCCCGCCACTCGTCTGCGCCGCAACCGCCGTGATGATTTTTCACGCCGTCTGGTACGTGAAAATGTACTGACGACGAATGATCTGATCCTGCCGGTATTCGTGCTGGACGGTGAAAATCGCCGGGAAGCGGTGGCTTCGATGCCGGGGGTGGAGCGCTTGAGTATTGATCTGCTGCTTGAAGAAGCCGCGCATTGGGTGGAACTGGGCATTCCGGCGCTGGCGCTGTTCCCGGTGACGCCCGCTGAGCTCAAGTCACTTGACGCTGCCGAAGCCTGGAACCCGCAGGGGATCGCCCAGCGCGCCACCCGCGCCCTGCGCGAGCGTTTCCCGCAGCTTGGGGTGATCACCGACGTGGCCCTCGATCCGTTCACCACCCATGGGCAGGATGGCATCCTTGATCCGTCAGGCTACGTCGAGAACGACATTACCGTCGATGCGCTGGTCAAGCAGGCCTTGTCCCACGCGGCGGCAGGTGCCCAGGTGGTGGCGCCGTCGGACATGATGGACGGTCGGATCCAGGCGATTCGCGAAGCGCTTGAGTTGGCCGGTCATGTCAACGTGCGGATCATGGCCTACTCGGCCAAGTACGCCAGCGCCTATTACGGCCCCTTCCGCGATGCGGTGGGTTCGGCCCTGAACCTGGGCAAGGCCGACAAGGCTTCGTACCAGATGGACCCGGCCAACAGCCACGAAGCCCTGCACGAAGTGGCGGCCGATCTGGCCGAAGGCGCCGACATGGTCATGGTCAAGCCCGGGATGCCTTACCTGGACATCCTTTACCGGGTCAAAGAGGAATTCAAAGTGCCGACCTTTGTCTATCAGGTCAGCGGTGAATACGCCATGCACATGGCCGCAATCCAGAATGGTTGGTTGAGTGAAGGGGTGATCCTCGAATCCCTGACAGCCTTTAAACGTGCCGGCGCTGATGGCATTCTGACCTACTTCGCCGCCCGCGCTGCCCAATTGCTTAGAGAGCAACAATAGCCCTCACAGGAACACTCATGAATACCGAAGGACTTACAGTAGTTGCCGTAAAAGACGCTCATCCGGTGGTTGAACAAGTCGCCGAGACCCCGCCGGAGCTGGAGCCAGCCCCGCCTGCGGTGGTTGCCGAAGCGCCGGCGCCGGCGCCGGTTGC
Source organism: Pseudomonas sp. 37 R 15 (assembly GCF_900004865.1). Lineage (NCBI taxonomy): Bacteria > Pseudomonadati > Pseudomonadota > Gammaproteobacteria > Pseudomonadales > Pseudomonadaceae > Pseudomonas > Pseudomonas sp. 37 R 15. The sequence continues at coordinate 76,735 of NZ_CVTV01000026.1, read as the reverse complement.
CGTGGTCACCAACCTGGATGACAGCAGCCTGTACATCCACCGCGAGCTGTCACAACTGCAATTCAACATCCGCGTGCTGGAACAGGCGCTGGATGAGTCCTATCCGTTGCTGGAACGGCTGAAATTCCTGCTGATCTTCTCGAGCAACCTGGACGAATTCTTCGAAATCCGCGTCGCCGGCCTCAAGAAGCAGATTACCTTCGCCCGTGAACAAGCCGGGGCCGATGGCCTGCAACCGCACCAGGCCCTGGCGCGCATCAGTGAACTGGTGCACGGCCATGTGGACCGCCAATACGCGATTCTCAACGACATCCTGCTGCCGGAACTGGAAAAACATCAGGTTCGCTTCATCCGTCGCCGCCACTGGACCACCAAGATCAAGACCTGGGTGCGCCGTTACTTCCGTGACGAGATCTCGCCGATCATCACCCCGATCGGCCTCGACCCGACGCACCCGTTCCCGTTGCTGGTGAACAAGAGCCTCAACTTCATCGTCGAGCTGGAAGGCATCGACGCCTTCGGCCGCGACTCGGGCCTTGCGATCATCCCGGCGCCACGTCTGTTGCCACGGATCATCAAGGTACCCGAAGAGGTTGGGGGCGCTGGGGATAACTATGTATTCCTGTCGTCGATGATCCATGCGCACGCCGATGACCTGTTTCAGGGCATGAAGGTCAAGGGCTGCTACCAGTTCCGCCTGACCCGTAACGCCGACCTGGCGCTGGACTCCGAAGACGTCGAAGACCTGGCGCGTGCCCTGCGCGGCGAGCTGTTTTCGCGGCGCTACGGCGATGCGGTGCGCCTGGAAGTGGCCGATACCTGCCCCAAACACCTGTCGGACTACCTGCTCAAGCAATTCAACCTGGCCGAATCCGAGCTGTACCAGGTCAATGGTCCGGTCAACCTGACGCGCCTGTTCAGCATCACCGGCCTGGACAGCCACCCGGAGCTGCAATACAAGCCGTTTACGCCGCAGATCCCGAAACTGCTGCAGAACAGCGAGAACATCTTCAGCGTGGTGAGCAAGCAGGACATCCTGCTGCTGCACCCCTTCGAGTCGTTCACCCCGGTGGTCGACCTGCTGCGCCAGGCCGCCAAGGACCCCCACGTCCTGGCCGTGCGCCAGACGCTGTATCGCTCGGGCGCCAACTCCGAAATCGTCGATGCACTGGTCGACGCTGCGCGTAACGGCAAGGAAGTCACCGCGGTGATCGAGCTGCGAGCGCGCTTTGATGAGGAGTCCAACCTGCAATTGGCCAGCCGTCTGCAAGCAGCCGGTGCGGTGGTGATCTACGGCGTTGTCGGCTTCAAGACCCACGCCAAGATGATGCTGATCCTGCGCCGCGAAGCCGGTGAAATCGTGCGTTATGCTCACTTGGGCACCGGCAACTACCACGCCGGCAACGCCAAGCTCTACACCGACTACAGCCTGCTGACCTCCGACGACGCCCTGTGCGAAGACGTCGGCAAGCTGTTCAGCCAGCTCATCGGCATGGGCAAGACCTTGCGCATGAAGAAGCTGCTGCACGCGCCGTTCACCCTGAAGAAGGGCATGCTCGACATGATTGCCCGCGAGACGCAGTTTGCCCTCGACGGCAAGCCGGCGCACATCATCGCCAAATTCAACTCGCTGACCGATCCGAAGATCATCCGCGCGCTGTACAAGGCCAGCCAGTCGGGCGTGCGCATCGACCTGGTGGTACGTGGCATGTGCTGCCTGCGCCCGGGCATTGTCGGCGTCTCGCATAACATCCATGTGCGCTCGATCATCGGTCGCTTCCTGGAACACACGCGGGTGTTCTACTTCCTGAACGGTGGTGAGGAGCAGATGTTCCTCTCCAGTGCCGACTGGATGGAACGCAACCTCGACAAGCGTGTGGAGACCTGCTTCCCGGTGGAGGGCAAGAAGCTGATCATGCGGGTCAAGAAGGAGCTGGAAAGCTACCTGACCGACAACACCCACAGCTGGAGCCTGCAGTCGGATGGGCGGTATGTACGCAACACACCGACCGGCAACCAGAACCCGCGCAGTGCGCAGGCGACGCTGCTGGAGAAGCTGGGCAGCCCGATCCTGACGGTGAGCTGAGACCCAGCACGGTCTGAAAAATGTGGGAGGGGGCTTGCCCCCTCCCACATTTGTGTTGCGGTGCTGTTTAGATCGGGTTAGCGCAGGTTCAGGCTGAACCCCACCCGCGTCAGCCACTCCGCTTCCTGGGCGAAGTCCGCCTGGGTCAATTGGTTTTCATCCAGCCAGCCTTTGGGGAACATCACTTCCAGGCTGTCGCCGTCGGCGCGCAGTTTTACCTGGGGCATTTCCTGGGTGCCACGGATGTGGTGGAACAGGATTGCGAAGCGCAGCAGCGCGCACAGGCGAATCAGCTTGATGCCGTCCTTGCCGAACTCGGCAAACTTGTCCTTGGGAATATTGCGACGGTGACCGCGCACCAGCAGCGCGAGCATCTGCTGATCTTCCCGTGAGAACCCGGCCAGGTCTGAATGCTCGATCAGGTAGGCGCCATGCTTGTGATAGTGGTAGTGGGCAATGTCCAAACCCACTTCGTGCACTTTCGCGGCCCAGCCCAGCAGTTCGCGCCATACACCGTTTTGCAGGTCCCAGTCGTCGGCCACCTGGTCGAAGGCATGCAGGGCTTTGCGCTCTACGCGAGCCGCTTGCTCCAGGTCTACGTGGTAACGCTCCATCAACGAACTGAGGGTGCGCTCACGCACATCTTCATGGTGATGGCGGCCGAGCAGGTCATAGAGCACACCTTCGCGCAGGGCGCCGTCACAGTGATCCATGCGTTGCAGTTCGAGGGCGTCGAAGATCGCTTCAAGAATCGCCAGGCCGGCTGGGAAGATCGCGCGGCGGTCAGGCTTGATGCCGTCGAAGTCGATCTTCTCGGCATCCCCCAGCTTGAACAGCTTGCGCTTGAGCCACGCCAGGCCTTCGGCATTCACCTCGCCAGTGCCATGGCCGCCGGCCTTGAGCGCCAGGCCGATGGCACGGATGGTGCCCGAGGAACCGATGGCTTCATCCCAGCTCAGGCGGTGCAGGGCGTGTTCGATACTCATGATCTCCAGCCGCGCTGCCGTGTAGGCCTGGGCATAGCGCGCCGGGGTGATCTTGCCGTCCTTGAAATAACGCTGCGTGTAGCTGACGCAGCCCATCTGCAGGCTTTCGCGCAGCAGGGGTTCGAAACGCTGGCCGATGATGAATTCGGTGCTGCCGCCGCCAATGTCCGCGACCAGGCGTTTGCCCGGGGTGTCGGCCAGCGTGTGGGAAACCCCGAGGTAAATCAGGCGCGCTTCTTCGCGGCCGGAAATAACCTCTACCGGATGCCCGAGGATTTCCTCGGCGCGATGGATGAATTCGTTGCGGTTACGGGCTTCGCGCAAGGCGTTGGTGCCCACTATTCGTACAGCGCCAGGGGGCATGCCGTTGATCAGTTGCGCAAAGCGCTTGAGGCAGTCGAGCCCACGCTGCATGGATTCTTCATTGAGCTGACGTTCGTCGTTGATCCCGGCAGCCAGTTGCACTTTTTCGCCGAGCCGCTCAAGGATGCGGATTTCACCGTTCTGGGCCTTGGCCACGACCATGTGAAAGCTGTTGGAGCCCAGGTCGATGGCAGCGATCAGGGACAGATTCTTGGCTTGGGATTGCGGCATGGTAAGAGGGTCTCGGTCGATAACCCAGCCATCGTGCCACGATCGACCTTTGGTGCCAACGCGTACTGCTTCGGTAATTCTCCTACGGGCGTCTGTGAGGGATTCTTGCAGGTTAAGTAAGATTGCTTTCCAAGTTCACAAGGCATGGGCTTCCAACCTTTGTAGGAATAATTAACTTCTTGCTGTAATCGTACTGTGTGTGACTTTACTTACACGTTAAAAGTTATTGGCTTGTCGGGTTTGAGTTTAGGCCTACTCGAAGATTAGGGCTGGCCCACTTTTTATTTTTACTGCTCCCACAGTTATTGGCGGGTTCTCTGATTCATGAACTCGATCCCAAAACGGCAGACTGTCACTCGGCAACTTCGCCGTGGTGGTATTTATGTATGGACGGAATGTTCGGCCATTGTAAATGCACCGACTCATTACAGATGACAGGTTAATTATGAAAAAAATGCTTGGTGTGACAGTGGGTACGCTTTGCCTGATCGCGAGTATCGGGGCTCATGCAACGAGTGTCGCTCAACTGATTGTACGAGGGACTATCAAGCCGGTGGCTTGCAACGTCAGTCTCGGCGCTGGCGGCGTCGTGGATTACGGGAACATTCCCGCCTCAAGCTTGTCCGGCGTGCAGCCCACTCCTCTTGCAGCGAAAACGGTCAGCATGAACCTCAACTGCGGCCAAAAAGGCGCACAATTTCGTGTGATGCTGACTGACCTGCAAGCTGCCAGCAAGGTGCCAAACATTCTCGGTGCCGGTTTCACCGAGGTGCAGAACTACGGCCTGGGCATGGAAGGTGGCAAGCGTACCGGTGGGTACTCCGTTACCCTCAAGGACCTGAGATCGTCCGGCGGGACTCTGAGCCCGATCACGCGCAGCGCAGATACGGGGGCCTGGCAGAACAGTGATGGCAAAGTCGCCCAATCGCCTGCCCAGTATTCTTGGCGTAGCGGCTCCGCTGCGGTACCTGCATCCATCACCACCCTTACGGGCACGCTTGAAGTGAAAGCCGTTATCAACCGCACGCAGGATTTGGACATTAACCGCGATATCACGCTGGATGGTCGCACCAATATTTCAGTGGATTACATCTAAGTACGTCATTAACGGCCGACATTGACTCAGGGTGCTTATCTCCCTTTGTTAAGTGTCGGCTGTTTTAACGTGCGCCTTAGTTAATGTTTGACTTTATGGCTGTGGGGAAAATCCGGTGAGGGCTCTTTCAATGATCGTGATGTCGTTGCTGCGCTATATAAGCTTGTGCCTCTTTTTGTGTGGTATGGCGGTAGCGGACGGAATGCAGCCCGAGACAACCGTTGTCATTCTGAATGAAGAAGAGGGTGAGGCGACGCTGAACATTAAAAATACGGACCCCGGCCCTGCCTTGCTTCATTCGGTCATACAAAACGTACCTGAAGACCTTGAACCCTTGTTGATCGTAACGCCCCCGATTACTCGTGTCGAAGCGGGCGACACCCAGCTTGTCCGCTTCATCAGTACCACGAAGAAGCCGCTCAAGACCCAGCGCCTGAAGCGAGTTTCCTTTGAAGGTATCCCCGAAGCCCGTGCACCCGGCGGTGCGACCATTGGTATCACTTTGCGCCAGAGCCTTCCATTGATCCTGCACCCCAAGGGCTTGCCCAGGCATGACGCGCCCTGGCAACTGCTGACATGGACGCGTGAAGGGGGTCAGTTGAGGGTCCACAACAACAGCGCTTACGTCGTGCGCCTTGGGATGGAAGTCCAACTGCATCCGCAGGCAGGCGTGGCAACGTTGCCGCGAACCTACATCCTGCCGGGCGAAGTACTGACGCTCGCGTCGGCAGGCTCAGTGGCGGGGGTGGCGGCCGTGGGCATTCAACCGGCCACGGTCTATGGGTTTACGGTGGACAGCTACCGCGCACCCGTTACGGCAGGAGCGGATTGACTGGCCTATGAAAAAAATCAGGCAATCAGGTCGTTCCGCCAAACGCGTGTCGGGCAGCGGTTCCTCCCAGGCGCGCGCGAGGGTCCTGCTGGGGCTCGCGACGCTGTGGAGTCTGCCAGGTACCAGCGCAGCGGTTGGGCTGGGGGAGGGTTTTGACCTGGCCGCGTTGAACTCCCTTGGAATTGATCCGAAGGTGTCTGAATACTTTCGCAGCGCAGCGCGCTTTCGCGAGGGTGTGCATGTGGTCGGGCTGCGAGTCAATGGCACGCCGCTGGGGCTGGTCGACGCCCGTTTCGATTACCAGGGGCAGCTGTGCTTCACCCCCGCGTTGTTGGCAAAGGCCGGTCTGGTTACCCCGCCCAGGCTTTTGCGCGAGGGCATCACCCCTGACCAGGCCTGCCACGATTTTGTTGGGGAATACCCGACGACCACGGTGCGGCTGCGCCCCAGCAGCGACGAGGTCAGCCTGGTGGTGCCGACCCAGTCCCTGCGTGAGCCCGAGTGGGAGGTCGGGAATTTTTCCGAGGGTGGTGCGGCAGCCATCTTCAACTACGACGTATTGGGTTTCGATACCCAATCGCGCGGTGGGCCAACAAGTCGCTTCGTATCGGCCTATACCGAGGCGGGATTCAACCTGGGCAATTGGATTGTTCGCAGTCGTCAGTTTTATGTTTCCGACAATGGCAGGACGCACACCGAACAGGTCAATGCCTATGCCCAGCGTGATATCGCGGCGTTGCAGTCGACCTTCCAGGTGGGGCAGCTTTCCAGCAACAACCCGATCTTTGGCGGTGTGCAACTGACGGGCTTGCAGTTCTTTCCAGACGGCCAGCAACGCACCGGTGCTGGCGACAACAACGTCGTGGTTGAAGGGCTGGCTCAAAGCCAGTCACGGGTCGAAGTTCGTCAGTCGGGCGCTTTGATCCACTCCACCCTGGTGCCGGAAGGTCCGTTCAGGCTGACCGGTTTACCGTTGCTGAACAGCACCAGCGACTTGGATGTGAGCGTGATTGACCTGCGAGGGGCAAGGCGCAGTTTCGTGGTGCCCGCCGCGTCCTTTCGGGGTGGAACTCCGATCACGCCGGGCTATTACTTTTCCCTCGGTAAGGTGCGGGACACCTCCATCGACGGGCAGGAGTCCCCTGTGGTCGCCATGGGCAGCGGAACCTGGGGGCTGGGCCAGCGCTCGTCGCTGGGTTTCGGTCTGCTGAGTACCGAGGAGTATCAGTCGGCGGGGGGCTCCCTGAGCAGTGTGTTTTTCCAGCAGATGAACGTGGGCGTGCGCCATAACCTGTCCCGTGATGCCCAAGACAAGGTGGCCGGCGCGCGTAGCACGCTGTCTTTGGGCACACCGTTATTCGCCAACCTTGATATCAACCTGAGCGCCTCGGCACAGAGCCGCGGTTACCGCGAGGTACTGGACGCCGGCCAGGCGTCGCGGGGGTACGACCTCGATGCACGTTTCAAGCGCCAGTACACGGCAGGTTTAAGCTGGGCGGACCCGGCCCTGGGTGGTTTCTCCCTCGGTTTTACGCGTAACTCGCAATTTGACGGGCGATCCAGCGACCACCTCTCTGCCTCGTGGAACAACACGTTCTACGGCGTGGGTGTAGCCCTGATCGCCGACGCTCAGGTCGGAGCGACCGAGCCTCGGCGCCTGGACCCGGTGAGGGGCGGCCGCCGCGACGAACGGCTGGACGAGGGCACGTCTATCAGGCTGCAAGTCACGATGCCCCTCGGGGCTGATCGGAGTGTGAGTTCTTACGTCAGTCGTCGAGGTGATCGGCTGGATGCCGGCACCGCCCTCAACGAGCGAGTCAACGATTATGTGAGTTACGAGGTCGGTGTTGATCGGGATGTGAAAGAACGAGAACAAAGCGTGCACGGCCGTTTGGACGTCTTACCGCTGTATACCCGCTTGAGCGTGGGCGCCAGCCGTGATCCGTCGAACACCAACTATACCGGTCAGTTGCAAGGCGGCATTGTGGCCCACGAGCACGGGGTGACCTTCTCGCCATATGCCGTGCAGGATACCTTTGGCATTGTCTCGGTGGGCGATATCGGCGTGGCCAAGGTCTCGACGCCCCAAGGGCCGGTATGGACCGATTTCACCGGCCAGGCGGTGATCCCCGGACTGCAGGCCTACAGCGAAAACCATCTGCAAGTAGTGACCCAGTCGCTGCCCAAGCGGGTCGACTTGAAGAACGGGACCAAGGTACTCGCCGCCGGTCGGGGTTCAGTCAACAGGCTCGACTTTGATGTGGTGAAAGTCCGGCGCCTGTTGCTTGAGGCCCGGGACGAACAGGGCCGGCCCTTGCCTCAAGGGGCCGCAGTGTTCGGCCAGGACAACAGCTTTGTCACCAACGTGGTGGCTGACGGCATGATTTTCCTCAGCAATATCGATGGCCCACAAACCCTGAAAGTTTCACTGCCGGATTCGCAATCCTGCCTGCTGCACGTCAACCTGGAGCAAGAGCCTGATGATGACCAACTCTACGACACTGCACCGGTGGTATGCCATGTTCGCTGAACGGATAAACGGCCCGCGTGCCGCAGGTTTGTGCCTGCTGTTGGTCGCCCTGTCGGTAAACCAGGCGCGTGCGCAAGACTGCCAGATGATCTTGAGCGAGCCGCGGGTTGACTACGGCGAAATGCGCCCCTCGCAAGCGTCGTCGGGCAGCGCGACAGCGAGGCTGGATACGCAGCGTACGCTGCACCTGAGCGTGCTTTGCGCCAACCCGACGGCAATGGCGCTGCGCTTTAATGGCGTTCCCGCCGATGCCCAGGGTTTTCAGTTTGGCCGGCAAGGGCGTTTCGTCCTGAACCTGATGCAGGCTCAGGTCGACGGCATACCGGTGACGTGGCAGACCGATGCAACGGCCGGCGGGCGGCTCTTGCCCGGCCGCACAGTGGTTGCCAGCGCTGCCGGTGTGCCAATGACGGGCCGTCGACTGACGGCCCAGGTAGAGATTGAGGTTCATCTGCCCGCCGATGCCCTCTCAATGCGCCGGGAGAGGCGATTGGAGGGCCGTGGTCAATTCGAACTGGTCAGTGCGGCTGTTCCGTAGAACCAATGAAGTTGGCCAGTTCGGCGGTTTGCGGGTGGGCGAAGAGTTGCTTGGGGTCGCCCACTTCATGCACCTTGCCCTGGTGCATGAACACCAGCTTGTCACCGACTTCGCGGGCAAAGCGCATTTCGTGGGTCACCATGATCAGCGTCATGCCGTCCCTGGCCAATTGGCGCACCACGCTGAGCACTTCATTGACCAGTTCCGGGTCCAGGGCCGAGGTGATTTCGTCGCATAACAGCACCTTGGGCGACATGGCCAGCGCGCGGGCAATCGCCACACGTTGCTGCTGGCCGCCAGACAGGCGGTCGGGGAAGGCATCGAACTTTTCCCCCAGACCAACGCGTTCCAGCATCTGTTTGGCCAACTGCGCTGCCTTGGCTTTGGGTACTTTTTGCACCACTTGCGGCGCGAGCATGACGTTCTCGCCTACCGTCAGATGCGGGAACAAGTTGAACTGCTGGAACACCATACCGACCTTCTGCCGCAGGCTGCGCAGGTCGGCGCGGGCGGCGTCGAGGTATTCGCCATCGACTTCGATCACGCCGTCGTTGATCGACTCCAGGCCATTGAGGGTACGCAGCAAGGTGGATTTACCCGAGCCACTGCGGCCGATGATCGCCACTACCTGGCCTTCTTCAACGGTCAGGTCAATGCCCTTGAGCACGTGGTGATCGCCGTAATATTTGTGCAGGGCAGAAATTCTAAGCAGAGGCATGCAGTCTCCTTTCCAGGTAGCGCGCACTGAGGGACAAGGGGTAGCAGAGCAGGAAGTAACCGAGGGCCACGAGGCCGTAGACCATGAAGGGTTCGAAGGTGGCGTTGGCGAGCATGCCGCCGGTCTTGGTCAGCTCGGTAAAACCGATTATGGAGGTCACGGCGGTGCCTTTGACCACCTGCACCGAAAACCCTACGGTCGGCGCCACGGCAATACGCAGGGCCTGGGGCAGGATCACGTAGCGCAGTTGTTCAAGGGGGTTGAGCGCCAGGCTGGCCGACGCCTCCCACTGCCCATGGGCAATGGACTCAACGCAGCCGCGCCAGATCTCGGCGAGGTAGGCGCTGGTAAACAGGGTCAGGGCGATGGCTGCCGCCAGCCACGGCGAGATATCCACACCGAGCAGGGCAACGCCGAAGAACACCAGAAACAGCTGCATCAGCAGCGGCGTGCCCTGGAACAGCTCGATATAGGTGCGCGCAACATTGCGTGCGAATGCCTTTTTGCTGATGCGCAGGATCAGCACCAGCAACCCGATCAGGCCCCCGCCGATGAACGCCACCAGCGACAGCAACAGCGTCCATTGCAGGCCGGTGAGCAGGTTGCGCACGATGTCCCAGAAGGAAAAATCGCTCATCGGCTGTTCCTCATCACATAACGGCGGCCGATCCAGTTGAGCAGTTGGCGAATCATCAACGCCATGCACAGGTACACCAGGGTGGTCAGGGCATAGGTTTCAAGGGCGCGGAAATTGCGCGACTGAATGAAGTTGGCGGCAAAGCTCAGCTCTTCGGTGGCGATCTGCGAACACACCGCCGAGCCGAGCATCACGATGATGATCTGGCTGCTCAAGGCCGGCCACACCTTGCTCAGTGCCGGCAGCAGCACCACATGACGGAACGCTTCGAAACGCGTCATCGCCAGCGCGGCGGCGGCTTCCAGTTGTCCTTTCGGGACAGCCTGGATGCCGGCGCGGATGATCTCGGTGGAATAGGCGCCCAGGTTGATCACCATCGCCAGCACGGCGGCTTGCCACTCCGTGATCTTCAGCCCCAGGGAGGGCAGGCCGAAAAATATGAAGAACAACTGCACCAGGAACGGCGTGTTGCGGATCAACTCGACATACACCCCGAAAAACCAGGCGAACGGCTGGACCTTCCACGCCCGCACTACGGCGCCGAGCGTGCCCAGGGCTACGCCGAGGACGGCGCCGATGGCCGTCAGCTCAAGGGTGAACAGCGCGCCGCGCAACAGCAGGTCGGTGTTGGCCAGCACCGGTACAAAGTCAAATTGATACGCCATGGATCAACTCCGGCTTAGAGGTCGGCAGGCAAGGGTTCTTTGAGCCATTGCAGCGCGTTTTTTTCCAGGCTGCCGTCGGCCTTGGCCGCGACCAGGATCTGGTTGACCTTCTCCAGCAACGCCGGCTCGTTCTTGTTCACGCCCACGTACACCGGCGAGTCCTTGAGCTTCACTTTCAGCGCCGGTACGCGCTTGGGGTTGCGCTCACTGATCGCCACCATCACCACGTTGCCGCTGGCGATCAGGTCGACCTGGCCGGCGAGATAGGCGGCGATGGTCGAGTTGTTGTCTTCAAAGCGCTTGATGGTCGCCTCTTTGGGCGCGACAGCCGTCAGCTCGATGTCCTCGATGGCGCCACGGGTCACGCTGATGGTCTTGCCCTTGAGGTCGTCGGTGCTGCTGACCGCGGCGTCAGGCGGGCCGAATACGGCGAGGTAGAACGGAGCGTAGGCCCTGGAGAAGTCGATGACTTTTTCGCGCTCGGGGTTCTTGCCCAGGCTGGAGATCACCAGGTCCACCTTGCCGGTGGTGAGGAATGGGATGCGGTTGGTGCTGTTGACCGGGGTCAACTCCAGCTTGACCTTGAGTTGGTCGGCCAGCAGCTTGGCGGTGTCGATGTCCAGGCCGCGGGGTTTCATGTCGGGGCCCACCGAACCGAATGGCGGGAAGTCCTGCGGCACAGCCACCTTGAGGGTGCCACGGGCGACGATATCGTCCAGACCGTTGGCCTGGGCGGGTGCCTGGCTCAGCATCAGGCTGGCAAACAGGGCAGTGAGCAGGGCGCTGTAGCGCTTGGTCATGGCAACTCTCCGAGAAGGGCGAAGGAATTTTCTGAGTTTGCCCAGTGCACAGCCCATGCCAGCCCCCCTGGAAGAGGCTGCAAGGCACGCTGCCGTTGAGGTGTGATGGTCTTACTGGTCTGAACAGTGGTTGCGCTTTTCGCACCCTTTTCGAGCGCCGTAAAAAGCGCGCGAGCCCCTTTAGGGCGTGGCTTGCCGACAGACGTGAATAGCTTTACAACTAGCCACTCAGTTGACTGCAACCTTGAGTTTTTCATGAATTCCATCGCCCAAGCCGTACCGGAGGCGGCCCTGCAGGCCATCCGCAAACTGATCAAGGAGCAGGGCTTCGGGCCGGGCGATGCATTACCTTCTCAACGCGATTTAGCGGTGCGTCTGGGCGTGAGCCGGGCGTCGTTGCGGGAGGCGTTATCGTCCTTGAGTGCCCTGGGGGTGGTCAGTGTGCAGCCGGGCAAGGGCGTGTTCGTGCAGGCGCCGGCGCCGCCGTCCGAACTCGCCTGGCCGTTTGCGGCGCAGGCCACGCCGCTGGATATCTTCCAGCTGCGTTACGCCCTTGAAGGGTTCGCAGCCGGTTTGGCGGCGGTCACATTGACCACCGACGAACTCGACAGCCTCCAGGACAATGTCGAAGCAATGCGCAGGGTGCTCAAAGCCGGTGACTTTGAAACCGCCGCCCGGCTGGACTTCGAGTTCCACCGGCGCATCCTGCTGGCCAGCGGCAACCAGGCGATGGTGAGTATTCTGAGCGCCAGCGCCGAGGTCTTCCTGGAAAGCCAGAAACTACCGTTCATCCGGCCGGAACGCGCCATGGAAACCTGGCAGGAACATCGCAAGATTCTGCGCGCCCTGGCCCGGCGCACCAGCGCGGCAGCGCAGAAAACCATGCAGGAACATGTACGTAATGCGGCGTTGCGCACGGGCATTGCCTTCGTCACACCTGGCTTGCCGTGAGCAGGCGATACTCAAAGTCATGCTCGGCCATAGCAACACTCAATCAGAGGCGGCTTCCTGAACGGGGGAAGGGCGGCTATGATGGGCAACGTTTTTTTTGCTTACAATCCGGAGACATCCATGAGCAACGATCTTATCAAGCACGTCACCGACGCGACCTTTGAGGAACAAGTACTCAAGGCTCAAGGCCCGGTGCTGGTTGACTACTGGGCTGAATGGTGCGGCCCTTGCAAAATGATCGCTCCGGTCCTGGACGACATTGCAACCACTTACGAAGGCAAGCTGACCATTGCCAAGCTGAACATCGATGAAAACCAGGAAACCCCGGCCAAGCACGGCGTGCGTGGTATTCCAACGCTGATGCTGTTCAAGAACGGCAACGTCGAAGCCACTAAAGTGGGCGCGCTGTCGAAGTCCCAGCTGCAAGCTTTCCTCGACGCCAACATCTAAGCGTCGCCAGAAAAAGCCCCGAAAATCTCGGGGCTTTTTCGTAGAACAGGGCTAGACGCTCCGAAATTCAGGTGTTACATTCGGCCCCGCACTGGTTTCTCCACTGCCCCCTGCAAGCCGTCGCCGACGCATTCCTTTTCGATTAGTACGCGATCCTGTCGCCTTCTCTGCGGCGCGGCCTCATTAAGCCAAAAGCTTAATTTCCCCCCTCCATAAATGATTACGTCATTCCTATATGAATCTGACTGAACTCAAGCAAAAGCCGATTACCGACCTGCTCCAACTGGCCGAAGAAATGGGCATAGAAAATATGGCCCGTTCGCGCAAGCAGGACGTGATTTTCTCCCTGCTCAAGAAGCACGCGAAAAGCGGCGAGGAAATCTCCGGTGATGGCGTGCTGGAGATTCTCCAGGACGGCTTCGGCTTCCTCCGCTCTGCAGACGCTTCCTATCTCGCCGGCCCTGACGATATCTACGTCTCGCCGAGCCAGATCCGTCGCTTCAACTTGCGCACCGGCGACACCATCGTTGGCAAGATCCGACCACCAAAGGAAGGCGAGCGTTATTTCGCCCTGCTCAAGGTCGACACGATCAACTTCGATCGTCCCGAGAACGCGAAAAACAAGATTCTCTTCGAGAACCTGACCCCGCTGTTCCCGACCGTGCGCATGAAGATGGAGGCCGGCAACGGTTCCACCGAAGACTTGACCGGTCGTGTGATCGACCTGTGCGCGCCGATCGGCAAGGGCCAGCGTGGCCTGATCGTCGCACCGCCGAAAGCCGGTAAGACGATCATGCTGCAAAACATTGCAGCGAACATCGCGCGCAACAATCCTGAAGTTCACCTGATCGTGCTGTTGATCGATGAGCGTCCGGAAGAAGTGACCGAAATGCAGCGCACCGTGCGTGGCGAAGTGGTTGCCTCGACGTTCGATGAACCGCCAACCCGCCACGTGCAGGTTGCCGAAATGGTGATCGAGAAGGCCAAGCGCCTGGTCGAACACAAGAAAGACGTGGTGATCCTGCTCGACTCCATCACCCGTCTGGCCCGTGCCTACAACACCGTGATCCCGAGCTCCGGCAAGGTACTGACCGGTGGTGTCGATGCCCACGCCCTGGAGAAGCCAAAGCGTTTCTTCGGCGCCGCGCGAAACATCGAAGAAGGCGGCTCGCTGACCATTATCGCCACCGCGCTGGTTGAAACCGGCTCGAAGATGGACGAAGTGATCTACGAAGAGTTCAAGGGTACCGGCAACATGGAACTGCCCCTGGACCGTCGTATCGCTGAAAAGCGTGTGTTCCCGGCCATCAACATCAACCGTTCCGGTACGCGCCGCGAAGAGTTGCTGACCGCCGACGACGAACTGCAGCGCATGTGGATCCTGCGCAAGCTGCTGCACCCGATGGACGAAGTGGCCGCTATCGAGTTCCTGATCGACAAGCTGAAAACCACCAAGACCAACGACGAGTTCTTCCTGTCGATGAAACGCAAGTAATACGGCGTTTCAGGTCCGAAAAATGGCGTCCCGACGGGGCGCCATTTTTTTTGCGTCGAGATTCATCGGTTTTTATGGCATAAGTGTCCGTTAAGTAACAAAAATTGTACCCGCGACTACGCTCACTCCTTTCGTCACAGACTGACCACAATTCTTATGACCACTCTTGCTTACCGCAGGGACATTGACGGCCTGCGTGCCATCGCTGTCCTCGCAGTCGTGTTGTTTCACTTCGGCGTTCCTGGCCTCACCGGCGGTTTCGTTGGCGTCGATGTATTCTTCGTCATTTCCGGCTTTCTGATCACCTCCATTATCTGGCGTGAGCGTCAGGCCGGGCGCTTCAGTTTCGTCGACTTCTGGGCCCGGCGCGCACGGCGCATCCTGCCGGCGCTGTTCGTCATGATTGCGGCCACACTCGTTGTGGGTTGGTTTCTGCTGGCGCCCAAGGACTACGAAGAGTTGGGGCGGTCCGCGCACTATCAGGTGACCTTTACCTCCAACCTGTTGTTCTCGCGCCAGCATGGCTACTTTGATGCGTCTTCTGACATCAAGCCCCTGCTGCACACCTGGTCACTGGCGGTAGAAGAGCAGTTCTACATTTTCTTCCCGCTGCTGCTCACGTTGCTCTCAAGTCGCCTGAAACACTGGCGCCTGGCGCTGTTCGCAGTGTTGCTGGGCTCGTTTGGCATGAGCGTCTGGGCGGTTGAGCATGAGCCGCAAAAAGCCTTCTTCCTGCTGCACCTGCGCGCCTGGGAATTACTGGCCGGGGCGATGCTGGCGGTATTGCCCAAATATCAATGGCGCGCTTCGCCCGCCCTGGCCCAAGGGGTCAGCCTGGCCTCCATGGCACTGATCCTGATCGCCGTATTCGGTTACGACGCGAAAACCCCGTTCCCCGGCCCGGCCGCGCTCTTGCCGGTGCTGGGTGTGGTCGGGTTGATCTGGGCCAACGGGCAGCAATACACCTGGGTCGGGCGCCTGCTGAGTACGCGGGTGATGGTCGGTATCGGGCTGATTTCCTATTCCTGGTACCTGTGGCACTGGCCGGTGTTCGTGTACGCCAACTATGCCGCGGTGGATGGCTTGAGCGCCCTGGAACTGGCCGGCTTGATGCTGCTCTCGTTGGTGCTGGGCTATCTGTCCTGGCGCTTCGTGGAAACCCCGTTCCGGGAAAAACGCTTGCTGGCCTCGCGTAAGGCGATTCTTGCCTCAGCCGTGGCCGGTATTCTGGGGCTTGGTTTCACTGGCTTGGCGATCCGCGAATTCGACGGTGTGCCGTCGCGCTTGTCTGAGCAGGCGTTGATTTTCGCGAAGGCGAAGAAGTGGAGCCCGGAGCTGATGGCGTGCATGGCTGACAAGGACACGCCCGATGAGCGGTTGTTCTGCCATTTCGGTCCGAAAAGTCAGTCGGTCTCGGCGCTGGTGTGGGGCGACAGTCACGCCACCGCGCTGATTCCGGCGCTCAAAGAGGGCGCTGATCGCCATGATATCAGCGTGATTGAAGCCAGCTTTGCCGGCTGTATCCCCTTGGATGGCCTTGAGAATATTGCCCGCTGTGCGCATTTCAACCATCGCGTCGAGAAGGCGATGGCCGAGAAGAAAATCAGCGATGTGGTGTTGGCGGCGCGCTGGAGCCTGTATGTGTACGGGCAAATGTCGGGTGACAAAGAACATGCGCTCAAAGACCCCAGCACCGGCGAGTACGTGCAGGCTGTGGCTGAGCAGCGCTTTGCCCAGGGGATGCGCGAGCGCATCCAGGCGCTGCGCGCCGCGGGGCACAAGGTCTGGCTGGTCAAGGAGGTGCCGCTGCAGGAAATCATCGTGCCTTACCGTCTCAGTCGCCTGGCAATGATGCACCGACCGTTTAACGGCGAAGGTCTCGACGTAGCCAAGCATACAAAGCGCCAGGCGTTCATCAGCCAGTTGTTCGACGAGCTGGCGGCCGCCGACAGCGGCGTAGCGGTGCTGGACCCGGCGCCCTTGCTGTGCGGCACCGATGGCTTGTGCCGGGTCGAACTCAACGGGCGCGCGCTGTACACCGACGATAACCACCTGTCTGAAGTGGGCGCGCGGCATATCGAGGCCTTTCTGGAGCCGCTGTTCAGTTCGTTGCAGTCGCGGGGGCTGACGGCCAATTAAGCTGCCAGCCGCCTCGAGAGCAGGTAGGATGTACGCCTATTTTACGAGTGGCATGGTTAATGAAATTCAAGGATCTTCGGGATTTCGTGCAGCAACTTGAGCAGCGCGGAGAGTTGAAACGTATCCAGATGCCGATTTCACCGGTACTGGAAATGACTGAGATTTGCGACCGTACCTTGCGTAACAAGGGCCCGGCGCTGTTGTTCGAGAACCCGACCGGCTACGACATCCCGGTGCTCGGCAACCTGTTCGGCACCCCCGAGCGCGTCGCCTTCGGCATGGGGGCGGAGTCGGTCAGCGAGCTGCGCGAGATCGGCAAGCTGCTGGCCTTCCTCAAGGAGCCCGAGCCGCCCAAAGGCTTGAAGGACGCCTGGTCGAAGCTGCCGATCTTCCGCAAGATCATTGCCATGGCGCCCAAGGTGGTCAAGGACGCGGTATGCCAGGAAGTGGTCATCGAAGGCGATGATGTCGACCTGGCCATGCTCCCCGTGCAGACCTGCTGGCCCGGCGACGTCGGCCCGCTGATCACTTGGGGCCTGACCGTCACCAAAGGTCCGAACAAGGACCGCCAGAACCTCGGCATCTACCGCCAGCAAGTGATCGGCCGCAACAAGGTGATCATGCGTTGGCTGAGCCACCGTGGCGGCGCCCTGGATTTTCGCGAATGGTGCGAAAAACACCCGGGTCAGCCATTCCCGGTGTCCGTGGCACTGGGCGCCGACCCGGCTACCATCCTGGGCGCTGTGACGCCGGTGCCGGACAGCCTGTCCGAATACGCCTTCGCCGGCCTGCTGCGCGGTAACCGCACCGAACTGGTGAAGTGCCGCGGCAACGACCTGCAAGTGCCGGCCACCGCCGAAATCATCCTGGAAGGTGTGATTCATCCGGGCGAAATGGCCGATGAAGGGCCTTACGGCGACCACACCGGTTATTACAACGAAGTCGACAGTTTTCCGGTGTTCACCGTTGAGCGCATCACCCATCGGATCAAGCCGATCTATCACAGTACCTACACCGGCCGCCCACCGGATGAGCCGGCCATTCTCGGCGTGGCGCTGAACGAAGTGTTCGTGCCGATCCTGCAAAAGCAATTCCCGGAAATCACCGACTTCTACCTGCCGCCGGAAGGTTGCTCGTACCGCATGGCCATCGTCACCATGAAGAAGTCGTACCCAGGCCATGCCAAGCGGGTAATGCTGGGTGTGTGGTCGTTTTTACGACAGTTCATGTACACCAAGTTCGTTATCGTCACCGACGACGATATCAATGCCCGCGACTGGAACGACGTGATCTGGGCCATTACCACGCGCATGGACCCCAAGCGCGACACGGTAATGATCGACAATACGCCGATCGATTACCTCGACTTCGCTTCGCCGGTGTCGGGCCTGGGTTCGAAAATGGGCCTGGATGCCACCCACAAATGGCCGGGTGAAACCACCCGCGAGTGGGGCCGGGTAATCGTCAAGGATGACGCCGTGACGGCTCGCGTCGATGCCATCTGGAAAGACTTGGGAATAGATTGATGCGTTTAACCCTGCAACCTTCCGGTGCGGTACTGGAGCTGAACCCTGGCGAACGCATCCTCGACGGCGCGCGCCGCCTGGGCTACGAATGCCCGCAGGCGTGTCGCAACGGCGTATGCCACGTGTGTGCGGCGCTGTTGGTGGAGGGCCGTGTGCAGCAGAGCGGCGAAGTGCGCGATCATGGTGAGTTCTACACCTGCATCGCCGAGCCGCTGGAGGATTGCATTGTGTTGTGGGATGGCGTGCTGGCGCCGGGGGAGTTGCCGTTGCGCAAATTGTCGTGCCAGTTGAGCGAATGCGTGGACGTCGGCGGCGATGTGTGGCGCGTGCGCCTGCGCGCGCCGGCTGGCAAGGCGGTGCGTTACCACGCCGGGCAATACCTGATGATCGAGCGCGAGAACGGTGAGAAGTCGGCGTTTTCCCTGGCGTCGGCACCTCACTGCGGCCGCGAGCTGGAACTGCACGTGCTGGCCCGTGAGGACAGCGCACGCAACCTGTTGGACCAGCTACGGCGCAACCGCATGGCGCGTATTGAACTGCCTTTCGGTGACACCCACCTGGCCCAGTTGCCGGACGGGCCGCTGGTGCTGATCGCCGCCGGCACCGGCATGGCCCAGATGCACAGCCTGATCGAGCATTGCCGGGCGTCCGGCTTCAAGCACCCTGTGCACCTGTATTGGGGCGTGCGTCGCCCGGAGGATTTCTACGCGATCGAGCACTGGGATCAGTGGCAGCAACTGCCCAACCTGTTCCTGCACAAAGTCGTCAGTGACCTGTGCGGTTGGGAAGGACGCTGCGGATTGCTGCACGAGGCCGTGTGCGAAGACATTGCCGACCTCAAGGCCGTGCACGTGTACGCCAGCGGATCACCGGCGATGATCTACGGCACGCTGGATGCGTTGGTCGACGCCGGTATGGATGCGCACCAGATGCGCGCTGACGTATTTGCCTACGCCCCGCGTCCGTGAAGTGATCGAAAGGTGGGAGGGGGCCTGCCCTAATGCCGCCCTCTGTAGGAGCGAGCTTGCTCGCGAAAAACTCACAGGCACCGCGTTCATTCAGAAAGCACGCGTTATCGTTGACGTTTTTCGCGAGCAAGCTCGCTCCTACAGACAGGGCTTGCACCCTCCCACATTGATTTGCGCCCGTTCAGAATCTTAGTCCAGTCGTCACCATCGCTGCATTGAACCCCAGCAACACCAGTTCTGCCGCCATCGGCCCGTGATGCGTGCCCACGGACGGAATGATGACGGGCGCCACGCCATAACGGTTCAGGGGGATCTTGTCACGGTACTTGCCGCGATAACCCTGGATCGCCCCGCCCGTGACCTTCAGGTACACCGGGTATTCGGCCATGTCATAGCGCTTGCCGGCGTACGCGTAGTAGGCGCGTTGCCTGAACGAGTTGCGAAAGGTCGCCGCGCCATAGACCAGGCCCGACGCTTCGTTGCGCTCCAGTCCCAGCAGGTTTTGCTGGTTGTTGTGCTCGGGGTCGGGCGCGAAATGCCGGGTGTAGACGCTGGTCTGCGCGTACCAGAAGCCTTTGTCGTCGTTTGCCGCTGGGGTTTCAGCTGCCAGTGCAGTGGTGGCCTGGGCCAGGAACAGCAGGCCAGGCAAGCGGATTCTGTGCATGGGCGGCCTTGATAGTTGATTGGATGAGCGGCTAAGTGAGTCGTGATGTGTGCGGCATTTTGGCGGATTGCCCGCTGCTCAGGCTGAACCTGGGCTGAAAGCGCTCGGATTGCCGTCGCGGTGGCCGATGAGCGGGGAAGGGTGCTTATACCTTCGCTTATTCTTTTAAGGTATTTATTTTCTTCGATGAATATCTTTAGGCTATATGCCAACGGACTACCGACTTCATCCACAGTCACCAATCACTGACCGCTACCGCCCGCCAGCCGGATCGATCGTACGAACTCAGAGCGTTGAAGTTCTATTTATTGATTCATAGGGAGCGGTATGGGGAACTACAGGAAACACGCGTTATACACGGCGATTTTGTCGGCCAATTTGCTGACCGTCGTGGGATTCAATCCAGTTCTGGCGGGTGAAACGTCCGCCGTCGATGCGCCCAAACTCGATACGGTCATCGTGACCGGCACCCGCGCCCAGGAGCGCACCGCCAGTGCGTCGCTGTCGCCAATCGATGTGATCTCCGGCGAAACCCTGCGCAGTACCGGCTCTGACGAGCTGGGCGCGGTGCTGGCGCGACTGATCCCATCGATCAACTTTCCACGGCCAAGCCTGGTGGATGGCGCTGAGCTGGTGCGCCCGGCGCAGTTGCGCGGCTTGTCGCCGGACCAGGTGTTGGTGCTGGTCAATGGCAAGCGCCGGCATACCAGTGCGTTCGTCAACCTCGGCGGTGCGGTCGGTCGCGGTTCGGCACCGGCGGACCTGAATGCAATCCCGCTGTCGGCGGTGGACCACATCGAAGTGCTGCGCGATGGTGCTTCGGCACGTTACGGCTCTGACGCGATCGCCGGCGTGATCAACGTGATCCTCAAGCATGACGACCAGGGCGGTTCGATCTCGACCCGCTTCGGCGGGTACAAAAAGGGTGACGGCATCCAGCGTAATGTCAGCGGCAATACGGGCCTGGCATTGGGCGAAAACGGTTTTATCAATCTGTCAGCCGAAGGTGCCGACAACGATTACACCAACCGCGCCGGCAAGGATTACCGCCCAGGCAGCATCGGTTCCACCACCTACGGCCAGCGAGTGTTCCGTCAAGGCGAGCCTGCCACCAATGAAGGCAAATTCCAGTTCAACTCGGAATATTCCTTCAACGATGCCGCCGAGTTCTACAGCTTCGGTGGCTACAGCAAGCGCCGTGGCGAGACGGCAGCGTTCTACCGCGCGAGCAACGCTTCCAACAATATCCCGGCACTCAACCCCAACGGCTACCTGCCACTGATCAAAGGGAACCTGGAAGACACCTCGCTGGTGGCGGGTCTGCGCGGGCTGCTCGCCTACGATTGGCATTACGACCTGTCGGCCAACTACGGCAAGAACCAGTACGAGCTCGGCACCGAAACCATCAACACCTCTCTGGGCCTGGCTACGCCGCGCAAATTCAACAACGGCACCCTGAGCAACGAGCAGAAGCAAGTCAGCCTGGACCTGTCCCGTGAGTTTGACCTGAGCTTGCTGCCGTACCCGGTTTCCGTGGCGTTGGGTGGGGAATACCTGCACCAGGGCTATGAAATCGAAGCTGGGGAGCCCGCGTCCTACTACCAGACCGGCAGCTCGGGCCTCGGCGGGTTCCGCGATGCGGATGCCGGCACCAGTACCCGGCATAGCTGGGCGCAATACCTGGACCTGGAAACCAACTTCACCGAACAACTCAGCGCCTCGGCCGCGGTGCGCCATGAGGACTACAGCGATTTTGGCTCCAACGTCAGCGGTTCGTTGTCGGCGCGTTACGACTTCACTCCGCAAGTGGCGTTGCGCGGCAGCATTTCCAATGGCTTTCGCGCGCCGTCCCTGGCCCAGCAGAACTTCGCCTACACCTCTTCGCAGTTGATCGGCAGCACCCTTCAGGAGGCCGGCACGTTCCCGGCCAACAGCCAAGTGGCGCGCCTGCTCGGTGCCGAAGACCTCAAGGCTGAAAAGTCGCGTAACTACAGCCTTGGCCTGGTACTGGAGCCTGCCGACGACCTGACGGTGACGCTGGATGTGTATCGCATCGACATACGTGACCGTATCAGCCTGTCGTCCAACCTCACGCTCAATCCGGCGACGGTGGCCTACCTGCAAGCCAACGGCGTCGGCAATATCAATTACACCACGGCGCGCTATTTCACCAACGCCACCGACACCAGCACCGACGGTGTCGACCTGGTGGCCAACTATCGCTATCAGTTCGATAACGGCATCCGCTGGAACAGCACTGTGGGTTACAACTACAACCACACCAAAGTCACCGACGTGAAGGCCAACCCGGCCGTCCTCGACAGCCTGGGCGCCAACCTGGTGCGGGTGGACCGTCGCGAGCGCATCGGCTTGCTCGGCGACACCACGCCCCAGCACAAGCTGAGCCTGGGCAACGACTTCACCTTCGGCAATTGGGCGCTGCACAGCAACCTGGTGCGCTATGGTGAGTTCACCAGCTACCAGGCGGACAAGGTCAACGACCAGACCTTCAAGGCAGCCTGGGTGCTGGATTTGTCGGCGGACTACAAGTTGAAGAACTGGACCTTCACCCTGGGCGGCGACAACGTCACCGATAAATACCCCGAGAAGGTCAATGCCTACGCCAGCAGCGGCGGCAACCTGGCCTACAGCACTTTTTCGCCGTACGGTTACAGCGGCGCGTTTTATTACGGTAAAGTCGCTTACAACTGGTAGCACACAGGAGGCGCAACGCTTTTCGCCATGACCGCCATTGAAACCGATCTTTTGCAGTTGGCTTACCCTCCGCGGCTCGATCTTGGGCCGCAACTCACTCACGAACAATTAATGAGCTCGATGCAGGCCACCATGGCCCGGCACAAGGGTGGGCCGGTCTGGCTGTTTGCCTATGGTTCGCTGATCTGGCGTCCTGAATGTTCGTCGAGCGAGCGAGTGCGCGCGCGGGTTCACGGTTATCACCGTGGCCTGTACCTGTGGTCCCACGAGCACCGGGGGACGCCGGAGTTGCCGGGCCTGGTCTTCGGACTGGATCGGGGCGGTTCGTGCAGCGGGTTTGCCTACCGCTTGCCGGAAGATCAGTTGGAGGCTTCGCTGTATGCACTGTGGCAGCGCGAAATGCCTTACCCCTCCTACAAGCCGCACTGGCTCAGTTGCCGCCTGGAAGATGGCAGTCAGGTACAGGCGTTGGGATTTGTGCTGGAGCGGCATTTGCCCAGCTACGCCGGCAACTTGCCCGATATCGTACTCAATCACGTGCTGCAAAGCGCTTGCGGGCGTTACGGCACCACTCGCGATTATGTCGAGCAGACCGTGAACGCCCTGCGTAGCCACGCCATGCCAGATAAAAACCTGGAGGCGCGGCTCAAGCGTTGTGCAAAGGATTGCTCGGGTAGCTAGCGCGCCGAGCTGACGCTGTTGGTGTGCCACAGCGTCGGGATCAGGAAGGCGATCGCCAGCACGCACGCGCCAATCAGCAGCACGAAACCACCGTCCCAACCGAAGTGGTCCACGGTGTAGCCCATTGCCGCGCTCGCCGCCACCGAACCACCCAGGTAGCCGAACAGGCCAGTGAAGCCCGCAGCGGTACCGGCGGCTTTCTTCGGTGCCAGTTCCAGCGCCTGCAGGCCGATCAGCATCACCGGGCCGTAGATCAAAAAGCCGATGGAGACCAGCGCGATCATGTCGACCATCGGGTTACCCGGCGGGTTGAGCCAGTAAACCAGGGTCGCCACGGTCACCAGCGCCATGAACACGATGCCGGTCAGGCCGCGATTGCCACGGAAGATCTTGTCCGACATCCAGCCGCACAGCAGCGTGCCCGGGATACCTGCCCACTCGTAAAAGAAATACGCCCACGACGACTTGTCGACCGTGAAATGCTTGGCTTCTTTCAGGTAGGTCGGTGCCCAGTCCAGTACGCCGTAGCGCAGCAGGTAGACGAACACGTTGGCGAACGCGATGTACCACAGCATTTTGTTGCGCAGCACGTATTTGACGAAAATTTCCTTGGCGCTGAATTCGTCTTCGTGGCTGGCGTCGTAGCCTTCCGGGTAGTCGTTCTTGTACTGCTCGATCGGCGGCAGGCCAACCGATTGCGGGGTGTCGCGCATGGTGATGAAGGCAAACGCCGCCACAGCCAGCGCCACCGTGGCCGGCACGTAGAACGCCGCATGCCAGTCATTGAACCAGGCCATGCCCAGCAGGAACAGCGGACCGATCAGGCCGCCGCCGACGTTGTGCGCCACGTTCCACACCGAGACTACGCCGCCGCGTTCTTTCTGCGACCACCAGTGCACCATGGTCCGCCCACTTGGCGGCCAGCCCATGCCTTGGGCCCAACCGTTGATGAACAGCAAAATGAACATCATGGTCACGCTGGACGTCGCCCAGGGCGCGAAACCGAAAATGAACATCACCCCCGCTGACACCAGCAGGCCGAAGGGCAGGAAGTAACGCGGATTGGAGCGGTCGGACACCAGGCCCATGAGGAACTTGGACAGGCCGTAGGCAATCGCGATGGCCGACATCGCCAGGCCCAGCTCACCGCGGGTGTAGCCGTCCTCGATCAGGTAGGGCATGGCCAGGGAGAAGTTTTTTCGTAGCAGGTAATAGCCGGCGTAACCGAAGAAAATACCGGCGAAGATCTGCCAGCGCAGACGTCGGTAGGTACTGTCTATTTTTTCTTCAGGCAGGGGCGCCTGGTGTGCGGCAGGTCGAAAGAAAGCAAACATTCAAGAGCTCCAAATTTCTTGTTTTGACTGCGGATGCGAATGTTACAGTTTCGTTACCGAAAATAGCATCGCCTCTTATCTGCAAACACAGGAAATGGGAGCAATGGCATGTTCTTTTATGAACATGTCGCTAATAGGTAAGCGTGGGTCGTTGAGGATCAAGTGTGGGAGGGGGCTTGCCCCCGATGGCGGTGTATCAGGTTAGTCATTCCTGGCTGACCCACTGCTATCGGGGGCAAGCCCCTCCCACACTGACCGCGTTCCACTTCCGTCAACGGGTTTGGACGACAACCTTACCCACAGCCTTGCGCTGCCCCAGATCATTGATCGCCTGGGCCGCCTGTTCCAGCGGGTACACCTGCGACACCAACGGCTTCAACTTGCCCTCGCCATACCAGGTGAACAGTTGCTGAAAATTGGCCGCATTGTCCTGCGGCTGACGCTGGGCGAACGAGCCCCAGAATACGCCCACCACCGCCGCGCCCTTGAGCAGCGCCAGGTTCACCGGCAATTCGGGGATGCGCCCGCTGGCAAAACCCACCACCAACAAACGGCCGTTCCAGGCGATCGAGCGGATCGCCTGGTCAAACAGATCGCCGCCCACCGGGTCGTAGATCACATCGGCGCCGTTACCATCGGTGAGGCGCTTGACCTCATCCTTGAGGCTGGCTTCGCTGTAATTGATCAACTCATCGGCGCCGGCCGCCTTGGCCACCGCGAGTTTGTCGGCGCTGCTGGCGGCGGCGATCACCCTCGCACCCATGGCCTTGCCGATTTCCACGGCGGCCAGGCCCACACCACCGGAAGCGCCGAGCACCAGCAGGGTTTCGCCGGGTTGCAGGTTGGCTCGCTGTTTGAGCGCGTGCATCGAGGTGCCGTAGGTCATGCTGAAGGCTGCGGCGGTGTTGAAATCCATGCTGGGCGGGATCGGCAGCACGTTATAGCCCGGCACCGCCACCTGCTCGGCAAAACTGCCCCAGCCGGTCAGGGCCATCACGCGATCACCGACCTTCAGGTGGCTGACCTTTTCGCCGACCTCACTCACCACACCTGCCGCTTCGCCACCCGGCGAAAACGGGAAGGGCGGCTTGAACTGGTATTTGCCCTCGATGATCAGGGTGTCCGGGAAATTCACCCCGGCGGCGTGCACGTCCAGCAGGATTTCGTTCTTCTTGATCGCGGGGCTGGCGATTTCTTCCAGCACCAGGGTTTCGGCGGGGCCGAAGGCTTTGCACAGCACAGCTTTCATCGGACTATTCCTTTTGGCGTCGTGGCCGATAAGTGTAGGAGGGTACGCCCGTGGGTCAACGAGCATGCCCGCGCCTGATAAGCCCCCATAAGCTTGTACTCAGCCTTGCTAGCGTTATGCTACCCGGCAACCGAATTCGAGGAATGAACTGTGAAAGCGTGGATCCTGTTGATGCTGGCCCTGACCTTGCCGATGGCCGCCCAGGCCGAAGAAGCCAAAGAGGGCGAGGCGCCGAAGGTCAGCTATATCAGCCTTTCCCCGCCGTTTGTGGGCAACTACGGCCTGGATGGCACGGCAAAACTCAAGGTATTCAAGGCCGACATCGCCCTGCGCGTGACCGGCACCGAAGCCGCCGCGGCGGTTAAAGCCAACGATGCGTTGATTCGCAACCAACTGGTGGCGCTGTTTACCCAGCAGACTAATGAGGCAATGAGCACTGTTGAGGGCAAGGAGAAACTGCGCCAGGAAGCGTTGAAACAGACGCAGCAAGTAATGAACGATGAAACGGGTAAGCCGATGGTCGAGGATTTGTTGTTCAATAACTTGATTATTCAATAAGGGCAGATAAACGAAGCCTGCGACTGGTTTCTCAGTCGCAGGCAAGTATGTGTGTTAATTGAAAGGCAATGCTGCGGTTCTTTTTTTTACTTGAGTGCTGCCAGTCGGCATCGCCTGGAATAAGAACTCCAGTTCGCAGAACATGTTGCTGAGCCGGGGCGTTATCAAGCTTGAGTCCCATCTTGTCCACTGGTTCAACGCTGTTGGGTTTATAGATAATGTTGCGTGGTCAGGCGCTCGGACGGTAAATACCGTACGCTCCGGCAGTGACGAGCTTCGGAGATAGTATTGTAGGGTTCTTATTAAAACCGTCTGAGGCGTACTAAGAGAATATTCGAACTGTATGGCGCCGAGGTATCCCCATTCAGGAACCTCTGCTGAATACGCCAATTTAATCGGTGTGCTGGTTGGTGGGGGGGCAGTATCAAGGGTTGTTACGAGGATGCCGTCAATGAGTAGTTCTGTCACGGTGACTCTCCAATAGTTTTATGAGCATGTAAAGCTGCCCAGGTCGCTTTGCGTAGTCAATGTTGAAAGCGCCAGTAAACTTTGAAATTGAAGCGTTTGCTACTGTCAGAAATGACAGGTTTTTATATGTTTTTCTAATGTTCAAATGTTTTTTATAGCGACAGATTTTAACTGTCTGCGTTAAAGCCAGGACTCCCGCTGCAGGCAAGCTTGATGATCGTAGTCATCTGGTCAGTCGTCACGGCCATCACCGAAAGCCGACTGCCTTTGTGCACCAAAGGCATCTCTGCCAACGCGGCCTGCTGTTTCAGGTAGCCAAGGCCCAGTACTTTGGGAAAGGTCTGCACATGCGCAACGTCAATTGCGCTCCAAGGGTTTTTCTCCGCACTGGCCTTGGCGTCGAAATAGTGGCTGTCTGGCTCCAGTGCGGTCGGGTCGGGATAGGCGGCCTGGATGATTTTGCCGATGCCGGCGATGCCCGGCTCCGGGCAACTGGAGTGGTAGAAGAGAAACTCATCGCCGGCCGCCATGGTGCGCAGGAAGTTACGCGCCTGGTAATTGCGCACCCCGTCCCAGCGGGCTTCGCCGAGCTTTTCCAGGTCTACGATGGACAGCTCGTCAGGTTCGGATTTCATCAGCCAATAGGCCATTTTGGGCTCCTCAAACAGGTATTGGGCAAGTTGTCGGGCAATTGCATGACAAACCGACAGTCGGTTGGCGCCAAGGTTTGCGTGTTGGTTCACGTTACCGCAGAATGCCGGGCTTCAAGCTTGGTGCAGCTGCAACGGACTACTTTGGAACGTTGTTGTCATCGTGTACGAGATGCCTGAAGGGGGGCAATCGATGCAACGTAAACCGGATTTACTATGGATATTGGTTATTTTGTTTGGTCTGGGTGTCGTGACCACCGGTTATGCCCAGAGCCTGTGGTCGAACAAGACCGATGCACCGGTTGAACTCTCGCCTGTGCAGCAGCAATTCAAGCGTTAACACGACTTTAAAGCGTCGCTGGCTCCAGCGACGTTTCTGCGACATACCAGTGCTTATCGGTGACAGTGCCCGCCAGCGGCACGTCCCAACTCGCCTGCGCCAAGCGATCAACCTGCTGACATTCATGGGCCAACCCCAACAGCGTCGGCTTGCGCCATGTGTTGCGCCTGGCGAGGTAAGCCAGGCTGCGGTCATAGAATCCGCCGCCCATGCCCAAGCGCCCACCCTCATTATCGAACCCCACCAGCGGCAGCAGCACCAGGTCGAGCGCCCACACCTTGCGTTGGCGTTGGGCGACGGCCCGAGGTTCGAGAATGCGAAAGCGGTTGGGCCGCAACTTATCCCCAGGCCGCACGCGCTGGAACACCATTTTGGTACGCGGCCACGCACTCAGTACCGGCAGGTAGGTCGCCTTGCCCCGGCGCTGGGCAGCGCGCAGCAGCAGGCGCGGGTCAATTTCACCGTCCGTCGGTAGATACAGGGAAATATGTTTGGCCCGGCGAAACAGCGGGTGCTGTGCCAGTTGCCGATACAGGCCAAGGGCGGCCTCGCGCTGCTCGCGGGGCGTGAGGGCGCGGCGGGCGTTGCGCAACATGCGTCGAAGGTGCGGACGGGAAAGCGGCGCAGGTTCGGTCATGGCTTTTTGGCTCATAAAACAATGCCAGTCCGGGGACTGGCATTGAGTTTGGGAATTCAGGCTCCCCGGCAGAGCCGCTGTCGACTAAGCCCTTGAACCCGAAAGTTCAAGGTGGAAGAAGCAGTAGGCTTTAAGGCTTTCCGTCTAGCGGACATGCACACCAGCCCAACGTGCAACTTCCAGGGTAGTGCGAATCGGCTCCGGGACATCGCCGACTGGCAAACACGCCAGGGAGTGAGGCGAGTATACCTTAAACAGACTCGGCAATCAGCCCTTGGGTGCGTCCGAATCGGTGGAAAGCACCAGGTCGACGCGTTCGAGCAGGTCACGCACTTGCTCGCGGGTCGAGCCGCTGGCCTGCACGTCAGGCCGCTCCTGCTTGTGCAGCAGGTCGTGGGTAATGTTCAGTGCAGCCATCACGGCGATGCGGTCGGCGCCGATCACTTTGCCGCTGCTGCGGATTTCACGCATCTTGCCGTCCAGGTAGCGGGCAGCGCTCACCAGGTTGCTGCGCTCTTCCTGGGGGCAGATGATCGAATACTCTTTGTCGAGGATCTGCACGGTAACGCTATTGCTTGAACTCATGAGTCTTGCTCCAGGGCCTTCAGGCGCGAAATCATCGATTCGACCTTACGCCGGGCGATTTCGTTTTTTTCAATGAGGTGAGCGCGTTCCTCGCGCCAGGTCTTTTCCTGAGCTAATAGGAGTCCGTTTTGACTCTTAAGTTGCTCGACCCGATCAATTAGCAGTTCGAGTCTGGCCATCAGCGCTTGCAGGTCGGTGTCTTCCATTGGGTTCCACTGGATTTTGTCTGATGAATGGCAACTTCAGGATAAACGATCTGACGCCCTCGATAGTCTTGGTGCGTCTGCCGGTGCTAGGATACAGCGCTCCATTCTAGACATTGCGCCGTCTGGCGCCTAGCTCACCATGCCCATTCAGAACTCCCCGTACGACGCTTTTTCAAAACTGCTGAGCACCAGCGGTCATCCTTGCTCGCCTGCCGAACTGCACGGCGTGCTGTTGGGCCGCAGCTGCACCGGCGTGGGCTTCGATGCCGACAACTGGCTGGCCGATGTGGCCGAGCTGCTGGAAACCGAACCGACCGAGAACGTGCGTAACGCGCTGATCGGCCTGCAAGAGATGGTCAAGGGCGAACTGACCGGTGATGACGTCACCGTGGTCCTGCTGCTGCCGACCGACGACGCACCGCTCGCCGAGCGTGCCGCTGCCCTGGGTCAATGGTGCCAGGGTTTCCTCCACGGTTTCGGCGTGAACGCCGGCGGCCTGGAACTGAGCACCGACGCCAAGGAAGTGTTGCAGGACCTGGCGGCCATCTCCCAGGTGCAGGACGCCCTGGAAGAATCCGAAGACGGCGAGGGTGACTACATGGAGGTCATGGAATACCTGCGCGTCGCACCGTTGCTGCTGTTCACCGAGACCAGGAAGTCCGCTGAGCCGGCAGCCCCCAAGCCGTCCCTGCATTAAAAGGAAGCCCATCTGCCCATGATCCATATCCCCAAAGCGGAATACACCCGTCGCCGCAAGGCGCTCATGGCGCAGATGGAACCCAACAGCATCGCGATCCTGCCGGCCGCCGCCGTGGCGATCCGCAACCGTGATGTGGAACATGTCTACCGCCAGGACAGCGACTTCCAATACCTGAGCGGCTTCCCTGAACCGCAGGCGGTGATCGTGCTGATGCCTGGTCGCCAGCATGGCGAGTACGTGCTGTTCTGTCGCGAGCGCAACGCCGAACGCGAATTGTGGGACGGCCTGCGCGCGGGTACTGAAGGCGCGATCCGCGATTTTGGCGCCGACGACGCGTTTCCCATCACCGATATCGATGACATCCTGCCCGGCCTGATTGAAGGCCGCGACCGGGTGTACTCGGCCATGGGCAGCAATGCCGAATTCGACCGGCATGTGATGGAGTGGATCAACGTGATCCGCTCCAAAGCGCACCTGGGCGCCCAGCCGCCAAACGAATTCGTTGCCCTGGATCACTTGCTGCACGACATGCGCCTGTATAAATCGGCGGCGGAAGTGAAGGTGATGCGCGAGGCGGCGCGGATTTCCTGCGCCGCCCATGTGCGCGCGATGCAAGCCAGCCGTGCCGGCCTGCATGAGTTCAGCCTGGAGGCCGAGCTGGATTACGAGTTTCGCAAGGGCGGCGCGAAAATGCCGGCTTATGGCTCCATTGTGGCCGCCGGGCGTAACAGCTGCATCCTGCATTACCAGCAGAATGACGCGCTGCTCAAGGACGGTGACCTGGTATTGATCGACGCCGGTTGCGAGATCGACTGCTACGCCAGTGACATCACCCGCACCTGGCCGGTCAACGGCAGGTTTTCGCCCGAGCAAAAGGCGATCTACGAGATTGTGCTGGCCTCCCAGGAAGCCGCCTTCGCGCAGATTGCGCCGAACAAGCATTGGAACCAGGCGCATGAGGCGACCGTGCAGGTCATCACGGCCGGGCTGGTCAAGCTGGGGTTGCTGCAAGGCGACGTTGACGAACTGATCGCCAGCGAAGCCTACCGCGCCTTTTACATGCACCGCGCCGGCCATTGGCTGGGCATGGATGTGCATGATGTGGGCGAGTACAAAGTGGGCGGTGAATGGCGTGTGCTGGAAGTCGGCATGGCCTTGACCGTGGAACCGGGGATCTATATTTCACCGGACAACCAGAACGTAGCGAAGAAGTGGCGTGGCATTGGCGTACGCATCGAGGACGACGTGATAGTGACCAAGCAAGGCTGTGAAATTCTGACCGGTGCGGTGCCCAAGACGGTGGCCGAGATCGAAGCGCTGATGGCGGCTGCCCGATGAGCCGGGTCAACCTGGCGATCATCGGCGGTGGCCTGGTGGGCGCCAGCCTGGCGCTGGCGTTGCAGGCCGGGGCCAAGGCGCGAGGGTGGAAAATCGCACTGATCGAACCCTTTGCGCCGGGTGACAGTTATCAGCCGAGCTACGATGCGCGTTCTTCGGCGCTGTCCTTTGGTGCCCGGCAGATCTATCAGCGCCTGGGCCTGTGGCAGGACATCTCCCGTCGCGCCGAGCCGATCAAGCAAATCCATGTGTCCGACCGTGGACGTTTCTCCACCGCGCGTCTGTCAGCCATGGAGGAGGGCGTGCCGGCCCTGGGTTACGTGGTGGAAAACGCCTGGCTGGGCCAATGCCTGTGGCAAGGCCTGGATAAGGACGTGGTCAGTTGGCGCTGCCCGGCGGAAGTCACGCGCATGGAGCCGCTGCCTGAGGGCTACCGCCTGACCCTCAACGACGAAACGGTGCTGGAGTGCGACCTCGCGGTACTGGCCGACGGCGGCCGCTCGGGCCTGCGCGAACAACTGGGCATCGGCGTGAAGACGCGCCCGTATAACCAGAGCGCGCTGATCGCCAACATCACCCCGAGCGAAGCCCACAACGGCGAAGCGTTCGAGCGCTTTACCGATGAAGGGCCGATGGCCTTGCTGCCGCTGCCCGACAACCGCTGCGCGCTGGTCTGGACCCGCATGGGCATGGACGCCCAGCGTCTGGCCAATCTGGACGAGCGCAGTTTCCTGAGTGAATTGCAGGGCGTGTTCGGCTATCGCCTGGGCACCCTGAAGCAGGTAGGCGCACGGCATCTGTACCCGCTGACCCTGGTGGAAGCGCAAGAACAGGTCCGCTCGCACCTGGTAGTCCTCGGCAATGCAGCGCACAGCCTGCACCCGATCGCCGGGCAGGGCTTCAACCTGTCGTTGCGCGATGCCAACGCCCTCGCCGAAGCCTTGCTGGCCGGGCCTGCCGTGCCGGGCGACCTGGCGACACTGCAGCGCTACCGCGAGCGCCAGCGCCTGGACCAGCAACTGACCGTGGGTTTCTCCGACCAGGTCACGCGCCTGTTCGGCAGCGGACAACCGTTGGTTGCGTTGGGGCGCAACATGGGCCTGCTCGGCCTGGATCTGCTGCCGCCGGCCAAGCGCTGGTTCGCCCGTCAGGCCATGGGCCTGGGCACGCGCTCCGATGCGTAAGTGGCTGATCCAGCGCCTGGGCAAGGCCCGGCTGCTGCGCTGGGTGATGACGCTCTATCCGCCGTACCTGGGCGCCGGGATCAGCGTGCAGCAGATGAGCGCCGACTTTCGTCACGTCAAGGTGCGCATGGGCCTGGGCTGGTATAACCGCAACTATGTGGGCACTCAGTTCGGCGGCAGCCTGTATTCGATGGTCGACCCGTTCTACATGCTGATGCTGATGGAGAACCTGGGCCGCGATTACATTGTGTGGGACAAGGCCGCCAGCATCGACTTCATCTCGCCGGGCAAAGGCCCGGTGTATGCCGAGTTTTCCATCGACGACGCCTTGCTCGATGAGGTGCGTCGACAGACCGCCGATGGCGAGAAATATTTGCCTCACCTCAAGGTCCAGATTCATGACGGCTCCGGCACCCTGGTGGCGCGGGTCGACAAAACCCTTTACGTGCGGCGCAAGCCGCCAGCGAGACAGGCTTGACTATGGACATGCGCGCAGATGTGCTGATTGTCGGGGCCGGAATGGTCGGAAGCGCCCTGGCGCTGGCGTTGCAGGGCAGTGGCCTGCAGGTATTGCTGCTTGACGGCAGCCCGCTGAGCGTCAAGCCGTTCGAACCGGCGGCGGCGTTTGAACCGCGGGTCAGTGCACTGTCCGCCGCCAGCCAGCGCATTCTCGAGCGGCTTGGCGTGTGGGACGGCATCGTCGAGCGCCGCGCCAGCCCCTATGGCGAGATGCAAGTGTGGGACGGCAGCGGCACCGGGCAGATCCACTTTTCGGCGGCCAGCGTGCATGCCGAGGTGCTGGGGCATATTGTCGAGAACCGCGTGATCCAGGATGCCTTGCTGGACCGCCTGCATGATTGTGACCTGGGGCTGCTGGCCAATGCGCGCCTGGAGCAGATGCGCCGTTCCGGCGATGAGTGGCTGCTGACCCTGGCCGATGGGCGCAAGCTGCGCGCGCCGCTGGTGGTCGCCGCCGACGGCGCCAACTCCGCAGTGCGCCGCCTGACCGGCACCCCCACCCGTGAGTGGGACTACCTGCACAACGCCATCGTGACCAGCGTGCGCGGCAGCCAGCCGCACCAGCGCACGGCGTGGCAACGCTTCACCGACACGGGCCCGCTGGCATTCTTGCCGCTGGTGCGTGATGGGCAGGAGGATTGGTGCTCGATTGTCTGGTCGACCACGCCGGCGGAGTCCGAGCGCCTGATGGCCCTGGACGATGAGCGCTTCTGCCGTGAGCTGGAGCGGGCCTTTGAGGGGCGTCTCGGCAATGTGATCAGCGCCGACCCGCGCGTCTGCGTACCATTGCGTCAGCGTCACGCCAAGCGCTATGTGGCCGAGGGCCTGGCGTTGATTGGCGACGCGGCCCATGTCATCCATCCATTGGCCGGGCAGGGCGTGAACCTGGGCTTTCTCGATGCTGCGGTGCTGGCCGAAGTGCTGCTGGCGGGCAGCGAACGTGGCGAACGTCTGGCGGATGTAAAGGTGTTGAGCCGCTACGAGCGTCGGCGCATGCCGCATAACCTGGCGCTGATGGCCGCTATGGAGGGCTTCGAGCGTCTGTTTCAGGCGGATCAACTGCCATTGCGCTGGTTGCGCAATGCCGGCTTGAAACTGGTCGACCAGATGCCCGAAGCCAAGGCAGTGTTTGTACGCCAGGCCTTGGGCCTGACCGGCGACCTCCCGGACCTCGCCAAACTGTAAATTGAAATGCGGCCCCCTGTGGGAGGGGGCTTGCCCCCGATGGCGGCCTCAGGGCCGACCAGGATGCTGGATCAGATTGAGTACATATCCGTTTCTGCGGTAACGGCTACTTAGGGTTCCGCCCTGACGGCGGCTCACTTTTGTAAAGCGCAAAAGTAAGCAAAACGCTCTTGCCCACCACTCGGCACCTCGCTAATGCTCGGTGTGCCCTCACTCCGGCTTGAATCCGTGGGCCGCCGCAATGGGCCATCCCTGGCCCAGTGCGGCTAACCCGGCGTCCTGCCGGGTTACCCACGGATTCAAGCCTGCGTTCGGCCAGCGTGGTTTAACGGGGCGCCTAAGATCAAGATCAAGAGCTACTCGCTGCGCATCGTGGTTAGCGTTGGGTGCTACAGCGTTGTGTAGAGATCTATGCCCCGAGGCCATCAGTCCTCACGCCTCTCTCCGACCGTGCAACATCTGGTAACGCCTCCACCGAGCGTTACCAAATGTGAGTCCTTATCATTTGCGCTCTTTTTGCAAATGAGAGACCGCACCCATGTTGGCATCCAAGCGCCTCCTGACTGCCCTGGCACTCACCCTGATCGGCAGCGCCACTGCGCAGGCCGCCGACGAAGTGGTGGTCTACTCCTCGCGCATCGACGAACTGATCAAACCGGTGTTCGACGCCTATACCCGCAAGACCGGCGTACAGGTGAAGTTCATCACCGACAAGGAAGCCCCGCTGATGCAGCGCATCAAGGCCGAGGGCGAAAATGCCACCGCCGACCTGCTGCTCACCGTCGACGCCGGCAACCTCTGGCAGGCCGAGCAGATGGGCATTCTGCAGCCGTTCACCTCCGAGGTGATCGACAAGAACATCCCGCTGCAATACCGCTCCTCGGCCCATGCCTGGACCGGTTTGAGCCTGCGCGCGCGCACCATCGCCTATTCCACCGACCGGGTAAAACCGGGTGACCTGACCACCTACGAGGCCCTGGCCGACAAGCAGTGGGAAGGCCGCTTGTGCCTGCGCACGGCGAAAAAGGTTTATAACCAGTCCCTGACCGCCACGCTGATCGAGACCCACGGCGCGGCCAAAACCGAAGAAATCGTCAAAGGCTGGGTGAATAACCTGTCCACCGATGTGTTCTCCGACGATATCGCAGTGCTGGAAGCGATCAACGCCGGGCAATGCGACGTTGGTATCGTCAACACGTACTACTACGGTCGCCTGCACAAGCAGAAGCCGGACCTGGCGGTGAAGCTGTTCTGGCCGAACCAGGGCGACCGTGGCGCGCATGTGAACCTGTCGGGTATTGGCTTGACCAAACATGCGCCACACCCGGCAGCGGCCAAGGCCCTGGTGGAATGGATGACCACGCCCGAGGCGCAGCAGATCTTCGCCGACGTGAACCAGGAGTTCCCAGCCAACCCTGCGGTACCGCCGTCCGCCGAAGTGGCGACCTGGGGCAAGTTCGTGGCCGATACCTTGCCGGTGGAAGTGGCGGGCAAGCGTCAGGCCGAGGCGATCCGCTTGATGGATCGCGCCGGTTGGAACTGAGTTTCTAAATCGCTGCCAATCAAAAGGTGGGAGGGGGCAAGCCCTAATTGTAGGAGCGAGCTTGCTCGCGAAAAACGTCAACGATAACGCGTGCTTTCTGAATGAACGCGGTGCCTGTGAGTTTTTCGCGAACAAGCTCGCTCCTGCAGACGGCATTAGGGCTTGCCCCCTCCCACACTGTTTTGTGTCTGCCTTCAGATAGTCCATTCCCAGGGAATTTGCTTTTGGCCCACCCCGCCCAACGCCGCTGGTACCTGCCGGTCTTCGCCGTCGCTGCCCTGGTGCTGCTGCCGCTGAGCGTGCTGTTGCTGTCCTGGCAAAGCATCGATCAACAAATCTGGTCCCACCTGTGGGACACCCAGATGCCTCGTCTGCTCGCCAACACCTTGACCCTGGTGCTCGGCGTCGGTCTTGGCGTGACGTTGCTGGGGGTGAGCCTGGCCTGGCTCACCAGCCTCTGCGAGTTCCCGGGGCGGCGCTGGCTGGATTGGGCGTTGATGCTGCCCTTTGCGATTCCGGCCTATGTGCTGGCCTTCGTGTTTGTAGGGCTGCTGGACTTTGCAGGCCCGGTGCAGACCCTGCTGCGCGAAGGGTTCGGCGCGGGGCTGCGCCTGCCGCGTGTGCGCTCCACCAGCGGCGTGATCATCGTATTGGTGCTGGTGTTCTACCCCTATGTCTATCTGCTGGCGCGTTCTGCATTCCTGGCCCAGGGCAAGGGCTTGATGGAAGCGGCACGGGTGCTGGGCCAGTCGCCGTGGCAGGCGTTCTGGCGCGTGGCGCTGCCCATGGCGCGGCCGGCGATTGGTGCCGGTGTCGCCTTGGCCCTGATGGAAACCCTGGCGGACTTTGGTGCGGTCTCGGTGTTCAATTTCGACACGTTCACCACCGCCATCTATAAAACCTGGTACGGCTTTTTCAGCCTGTCCAGCGCCGCGCAACTGGCCAGCCTGTTGTTGCTGGTGGTGATGCTGGTGCTGTATGGCGAGCGGCGCGCGCGTGGAGCGAGCCGGCCCGGCAACGAGCGCCCGCGCGGCAAGGCGCTGTATCACCTGCGCGGGCTCAAGGCGGCAGCGGCCAGCGGTTGGTGTGGCTTGGTGTTCGCCTGCGCGTTTGTTATCCCGATGCTGCAACTGGTGGCCTGGTTCTGGCAGCGCGGCCGCTTCGATCTGGATGAGCGCTACACCGGCCTGATCGTGCACACGCTGTACCTGGGCGCGATCGCGGCGCTGATGACGGTCAGCGTGGCGCTGATATTGGCGTTCGCCAACCGCCTGGCGCCGACGCGGGCGATCCGTTCCGGCATCAGCCTGGCGAATGTCGGTTATGCCTTGCCCGGGTCGGTGTTGGCGGTGTCGATCATGTTGGCCTTCAGCTATCTGGACCGCGAACTGGTGGTGCCGCTGTCGGGCTGGCTGGGCGGCGCGGGCAAGCCGTTGCTGCTGGGCAGCCTGTCGGCGCTGGTGCTGGCGTATCTGGTGCGATTCCTGGCGGTCGCCTACGGGCCTCTGGAAAACAGCCTGGCGCGTATACGTCCGTCGTTGCCCGAGGCCGCGCGAAGCCTGGGCGTGAGTGGGCCACAACTGTTTTGCAAGGTGTATCTGCCGTTGTTGCTGCCTGGCACCCTGAGCGCGGCGCTGCTGGTGTTTGTCGATGTGCTCAAGGAAATGCCCGCCACCTTGCTGATGCGCCCGTTTGGCTGGGACACCCTGGCGGTGCGCATCTTTGAAATGACCAGTGAAGGGGAATGGGCGCGGGCCTCGCTGCCGGCGTTGACCCTGGTACTGGTTGGGTTGCTGCCGGTCATCGGGTTGATCCGACGCTCCGCACGACAAATCGGCTAGGTGCCAGTCCTACAGCTTGCGGCTACAATGCGCCGCATTCGGTGTGCTCCGTTTTTCGGATCGACCTGCTGTATGTGGCTGCGGGCCTTGTCGTTCAAGGTGTTCGGCGCAAGTGGCAGCTCTGCGCACCTTCGCCAAGCCCGGAAGGAGAAACCCATGGGACAGCGTACGCCTCTGTATGACCTGCATCTCGCCCTCGGCGCGAAAATGGTCGATTTTGGCGGTTGGGATATGCCTTTGCATTACGGCTCGCAAGTCGAGGAGCACCACCAGGTGCGGCGCGACTGCGGGGTGTTCGATGTATCTCATATGACCGTGATCGATGTCACCGGCCCTCAGGCCAAGGAATGGCTCCAGTACCTGCTGGCCAATGATGTCGATCGATTGCACGGCTGCGGCCGCGCGTTGTACAGCGCCATGCTCAACGAGCAGGGCGGGGTGGTGGACGACATGATCGTCTACCGTACCGAAACCGGTTACCGACTGGTGGTCAACGCTGCCACCCGTGACCAGGATATGGCCTGGATGCAGGCGCAACTGGGCGGCTATCAGGTGCAACTGCAGGAGCGCTCCGAGCTGGCCATGCTCGCCATTCAAGGTCCCCACGCGCGGCAGAAGATCGCCGAACTGGTGACCCAGTCCCGTGGCACCCTGATCCATCAGCTCAAACCTTTCGAAGGCCAGGCCGACGGCGACTGGTTTATCGCTCGCACCGGTTACACCGGCGAAGACGGCCTGGAAATTGTCCTGCCTGCCGACCAGGCGCCGGGTTTTTTCAACGACCTGGTGGGCGCCGGTATTTCCCCCATCGGCCTCGGTGCGCGCGATACCCTGCGCCTGGAGGCCGGCATGAACCTGTATGGCCAGGATATCCACCAGCAGGTGTCGCCCCTGGCTGCCAACATGGCCTGGAGCATCGCCTGGGAACCGGCAGGGCGCAATTTCATCGGCCGCGCCGCGCTGGAAGCGGAAAAAGCAGCCGGTGTGCAGTTCAAATTGGTCGGGCTGGTCCTGGAAGAACGTGGAGTTCTACGTGCTCACCAGGTAGTTCGTATCGCCAATGTTGGCGAAGGGGAGATCACCAGTGGTAGTTTCTCACCTACGCTTAGCAAATCCATTGCCCTGGCGCGTGTACCGACGGCGACTGCCGACCGGGCCGAAGTGGAAATTCGCGGCAAGTGGTACCCGGTTCGAGTGGTCAAGCCGACCTTCGTCCGCCATGGCAAAACCTTGATCTAACTATTTTCCGGCAGGCCACTGGCCGCTGACATTTCTTCTTGAGGACACAGACTATGAGCAATATCCCTGCCGACCTGCGTTTTGCCGAAAGTCATGAGTGGGCCCGTCTGGAAGCCGACGGCACCGTGACCGTCGGAATCTCCGACCATGCACAGGAAGCGTTGGGTGATGTGGTGTTTGTTGAGTTGGCTGAGATTGGCGCCACATTTGAAGCCGAGGGCCAGGCGGGTGTGGTTGAGTCGGTGAAGGCTGCCTCGGACATCTACGCCCCGGTTGCAGGCGAAGTGATTGCGGTCAACGACGAGTTGAGTGGGAGTCCTGAGCTGTTGAACTCCGACCCTTATGGCGCCTGGATCTTCAAGCTCAAGCCAAGCAACCCGGCTGATCTGGAGAAACTGCTGGACGCTGCCGGCTACAAAGCCGCTATCGGCGAGTAAACACAGAACCCGATGTGGGAGGGGCTTGCCCTAATGCTGGTCAGTTTGTGGGAGGGGGCTTGCCCCCGATGGCGGAGTGTCAGTCTGCTCATCAGTGGCTGACCCACCGTAATCGAGGGCAAGCGCCCTCCCACACTGGATAATCAGCCTGCTTTCAATACGGCTTTGACCGCCGCCACAGCCCGCTCCACATCCGCCTCTGTCATCGCCGTGAACATCGGCAACGACACGATCAATCGCCCAACACGCTCCGCCACGGGAAACATCCCTTCCTTGAAGCCCTGTGCCCGATACAGGCTCAGCAGGTGGATGGGCGGGTAGTGATAGCCAATGCCGACGCCGCGGGCCTGCATCTGCTCCATAAAAGTGGCGCGGGCGGGCAACCCATCCTGACGCTCCGGCAATACCAGTTGGAACAAGTGCCAGTTGCTGTTTTCGAAGTCCGCCGGCGGCAGTTGTGCGCCGTACTGTTCTTCGAAATCACTGCCGAAGCATTCGAAGTAGTGCCGTGCCAGGTTCTGACGATGGGCGGTGATCTTCTCGATGTGGGCAAATTGTCCCAGGCCGATGGCGGCGGCGATATCGGTCATGTTGAACTTGCCGCCCAGCACGTCCACATCCAGACCGTCGAAACCGTTGCGGGTGACGCCCTGCAGGCGGTACTTCTCGGCCAGACGGGCTTCTTCGGCGTTGTTCAGCACCAGGCAGCCACCTTCGGATGAGGTGATGTTCTTGTTCGCCTGAAAGCTGAACGAGACGAAGTCGCCGGTAGCGCCGATGCGTTCTGCGTCCCAGCTGGACCCCAGGGCCTGGGCAGCATCCTCGACGATGCGCAGGTTGTACTTGTTGGCCAGCGCGTAAAGCATCGGCATGTCCAAGGGCAAACCGGCCAGGTAGACCGGGATGATCGCCTTGGTGCGCGGGGTGATCGCCGCTTCAACCTGAGCCAGATCGATGTTGCGGGTCACCGGGTCGATATCGGCAAAGACCGGGGTGGCGCCCACTTCGAGGATGACATTGGCTGTGGCGACCCAAGAGATTGGTGTGGTGATGACCTCATCCCCAGGCCCGATACCAGCGATGCGCAGGGCAATTTCCATGGTGCAGGTGCCTGAGTTGAAGGTGCGCACCGGGCGGCCGCCAAAGAACTCCGACAACTGCGCTTCGAACGCCAGCACCTTCGGCCCGCTGGTGATCCAGCCGGAACGAAGGACATCGCCGACCGCCGAGATCGTGGC
This sequence comes from Pseudomonas sp. 37 R 15, assembly GCF_900004865.1. NCBI lineage: Bacteria > Pseudomonadati > Pseudomonadota > Gammaproteobacteria > Pseudomonadales > Pseudomonadaceae > Pseudomonas > Pseudomonas sp. 37 R 15. Next base: position 36,413 of record NZ_CVTV01000026.1, on the reverse strand, counting down.
TTCGTCAATGGTAGGTTTGGAGAACGGCAGGAAAGGCTGTTGGCTCATGACGAAGAAGGCATCCGATAGGCGATGGGTGATGGACGTGCGAGTCCTGCATGGTTGCACGGTGCGACTGAATATAGCCTGTCGCCCGTGAACGATTCGTCATGTTGCGAGCAAAACAATGCCGCCTGGACGGCGGCATTTTTTCAGGGAATCAAAAGCCGAAGCGGGCTTCAAGAAACAAATTCTGCTCCTTGAGTTTGCCTTTGAGCTGTTCATCACGGGCATTCACCCTGTTGGCAAACGTGTTGTAGCCAGTTTCAACATCGCCCATGGCGGTATAGCGATAACCAGTGCCCAGGGTGAGTCGCTCATTGAGCCTGGCTTGCAACCCGATGCCCACGCTGTAGGCAAAGTTGTGCTGGCGATTGCTGGCAAAACGCCGTGTATCGTTGGTTTGGTAGCCAGCAGCGTCAACCCGCGCGACACCCATGCCGGCCATCCCGTAGAACGACAGCCAGTCATTGATAGGTATGTCCTTGTAACCATTGAGCATCAGGCGCTGGCTCTGGGTGTGCAGGCTATTGACGTTGGCATTGAAGGGCGCCCAGTAGGACTTGAATGTCGAGGTATTGGGCATGGTGTATTCGCCCTCCAGGCGCCACCCGTCGGCAAAGGCATAACCCACTGCAAAGGAGCCAACCACCGATTTGCTGCTGTCCGGTGCGGCCACACGTTCTGTCACGCGGGGGCTGGTCAGCAGAGCGCTGGAGAGGTTCTGGCGTGTACTGTTGAGCTTAGTCGAACCATACCAGCTTTCTGCCTGGGCACAGGGGGCTGCGGCTGCCGACAGGAGGCAGGCGAATACAAGTTTTTGCATGGAGACTGATTCACTTTATTGAAAAAGGAATCGGTAGCTTGTTACCTGCTACCCACGGCCTCGACAGGACTGATCCGATGGTTGCCCAGAAAACTCGACTCTTGACGTAATCAATCGCAGGTTTTTTGTAGGGGAATGCAAAAATGCCGCTTGAGAAAGCGGCATTTTTTAGGTTGCAGTGGTTACTCGGTAACAGCGTTCTTCGCGAGGATGGCGTTGGCCAGCTCCATGTCCGTGGCCTGCAGGCCAGGGTTATCGGCGCGCACTTTCTGCATGGCCGCTTCCAGGTACGGGCCGCGGATGCCGCCGTCGCTGGCGACGAAGCTGCCGGCGTCGTCCTGGGCGGCGACGACCATTTTGTGGTCCTTGAAGGTCAGGTAGGTCGAGCCGGTGGTGGCGCCTGACGAGATGACATTACGCCAGAAGCTATCGGCCATGGCTGAGCCGACAGGGAGAGAGAGCACAGCAAGGGTTGCGACAGCATATTTAAGACGCATGATGGGTGACTCCGGTGGGTTATCTGTACGTTTTGATTGTAGTTAACCTGATCCAGTTCCATCACTGACTAAACAGTTTCAACCTTTAAAACTACCCCATCCTGCCCAACCACGCGGACTTGAGCGCCTACAGGTGCATCGGCACCGGTGACCATCCATACGCCATCGCCGACCTTGACCTTGCCCCTGCCGTCCACTATCGCCTGATGCACCACGAACGTGCGCCCGACCAGCTCTGAACCGCGCTCGTTCAAGCCGGGTTGATCGCTGGCCTTGGCGCTGCTGCGTTGGCGTCTCCACCAGTACACGGCCGTCAATATCGACAGCAGGGCGAACAGCAGCAGTTGCCACTCCAGTCCGAGGGGCGGGACGATGAACTTGATCACACCCACGGCCGCTGCGGCGATACCCATCCACAACAGGTAGCCTCCGGCACCGAACACCTCAAGAATCAACAAGACGGTGCCCAGCGCCAACCAATCCCAGAACGAAAGATGCTGCAGGAAATCCCACATGGTGGCGACCTCAGCCTTTCTTGTTGTCGAAAGTGGCTTTGACGATCTCGCCGATACCGCCCACGGCGCCAATGACCTGGCTGGCTTCCAGCGGCATCAGGATCACTTTGCTGTTGTTGGCCGATGCCAGCTTGCCCAGGGCATCGATGTATTTCTGCGCGACGAAGTAATTCACCGCCTGCACGTTGCCGGAGGCGATCGCTTCGGATACCACCTGGGTCGCGCGGGCCTCAGCCTCGGCCTGACGTTCACGCGCTTCGGATTCGAGGAAGGCGGCCTGGCGGCTACCCTCTGCCTCGAGGATCTGCGCCTGTTTCTTGCCCTCGGCGGTGAGGATCGCCGAGGCGCGCAGGCCTTCGGCTTCGAGGATTTGTGCGCGCTTGATCCGCTCGGCTTTCATTTGTCCGGACATGGCCGCCATCAGGTCGGCGGGCGGGCTGATGTCCTTGATTTCGATACGGGTGATCTTGATGCCCCACGGCGCCGTAGCTTCGTCGACGGTGCGCAGCAGTTTTTCGTTGATGCCGTCGCGCTGGCTGAGCATGGCATCCAGCTCCATGGAGCCGAGCACCGTACGGATATTGGTTTGCAGCAAGTTGCGGATGGCATGTTCGAGGTTGTTCACCTCATACGCGGCCTGGGCAGTGTTGACCACCTGGAAGAAGCACACGGCGTCAATCTGCACGGTGGCGTTGTCGGCGGTAATCACTTCCTGGGGCGGGATATCCAGCACGCTTTCCATCACGTTGATCTTGCGGCCGATGCGGTCCATGACCGGGATGATGATGTTCAGGCCGGGCTTGAGGGTGTTGGTATAGCGGCCGAAACGTTCGACGGTCCACTGGTAGCCCTGGGGCACCACCTTGAAACCCATGAACAGGATGGCAATGGCCAAACCCACGAAAAGAAGCAGTACGGTTCCGATCTGCATTGCGATTCCCTATCTGATGATGTCAGTGACACGACGTTCGGTCGATTGTAACGGTGTCGTCACGGATAAGAACGGTTTCATTGGCCAGCGAACAAAGGATTTGTTTCTGAATCCCCAGGGGTAACCCTGAGGACTTCCGTCAGCGTCGTCAGTCCGGCCTTCACCTTTTGCATGCCGGCCATTCGCAGGCTGTGCATGCCTTGCCCGAGAGACGCATGGCGCAAGGCTTGAACGTCAGCGCCGGGGGTGATCAGCGCTTTGAGGGTTTCGTCCAGAATCATGATTTCGTAAAGCCCGGCCCTGCCTCGATAGCCACTGTCGCGGCACTCACCACACCCGACCGCCTCGTAGACTTCGGCGACGGCGCGTTTGCAATGGGGGCACAGCACGCGCACCAGGCGCTGTGCCATGACGCCTATCAGCGTCGCCTTGATCAAATAATGAGCGATACCCAGTTCCTGCAAACGGCTGATGGCGCTCGGCGCATCGTTGGTGTGCAGCGTTGACAGCACAAGGTGCCCGGTCAGCGCGGCCTGGATCGCCATTTCGGCGGTCTCCTGGTCGCGAATCTCGCCGATCATGATGATGTCCGGGTCTTGGCGCAGCAACGCGCGGATACCGCTGGCGAAGGACAGGTCGATGTTGTGCTGCACCTGCATTTGGTTGAATGCCGGCTCGACCATTTCGATGGGGTCCTCCACCGTGCACAGGTTGACCTCCCGGGTCGCCAGTTGCCTGAGGGTGCTGTAGAGCGTGCTGGTCTTGCCCGAGCCGGTGGGGCCGGTGACCAGAATGATGCCGCTGGTCTGTCGGGTCATGGCCTGCCAGCGCTGCTGATCGTCGACGGACAGCCCCAGTTGATCGAAATCCTTGAGCAGCACCTGGGGATCAAAAATGCGCATGACCAACTTTTCGCCGAAGGCGGTGGGCAAGGTCGACAGGCGCAGTTCCACTTCAATGCCTGCCGTTTTCGTTTTGATGCGCCCATCCTGGGGCTTGCGCTTCTCTGCCACATTCATACGCCCAAGGCTTTTCAGCCGGCTGACCACAGCGGTACTGACCTGGGGCGGAAATTGGTAGACGTCATGCAACAGCCCGTCAATGCGAAAGCGCACACGCCCCTGTTCAAGGCAGGGCTCGATATGGATATCGCTGGCCCGTTGATCAAAAGCGTACTGCAACAGCCAGTCGACGATATTGACGATATGCGCGTCATCGGCATGCGGCTCGCTATCGCTGGCGCCCAGGCTGAACCGTTCGACAGTACCGGGGGACGCCATTTGCTGGTCGGCACCGCTGACAGATTTGGCCAAACGGTAAAATTCATTGATGCAGCGCTGGAGGGTTTGAGGGTTGGCCACCACGCGTCTTATCGAACGTTTGAGTACCTGGCAAAGCCCGGCCTCCCAGCCGCTGACATGGGGCTGAGCGCTGGCAACGGTGACGCTGTGCGCATCCACGGCCACTGCAAGGATGGCGTGGCGCTGGGCGAAGGCGTGGGACATCAACGGCACCACCGTCGCCACGTCGATCTTCAGCGGGTCGATGCGTAGATAAGGCTGATCGACGTGCCGGGCCAGCCACCGGGTCAATGTTTCCAGGCACGGTCCTTGCGCGGCGATCATTTCCAGGGGATGCCGGGCGCTGGCGGGCACGGACGACACCTGCCGCGCCGTCTCTGGCGTAATCAGTTGCTGCTCGATCAATGCAGGCAGCAACTGTTGCAGTTCCAGAGGGCGATCTTGCAGGACGGCGGGCATGAGGGGTTCCAGATTGGCGTCGGGTGTAATCCCAGGCTAGCCAGCTTCTGAATATTCTCCCTGGGCGTGTATTGCAGGCTTTTACCGAGAGGTTGCCGCCACGGCTTGAGGCCGCGCGCTACCTGCCGGCCACGACTCAACGGAACACACGCTGATCAGGTTTCGAAACTTTTCACCAATCACCTGGGCGCGATGCCAGCTCAGGCCGTCCACCACGATGTCGATATGCAGCAGGTCGTCTTGCCTGTTCACGATCACCTGTCTGGGCGTGAGAAATTGCAGCGCGAAGTAATTCAGTACCCGGCACAGCACGTCCGGCTCCGCCTCTGCGGCAATCCGATAATGCGCCTCGCACTGAAGGCTATCGACAGCCCACGCATCGGCGCGGGTAACAGAGTGGACGGTTTCAACGGCGTGCATGCTGACTCTCCAGATTTGGCTGGAGGAATTTTTACATTCGCCATGGGAGATTTCTTATCTAAGATGAGCCAGATTCGCATAAATTCGAATCGTGCAATTCAAGATAAGCGCACCCGAAGGTATTTTTATGCACAGTGAATTGGACGTCTATGACCGCCGCATCCTGGCCCTGCTGCAAGAGGACGCCTCGCTCTCCAGCGCGCAGATCGCCGAACAGGTCGGCCTGTCCCAGTCGCCCTGCTGGCGGCGCATCCAGCGGTTGAAGGAAGAGGGCGTGATTCGTGGCCAGGTGACGCTGCTGGACCGCAAGAAAATCGGCCTCAACACGCAGATTTTCGCCGAGGTCAAACTCAACGCTCACGGCCGATCCAACTTCACCGAGTTCACCGAGGCGATTCGTGGCTTTCCGGAAGTGCTGGAGTGTTATGTACTGATGGGCGCGGTGGATTTCTTATTGCGCATTGTTGCGTCGGACATCGAGGCGTACGAGCGGTTTTTCTTTGACAAGTTGTCGATGGTGCCGGGGATTCAGGAGGTCAATTCGATTGTGGCTTTGTCCGAGATCAAGTCCACTACCAGTCTGCCAGTATTGCGCTGACAGGGAAGGCCTCATCGGGGGCAAGCCCCCTCCCACAGGTCAAAATGTGGGAGGGGGCTTGCCCCCGATAGCAATGTTACAGGCGCAGAAGCGTCTTCCACGCCCGATTCTGATACACCGCAATCGCCTGATGCATCCGCGCATCCAGCGACTCATCGGTAATCGGCTGGTTAGCCAGGTGCGCCAGCTTGTTCAGCTCGCCGTACAAGCGGTCCAGTTCCGGGATGTCCACCACGTGACGGGCATGGTGCAGCCAGGCCTGGATGCGTTCGATGCGCGGCAATTGCTCGGCCAGGTCTTCCGGCTGCTGCTGGTAACGCGACAGTTGCAGGGCAACGGCGTCATCGGCCAACAGGCGCGGTAGCCAGTTGGTGATCTGCGCGGCGCCCTGACGGTTGCCACGTACGTTGCGCGCTTCGGTCCAGGTGCGGGCCAGCAGCCAGCGCGAGGTGTTCAGGGAGAACAGGCCCCAGCGCACATCCTGCAACTCTTCAACGAACTGCTCCGGCGCGGCTTTGCGAATGTCTTCATCGTCGTCACCGGCCTGGACCAGCGGGCGCCAGTCTTCCAGCAACGCATCCAGGGCGCTGCGCAGCTCGCTGGTGGATTGGCGCGGCGCGGCCTGGCCGAGGCTGCCGATCAGGGCGCGCAATTCGCCGAGGTTCTCGACCCAATCCTGCAGCAGACGCCAGTGGCCATTGAAGCGATATTGCTCGGCCAGACGCTGGCTGCTGCCCAGCAGGTGCCACATGATTGCGGCGAAGGCATCGTCCAACGGCATTTCGGCGTGAATCTGCGGCGCCGGCAGGCTCAGGGAGTAGCTGCTGGCGTCGTACAGGCGATAACCACGTTCGGCCTTGCTGATGTCACACGGCATCAGCGCCAGGGTCGCCGCCAGTTCGGCGGCCAGCTCCAGCAGGGCTGCCGGCTCACCTTCGCGCAGTTCCAATTCCAGCTCGCAGATTTCTTCCTTCTGCTTGCCGACGACCACATGGCCCAGGTCCAGGGCGGCTTCGATCACCACCTTGGCCTTGCCGCGACCCCAGGCGATTTCGGCGCGTTCACGCACGAAGTCGGTGGTAAAGATCGGCTTGAGGGTCTTTTTGTCCAGCTCGGCCAGTTGCTCGGGCCAGCACTCGCCGTCGAGCTTCTTCACGTCGAGCTTGGCTTTGGGCAGGTCCCAGTTGTATTCGTTGCGTTCCGACAAGCCGGCAACACTCTGGCCGCGGGTCTTGAGGGTCTGGATGATGTCGTCACCGTCCTTGCGCAGGCGCAGGGCCACCTTGGCCTGGGCCAGGTCGCGCTCGGGGGTGTCGAAGTACTGATTCATCAACTCACGGCGTTCCCAGCCACTTTTGTTGCGTTTTTTCAGTAGCGGGTGCTCACGCAGCGCGGCGAGTGTCTCGCGGCTGACGCGGAGCTTGATTTCGGTTTCTTTCTGCATGGCCGGAAAATCCAGGATCGGGAGCGCAGCCGGGGAAAAGTGTGGCTGCCAAGGTCGTGCAGTGTACAGGACTGAGCCCGGCAACGTGCCGCAACGGTTTATTGTGTCGTGCAGATGGCTCTATAGTGGGGCTCATCCGGGAAGTTGGAGACCGCGCATGCCGTTACCGTCCATGAAAGAGCAGTTCGCCGCGTTGATTGCCGCGCCGTCGGTCAGTTGCACTCAAGCGTCGCTGGACCAGACCAACCGCCCGGTGATCGATCTGCTCGCCACCTGGCTGGGCGACCTGGGCTTCGCCATCGACATCCAGCACGTCAGCCCCGGCAAATTCAACCTGCTGGCGAGCTTTGGCAGCGGCCCCGGCGGCCTGGTGCTGGCCGGTCACAGCGACACGGTGCCCTACGACGCGGCATTGTGGAAAACCGATCCGCTCAAGCTGACGGAAGTCGACGGGCGCTGGGTAGGATTGGGCAGTTGCGACATGAAGGGCTTCTTCGCCCTGGCCATCGAAGCCGTATTGCCGCTGCTGGATCAACCGTTCAAGCAACCGCTGCTGATTCTCGCCACGTGCGATGAAGAAAGCTCCATGTCCGGCGCCCGTGCCCTGGCCGACGCGGGGCGGCCGTTGGGTCGGGCGGCGGTGATCGGTGAGCCGACCGGCCTCAAGCCGATCCGCTTGCACAAAGGTGTGATGATGGAGCGCATCGACATTCTTGGCCAAAGCGGCCATTCATCGGACCCGAGTCTGGGCCACAGCGCCCTGGAAGCCATGCACGACGCCATCGGCGAATTGCGTGGCCTGCGCCTGGCCTGGCAACGTGAATACCGCAACCCGCAGTTCAGCGTGCCGCAGCCGACCATGAACTTCGGCTGCATTCACGGCGGCGACAACCCCAATCGCATCTGCGGGCAGTGCTCGCTGGAATTCGACCTGCGGCCGCTGCCGGGCATGGACCCGCAAGTCCTGCGCGCCGCCATCCGGCAGAAGCTGCAACCCTTGGCCGAGCGCCATCAGGTCAAGATCGACTACGCGCCGCTGTTCCCCGAAGTGCCGCCGTTCGAGCAGCCGGAAGACGCCGAACTGGTACGGGTGGCAGAGCGTTTGACCGGCCATCGTGCCGAAGCAGTGGCGTTCGGCACCGAAGCGCCTTATCTTCAGCGCCTTGGTTGCGAAACCCTGGTGCTCGGCCCTGGCGATATCGCCTGTGCGCACCAGCCGGGCGAATACCTCGAAATGTCACGCTTGACGCCTACAGTGCGTCTATTGCGGGAACTGATTGAACATTACTGCCTGAAACCTGCATAAATTAACCCCCGCCTGTTCGTACATAGAAAGGAGAGTGAGCGTGTCGCCAAGCCTGTTCCGACGATAACCATCAGCCCGCTGTGCGCTTTCACGATTGATCCCTTTTCGGCTGCTTTTTATTACAGGCCCAGGTGTTATGCCCGACTACGTTAATTGGCTTCGTCACGCTTCGCCCTACATCAACGCTCACCGCGACTGCACCTTTGTGGTCATGCTGCCCGGCGATGGTGTGGAACATCCCAACTTCGGCAATATCGTCCACGACCTGGTGCTGCTGCACAGCCTGGGGGTGCGGCTGGTGCTGGTGCACGGTTCGCGCCCGCAGATCGAAGTGCGCCTTGAAGCGCGTGGCCTGACCCCTACTTACCACGAAGGCATGCGCATCACCGATGCGGCGACGCTGGAGTGTGTGATCGACGCGGTCGGCCATCTGCGTATCGCCATTGAAGCGCGCCTGTCCATGGACATGGCCTCATCGCCCATGCAGGGCTCGCGCCTGCGCGTGACCAGCGGCAACTTCGTGACCGCGCGCCCTATCGGCGTATTGGACGGCGTGGACTATCACCACACCGGCGAAGTGCGCCGGGTCGACCGCAAGGGTATCAACCGCCTGCTGGACGAGCGCTCCATCGTGCTGTTGTCGCCGCTGGGGTATTCGCCCACTGGTGAGATCTTCAACCTGGCCTGCGAAGACGTCGCCACGCGCGCCGCCATCGACCTGGGTGCCGACAAGCTGCTGCTGTTCGGCGCCGACCTGGGCCTGATCGATGAAAATGGTCGCCTGGTGCGCGAACTGCGTCCGCAACAAGTGCCGGCCCACCTGCAGCGCCTGGGGAGCAACTACCAGGCCGAGCTGCTCGATGCCGCCGCTGAAGCTTGCCGGGGTGGAGTAGGGCGCAGCCATATCGTCAGCTACGCCGAAGACGGCGCCTTGCTCACCGAGCTGTTTACCCGTGACGGCGGCGGTACGCTGGTGGCCCAGGAGCAATTCGAACTGGTGCGCGAAGCGGCGATCGAGGACGTCGGCGGCTTGCTCGACCTGATCAGCCCGCTGGAAGAGCAGGGCATCCTGGTGCGTCGTTCGCGGGAAGTGCTGGAGCGGGAGATCGAGCAGTTCAGCGTGGTCGAGCGCGAAGGGATGATCATCGCTTGCGCGGCGTTGTATCAGATCGCGGATTCGGATGCGGGTGAATTGGCGTGCCTGGCAGTGAATCCGGAATACCGCCATGGCGCGCGCGGCGACGTGCTGCTTGAGCGCATCCAGACCCGTGCCCGTGCCCAGGGCCTGAAGACCTTGTTCGTCCTCACCACCCGCACCGCCCACTGGTTCCGTGAGCGCGGCTTCGTGCCGAGCAGCGTGGACCGCCTGCCATCGGCGCGGGCGTCGCTGTACAACTATCAGCGCAACTCGAAAATTTTCGAGAAGGCTTTGTAAGCCCGGCCTGGCAACCAATACATATCTACCTGTGGGAGGGGGCTTGCCCCCGATAGCAGTGGGTCAGTCAATTTCTATGTGACTGACACACCGCCATCGGGAGCAAGCCCCCTCCCACATTGGGCCGCGTTTATCCCCAATGCGTGATGCCGCTGCCGTTACGCACTACCAGGCCTTCAGAAGCGTTGATTTTTGCCGATAGCGTGTTCGTGGAGCCGTCAGCCGTTGACATCAAAAGAAAGTAATACCGATACAAAAACTGTAACAAATTGACGGGAGGATGTGCCCTTGGCCATGATGGCGTCGCCTTTTTGATCGTGAGTGACGTATGCAACCGAACGTCAACACTAATCGATCTAAAAAAGCACAGGTAAATACCCTTTAGGAATTAGCTTATGGGCAGGTTGGTCTATCCTGACCAGTCCGTTTCGCGAACGCGCTTATTCCTGAATCGTATGAAAAAGAATGAAATAATTCTTTTTGGGTGTATGAAAAACTCATTACCCTGCAGGGACCAAATCAACTGCGATTAGACGAAGGTAGTAGACACACAAGGTTACGATTGACTTGGTGGTCACTATCTGGCGCTAATCGCGCATCTGTGGATCGAGGGCGTCAGACCCGAGACCAAAGAAATACAAAAATTAGAAATGAGAGGAGCGGTACATGAAGAAGTCCACCTTGGCTGTGGCTGTAGCGTTGGGCGCAATCGCCCAGCAAGCAGGCGCTGCCGGTTTCATCGAAGACAGCAAGGCCACACTGGGTCTGCGCAACTTCTATATCAACACCGATAACCGCGAAGGCACGGCCAACCCGAGCAAGAACGAAGAATGGGGCCAAGGCTTCGATCTGCGTTTCATCTCCGGTTATACCCAAGGCACCGTGGGCTTCGGTCTTGACGCTATCGGCCTGTTGGGTGTTCGCCTGGATTCCGGCGGCGGTACCAACGGCGCGACTGCCACGTCCTACGGCGGCACCATCTTCCCGAGCAAGTCCAATGGCGAAGCCGTTGATAACTACTCGAGCCTGGGCCTGACTGCCAAGGCCAAGATTTCCCAGACTGAATTGAAGCTGGGTACCTTGCAGCCCAAGCTGCCGGTCATCGTGACCAACGATGGTCGTATGCTGCCGCAGACCTTCCAGGGTGGCCAGATCAGCTCCAGCGACATCAAGGACCTGACCCTGGTCGCCGGCCAGATCGAAAAGGCCAAGGGCCGTAACTCCAGCAACAACGAAAGCCTGTCCATCTCCGGTGCCAACAGCCGTGGTGTGAACTGGCGTTCGAGCAACAAGTTCTACTATGCCGGCGGCGACTACAAGATCACCAAGGATCTGACCGCCCAGTACTACTACGGCAACCTGGAAGATTTCTACAAGCAGCACTTCCTGGGCCTGACCCACAACTGGGCCATCGGTCCGGGCGTGTTGAAGTCTGACCTGCGTTACTTCAACAGCTCCGACGACGGTAACAACGGCAACCAGTCCGCCTACTTCTCTACAGGCAACTACGGTGGCGTCAACTCCGGTCGTGGCAAAGTCGACAACAACCTGTACAGCGGCCTGTTCCTGTACTCGGTTGCCGGTCACACCTTCGGTGGTGGTTACCAGGTCAGCAACGGCAGCAGCGACTTCCCTTGGCTGAACCAGGGTGACGGCTCGTCGGCCTACATCACGACGGACATGCAGATCCAGAAGTTCGCCCGTGCCGGCGAGCGTACCTGGCAAGCTCGCTACTCCTACGACTTCGCCAAAGTCGGCGTACCTGGCCTGACCGCGGGTGTGGTTTACCTCAAAGGCGACCATATCGACACCGTCGCCAGCAACCGTGCCGAGTTCACCGGCCAGTCCGAGTGGGAACGTGACATCACTGTTGCCTACGTCGTACCGGAAGGTCCGCTGAAAAACGTCGGCGTGGCTTGGAAAAACGCTATGTGGCGCAGCGATATCGCCAACGCGCGTAACCAGGACGAAAACCGCTTGATCGTCAGCTACTCGATCCCGCTGTTGTAAGACTGTAAAACCTTGCCCGGCGCAATGCCGGGCAAGGTGTCTTGCTTTTCAAGTCGGGCTCAACCCCCGCAAGCCCTTCCTGAACCCTCTTTGTGCAGCGTCTCAAGGCCTTCTCGAACCTTGAAGAAGATGGTGCTCTTCAGTGCTGATCACGTCCAATGAACAGATCTTTAATATTCCTTTATCGTCTAGATAAATTGATATTTATTCTTTTTAAAATTTCTCCTATGCATGCACAGTGGGCTCCATAAGCACTCATCAGGAGCCACACAATGAGCCTAAGACTGGGCGATATCGCCCCCGACTTCGAACAGGATTCCAGCGCCGGCAAGATTCGTTTCCACGAATGGCTGGGCGATAGCTGGGGTGTGCTGTTTTCCCATCCGGCGGACTTCACCCCGGTGTGCACCACCGAACTGGGCTTCACCGCCAAGCTCAAGGATGAGTTCGCCCAGCGTGGCGTCAAGGCCATCGCGCTGTCGGTTGACCCGGTGGACTCGCACCACAAGTGGATCGAAGACATCAACGAAACCCAGAACACGGTCGTCAACTTCCCGATCCTGGCCGATGCCGATCGCAAGGTTTCCGATCTCTACGACCTGATCCACCCCAACGCCAGCGACACCCTCACCGTGCGCTCCCTGTTCGTGATCGACCCGAACAAGAAGATCCGCCTGACCATCACCTACCCGGCCAGCACCGGCCGTAACTTCCACGAAATCCTGCGGGTGATCGACTCGCTGCAGTTGACCGACACCCATAAAGTCGCCACACCGGCCAACTGGCAGGACGGTGATGAAGTGGTGATCGTGCCGTCGCTCAAGGACGAGGAAGAGATCAAGAAACGCTTTCCGAAGGGCTATCGCGCGGTGAAGCCGTACCTGCGCCTGACGCCACAACCCAACCGTTAACACAGCTCAACCCTGGAGACAGGACCCGTGTGGGAGGGGGCTTGCCCCCGATTACGGTGCCTCAGTTACCAAATATTTAGCTGACCCACCGCTATCGGGGGCAAGCCCCCTCCCACACGTTGAGCGCATTTCAAGCAGGGGTTTTCAGGCCATTTCGATGGCCTTTTTTTTCGCGCGGCGATCTGTTTTCTGTATATGTTTTTATGGAATAAACAAATGAATAAATAAGATTTAAAGATATATAAATCTGCTGCTAAGGTCTGTTCCATCTTGGCGTCATCGCTACACAGCGAGCCGCCGACACTTGCTTGAGGAATTCCCTACATGCTGGTCGTAACACTTGGAGGCAGTCCCAGTCAGCGTTCCCGCTCCGGGGTCTTGCTGGAGAAAACCCGTCAATGGCTGCAGGACCAGGGCGTGGAGGTGGTGAGTTACCAGATCCGCGACTTCCCGGCTGAAGACCTGCTGCATGCGCGGTTCGACAGCGCCAAGGTCATCGACCTGTTGCAGCAGGTGGCGAATGCCGATGGCCTGGTGATCGCCACGCCGGTGTACAAGGCGTCGTTCTCCGGTGCACTGAAGACGGTACTCGACTTGCTGCCCGAGCGTGCCCTGGCCCACAAGGTGGTGTTGCCGATGGCCACCGGCGGCAGCATCGCGCACATGCTGGCGGTGGATTACGCCCTCAAGCCGGTGTTGTCGGCGCTGAAGGCGCAGGAATTGCTCCACGGGATTTTCGCCGAAGACAGCCAGATCGCCTACGGCGAAGGCAGTGCCCAGGCGCAGTTGGTGCCGGTGCTTGAACAGCGTCTGCAGGAAGCCCTGGAGCAGTTTTACAGCGCCATGGCCCGCCGCCCGAAACCGCTGGACCCGCATGTACTGAATGAACGCTTGTTGAGTGCTCGCTGGAGCATTTGAGCCTTACCCCGACATCTGGAAACACTCACCTTACTCAGCCGCCAACGGCCAAGCAGGTGCAGCCAACACCCCACTCGCATATTTGGAGAGAGCGCCATGCGCACTGTCATCTTGCGTCGCGGTCTGGTCGCACTGTTTGCTGCGGCTGTGTCCTTCGGCGCCATCGTTCAAGCCCACGCCGCAGACACCCTGCGGATCGGTTATCAGAAGTACGGCACGCTGGTGCTGCTCAAGGCCAAGGGCTCGCTGGAAAAGCGCCTGGCCGAGCAGGGCGTGCAGGTGCAATGGACCGAATTCCCCGGTGGCCCGCAACTGCTTGAGGGCCTGAATGTCGGCTCGATCGACTTTGGCGTCACCGGCGAAACCCCACCGGTGTTCGCCCAGGCCGCCGGTGCGGATCTGCTTTACGTGGCCTATGAGCCGCCGGCGCCGACCAGTGAAGCGATCCTGGTGCCGAAAGATTCGGCAATCAAATCGGTGGCTGAGCTCAAGGGCAAAACCGTCGTGCTGAACAAAGGCTCCAACGTGCATTATCTGCTGGTGCGTGCCCTGGAAGACGCCGGCCTCAAATACACCGACGTGAAAACCGTGTTCCTGCCGCCCGCCGATGCCCGTGCCGCCTTCGAGCGTGGCAGCGTGGACGCCTGGGTGATCTGGGACCCGTACCAGGCCGCTGCCGAGAAACAGCTGCAAGCGCGCACCCTGCGCGACGGTACCGGCATTGCCGACAACCACCAGTTCTACCTGGCCACCAAGCCTTACGCCGAACAGCACCCCGAGGTAATCAGGGCGCTGGTGGAAGAAGTGCGCGCGGTGGGCGAATGGTCCAAGGCCAACCCGCAGCAAGTGACTGACCAGGTCGCGCCGCTGCTCGGCCTGCCGGCTGATATCACCCTGACCTCGGTGAAACGCCAGGGCTACGGCGCGCTGTTCCTGACGCCCGAAGTGGTCGCGGCCCAGCAGAAAATCGCCGACACCTTCTACCAGCTCAAATTGATCCCCAAGCCCTTGAGCATCAAGGACGTGATCTGGACCCCACCCGCCGCTGTTGCCAAAGCGCCGTAATCCGATTTCTTCAGGAGACAACTCCATGAGCCTCAATATTTTCTGGTTCCTGCCTACCCACGGCGACGGTCATTACCTTGGCACCGCCGAAGGCGCTCGCGCCGTCGATCACGGTTACCTGCAACAAGTGGCACAGGCTGCCGACCGCCTGGGCTTCGGCGGGGTGTTGATCCCGACCGGGCGCTCCTGCGAAGACTCCTGGCTGGTGGCCGCCTCGCTGATCCCCGTGACCCAGCGGTTGAAATTTCTTGTCGCGCTGCGCCCCGGGATCATTTCCCCGACGGTGGCCGCGCGTCAGGCCGCGACCCTGGACCGCCTGTCCGGTGGCCGCGCACTGTTCAACCTGGTCACCGGCGGTGACCCGGAAGAGCTGGCCGGCGACGGCTTGTTCCTCAGTCACGAAGAGCGCTACCAGGCGTCGGTGGAATTCACCCGCATCTGGCGCCGCGTGCTCGAAGGCGAGACCGTGGATTACGACGGCGAGCACATCAGCGTCAAAGGTGCCAAATTGCTCTACCCGCCGGTCCAGCAGCCACGCCCGCCGTTGTACTTCGGCGGGTCGTCCGAGACGGCCCAGGACCTGGCGGCCGAACAAGTGGAAATGGTGCTGACCTGGGGCGAACCACCGGCAGCGGTGGCGGAAAAGATCGCGCAGGTGCGGGCCAAGGCCGACAAGCTCGGACGTACCCTGCGCTTCGGCATTCGCTTGCACGTGATCGTGCGTGAAACCAATGAAGAGGCCTGGAAAGCCGCCGATAAACTGATCTCCCACCTGGACGACGACACCATCGCCCGCGCCCAGGCGTCCCTGGCGCGTTTCGACTCGGTGGGCCAGCAGCGCATGGCGGCCTTGCATGGCGGCAGCCGCGACAACCTGGAAGTCAGCCCCAACCTGTGGGCCGGGGTCGGGCTGGTGCGCGGCGGCGCGGGCACGGCGCTGGTGGGCGATGGCCCAACGGTTGCGGCGCGGGTCAAGGAATACGCAGACCTGGGCATCGACACCTTTATCTTTTCCGGTTATCCGCACCTGGAAGAATCGTATCGGGTCGCTGAGTTGCTGTTTCCGCATCTGGATATCGAACGTCCCGAACTGCCGAAAAGCGCCGGCTACGTCAGCCCGTTTGGCGAGATGGTGGCCAACGATATCCTTCCCAAAGCTGCATCACAGAGCTGAGGCGGCGCCATGAACGTTGAGAAACTCAGCCATCGCGTGGCGCCCTGGGTGCTGCCGATTCTATTGCTGGCGGTGTGGCAGTTGTCGGTGACGGCAGGGTGGTTGTCCACGCGTATTCTGCCGGCGCCCAGTGCGGTCATCGAGGCCGGCGTCAACCTGATCCGCAGCGGCGAAATCTGGACGCACTTGGCTATCAGCGGCTGGCGCGCGGGCCTGGGCTTCGTGATCGGTGGCAGCATCGGCCTGGCCCTGGGCTTTATCACCGGGCTGTCGAAGTGGGGCGAACGTTTGCTCGACAGCTCGGTGCAGATGATCCGCAACGTGCCGCACCTGGCGCTGATTCCATTGGTGATCCTGTGGTTCGGGATTGACGAGACCGCGAAGATTTTCCTGGTGGCCCTGGGCACGTTGTTTCCGATCTACCTGAATACCTACCACGGCATCCGCAACGTCGATCCGGCGCTGGTTGAAATGTCGCGCAGCTACGGTTTGTCCGGCTTCAGCCTGTTCTGGCAAGTGATCCTGCCGGGCGCGTTGCCGTCGATCCTGGTGGGCGTGCGCTTTGCCCTGGGCTTCATGTGGTTGACGTTGATCGTGGCGGAAACCATCTCGGCCAGTTCCGGCATCGGTTACCTGGCGATGAATGCCCGCGAATTCCTGCAAACCGACGTGGTGGTGCTGGCGATCGTGATGTACGCGATCCTCGGCAAGCTGGCCGACCTGGCGGCGCGTGGCCTGGAACGGGTATGGCTGCGCTGGCACCCGGCGTATCAAGTGAAAGGAGGTGCGGCATGACGGCTCAACAACCCCCGCGCCTGCTCAAGGGTATTCCCCTGGCGGTGCGCAAGTTGCGCAAGTCCTTTGGCACTCGCCAAGTGCTCAAGGAAATCGATCTGCATATCCCTGCCGGCCAGTTCGTGGCTGTGGTCGGCCGCAGCGGCTGTGGCAAAAGTACCTTGCTGCGCCTGCTGGCGGGCCTGGACAAAGCCAGTGGCGGCGAACTGCTGGCGGGTTCCGCGCCGCTGCACGAGGCGATCGAAGACACGCGGCTGATGTTCCAGGAAGCGCGCCTGCTGCCGTGGAAAAAGATCATCGACAACGTCGGCCTGGGCCTCCAGGGCAACTGGCGTCCCAGGGCGTTGGAGGCGCTGGAAGCCGTGGGCCTGGCCGAGCGCGCCAATGAATGGCCGGCGGCCTTGTCCGGTGGCCAGAAGCAACGTGTTGCCTTGGCGCGCGCCTTGATTCACCAGCCGCGTCTGCTGCTGCTCGACGAACCACTGGGCGCGCTGGATGCCCTGACCCGTATCGAGATGCAGCAACTGATCGAGAAC
Source organism: Pseudomonas sp. 37 R 15 (assembly GCF_900004865.1). Classification (NCBI taxonomy): domain Bacteria; kingdom Pseudomonadati; phylum Pseudomonadota; class Gammaproteobacteria; order Pseudomonadales; family Pseudomonadaceae; genus Pseudomonas; species Pseudomonas sp. 37 R 15. The sequence continues at coordinate 19,233 of NZ_CVTV01000026.1, read as the reverse complement.
CTCTGGCAAAAACACGGTTTTACCGTGCTGCTGGTCACCCATGACGTCAGTGAAGCCGTGGCGATTGCCGACCGGGTGATCCTGATCGAAGACGGCGAAATCGGCCTCGACTTGAGCGTCGATCTGCCTCGACCGCGCGCCCGTGGCTCACATCGCCTGGCTGCGCTGGAGGCCGAAGTGCTCAACCGCGTGCTGTCGCTGCCCGGCTCACCGCCGGAGCCCGAACCTGTTTCACCGCTGCCGACGCAATTGCGTTGGGCGCAATAGAAGCAGCGGCAAGTTTTTAGCTTCAAGCTGCAAGAAGGAGCCCGGTGCTTTTACTTGCAGCTTGTAGCTTGCAACTTGCAGCTAATTTCCACTCGAGGAGAAATCATATGACTATTAAAGCCATCAACGTGCGTAACCAGTTCAAAGGCACCATCAAGGAAATCGTGGTCGGCGACGTGTTGTCGGAGATCGACGTGCAGACGGCCTCGGGCATTGTCACGTCTGTGATCACCACGCGCTCGGTGAAAGAGCTGGAGCTGGTGATTGGCAGTGAAGTGATTGCCTTTGTGAAATCGACTGAGGTGTCGATTGCCAAGCTGTAATGTACATCGCTCTTGAGGTCGTCATCGGGGGCAAGTCGAATCGTCGCACCGCCCCTCCCACATTTAGATCTGTGAATGCATTCAACGTGTGGGAGGGGCGGTGCGACGATTCGACTTGCCCCCGATGAGGCCGGCCCAGCCAACACAAGACTCAGCGCTTGGGCAGATAAGCCGGCAGATAAAGCCCCACATACGCATCAAACACCCGCATACCTTCCTGCGCCATGCGCGGCGTAATCAGCCCGTGCTGATGCACCGAACGCGCATACACGCGGTCGCTCAATTCAAGCGCCAGGGCGAACACATCCACATCGCTCGGTAGCGTCGGCACGTCGAAGTGGCGGTTGAATACCGCCAACATCAAATCGCCCAGTTCCAGGTCATGCTGACGATCCGCCTGGGTCACTTCAGTCAACCCATGCTGGGCCAGGATCAACTGGCGCGCGGCGGCGTCGTGGCTGTAGATGGCAAGCATGCGCTGCTCGACGATGCAGGACAGGTCGCGCCAGGTCTTGAGCGAGTCGTGTTCGATGGGCGCCTGGATGGCCGCGCGAAAGGCCGCGTGCACATCGGCCGTCAACGCCTCCAGCAGGGCCGGCACGCTGGCGAAAAAGTGGTACACCGACGATGGCGGGATCTGCGCCCGTTCGGCCACGCTGTAGATCGACAAGCCGGCCACGCCTTCGGCTGCCAGCAAGGCGCGGGCGGCGTCCAGGATCGCGTCGATCCGGGCCTGACTGCGGGCGCGGGGTTTGCGAAGGGCGGCGGGGCGGGTTGTCATGGAAGTCTCCTACAAGGCAGCGGGCATTGTATGAGCAGGAATCTTCGTTGTCTGCCAGACCGCCATCGGGGGCAAGTCGAATCGTCGCACCGCCCCTCCCACACTTGAAGGTATTCACAGATCTAACTGTGGGAGGGGGCTTGCCCCCGATGAGGCCGACTCGGACTCCCTGGACAACCCCATAAAAAAACGCCACAGACCCTGAAGCCTGTGGCGTTTCTTCAATACTGCAACCGCTTACACGGTATGCAGATACCAGTTGTACTCAAGGTCGGAGATGGAGTGTTCGAACTCCTCCAGCTCGCTTTCCTTACAGGCGACGAAAATATCGATGTATTTAGGATCGATGTACTTGGCCATCACCTCGCTGTCGTCCAACTCGCGCAGGGCATCGCGCAGGTTGTTCGGCAGGCTCTGTTCGTTCTGCTCGTAGCTGTTGCCTTCCACGGGAGCGCCGGGTTCGATCTTGTTGGTCAGACCGTGGTGCACACCGGCCAATACCGAAGCCATCAGCAGGTAAGGGTTGGCGTCGGCGCCGGCCACACGGTGTTCGATGCGCACCGCATCGGACGAGCCGGTCGGTACGCGAATCGCCACGGTGCGGTTGTCCAGGCCCCAGCACGGCGAGTTCGGCACGTAGAACTGTGCACCGAAACGGCGGTAGGAGTTGACGTTGGGGCACAGGAACGCCATCTGGGCGGGCAGGGTCTCGAGCACACCGCCGATCGCGTGACGCAATGCGGCGTTCTGCTCGGGATCCTCGCTGGCAAAAATGTTCTTGCCGTCCTTGTCCAGAATGGAGATGTGCACGTGCAAACCGTTGCCTGCCTGGCCTGGGTAAGGCTTGGCCATGAAGGTGGTGTCCATCTCATGGTCGTAGGCGATGTTCTTGATCAGGCGCTTGAGCAGGACCGCGTAGTCGCAGGCCTTGATCGGGTCGGCGACGTGGTGCAGGTTCACTTCGAACTGCGCCGGGGCACTTTCCTTGACGATGGCGTCGGCCGGGATGCCTTGCTCCTTGGCACCTTCCAGAATGTCCTGGAGGCAGTCGACGTATTCGTCGAGGTCGTCGATCAGGTAGACCTGTGTCGAATGCGGGCGTTTGCCGGAGATCGGCGAGCGCGGCGGTTGAGGGCGGCCGTTCACGTTCTCCTGGTCGATCAGGTAGAACTCAAGCTCGAAGGCGGCGCAGATGGTCAGGCCCATGTCGTCGAACTTGCTCACGACTTGGCGCAGGACTTCGCGTGGATCGGCGAAGAAGGGTTCACCTTCCAGTTCGTGCATGGTCATCAGCAGTTGCGCAGTAGGGCGCTTTTGCCAGGGTTCATTGCACAGGGTGTCGGGGATTGGATAACAGATTCGGTCAGCATCGCCGATGTCCAGGCCCAGGCCGGTGCTTTCCACCGTCGAGCCATTGATATCCAGGGCAAATAAAGAGGCAGGCAGGTTAATGCCTTTCTCGTAAACCTTGTGGAGGCTGGTGCGTTCGATGCGCTTACCGCGCACCACACCATTCATATCCGCAATTAGAAGGTCTACGTACAGAACCTCAGGATGATCCTTAAGGAACGCGTTCGCTTCGTTAAGCTGAACGGCACGCGGGGGTACCGACATGATGCAACACCTTTGTTGTTAAAAATATCAATCATTGATCTTTTCTGGTTTCAGTCAACCCGAACGGCATGCCGAAGTCAAGCGAGGCCTTTTTTGCCCTAAAAAAGCGCCACGGCGCCTTTTTTGGGGCTTTTCGGGGCGGTTTTTTGGGTTTCGTGGGCTTGGGATCGGCAGGCTTGAGCGGGCCGTGTTGTATTTTTTACGGGGGTGTTGTGTAAAAAAATGAACAAGGCTAAGCTCGATTCAAACCCATAACAGCAATAATACCGGGGTGCTTCATGTTTCACCTGCCGCCAATCGGCGTCTGCGCCTGCATCAGCCAGGCGTTGTCCGCAGTCCGTTCGTCCCGCGTGAATGCTCACGCAGCGGCCAATATTCTTGACGGCCCGTCCGATCTCTTCTTTGCCCACTCCTGCACCGCTGACCGGCCCTCATTCGCCGTGCCGATCATAATTGTGCACAAGTTTGGCGTGAGGAATGCAACCCTTGGGCAAATGGCAGGTAAGCTCCTACCCTGAGTGAACAAACGACGCGGATGCTGCGTCAACCAACGCCTGGCCTTTAACGGATGCCAGGAAACCCAGCCCAGAGGCATTTATGAGTAACAACCTCGACCAGCTCACCGATTGGTTGAAAGACCACAAGATCACAGAAGTCGAATGCATGATTGGCGACCTCACCGGCATCACCCGGGGCAAGATCTCGCCGACCAACAAGTTCATCGCCGAAAAAGGCATGCGCCTGCCCGAAAGCGTTCTGTTGCAGACCGTGACCGGCGACTATGTCGAAGATGACATCTATTACGAATTGCTCGACCCGGCCGACATCGACATGATCTGCCGCCCCGACCAGAACGCGGTATTCCTGGTGCCCTGGGCCATCGAGCCGACCGCCCAGGTGATCCACGACACCTACGACAAGCAAGGCAACCCGATCGAGCTGTCGCCGCGCAACGTACTCAAGAAAGTCCTCAAGCTCTACGCCGACCGCGGCTGGCAGCCCATCGTGGCACCGGAGATGGAGTTCTACCTGACCAAGCGCTGCGAAGACCCGGACTTCCCGCTGCAACCGCCGATTGGCCGTTCCGGTCGCCCGGAGACGGGGCGCCAGTCCTTCTCTATAGAAGCCGCCAACGAATTCGACCCGCTGTTCGAAGACGTCTACGACTGGTGTGAATTGCAGGAGCTGGACCTCGACACGTTGATCCACGAAGACGGCACCGCACAGATGGAAATCAACTTCCGTCACGGCGACGCGCTGTCCCTGGCCGACCAGATCCTGGTGTTCAAGCGCACCATGCGTGAAGCGGCGCTCAAGCACAACGTGGCCGCCACCTTCATGGCCAAGCCCATGACCGGCGAGCCCGGCAGCGCGATGCACCTGCACCAGAGCATCATCGACATCGCCACCGGCAAGAACGTCTTCTCCAACGAAGACGGGAGCATGAGCCAGCTGTTCCTCAACCATATTGGCGGCCTGCAGAAATTCATCCCCGAATTGCTGCCTTTATTCGCCCCCAACGTGAATTCATTCCGCCGCTTCCTGCCCGACACCTCGGCGCCGGTAAACGTGGAATGGGGTGAAGAGAACCGCACCGTGGGCCTGCGCGTGCCGGATGCCGGGCCGCAGAACCGCCGTGTGGAAAACCGCTTGCCGGGCGCCGACGCCAACCCGTACCTGGCCATTGCCGCCAGTTTACTGTGTGGCTACATCGGCATGGTCGAAGGCCATAACCCGAGCGCACCTGTGGTGGGCCGTGGTTACGAGCGGCGCAACCTGCGCCTGCCGTTGACCATCGAGGACGCGCTGGAACGCATGGAAAACAGCAAGACCATCGAGAAATACCTGGGGCAGAAATTCATCACAGGCTACGTCGCAGTCAAGCGGGCCGAGCATGAAAACTTCAAGCGCGTGATCAGTTCGTGGGAGCGGGAATTCCTGCTCTTTGCCGTCTGATGCGCCGGGCGCGTCGTGCACACGGCGCGCCCTTCACCGAAAAGTCTAGGAGATCGGTATGTCCAGCAACAACCCGCAAACCCGTGAATGGCAAGCTTTGAGCAATGATCACCACCTCGCGCCGTTCAGCGACTTCAAGCAATTGAAAGAGAAAGGCCCAAGGATCATCACCAAAGCCCACGGCGTTTACCTGTGGGACAGCGAAGGCAACAAGATCCTCGACGGTATGGCCGGCCTGTGGTGCGTGGCGATCGGCTACGGTCGCGATGAACTGGCTGACGCCGCCGCCAAACAGATGAAAGAACTGCCGTACTACAACCTGTTCTTCCAGACTGCTCACCCGCCGGTACTCGAACTGGCCAAAGTCATTTCCGAAGTCGCACCGGCCGGCATGAACCATGTGTTCTTCACCGGTTCCGGCTCCGAAGGCAACGACACCATGTTGCGCATGGTCCGCCACTACTGGGCGATCAAAGGCCAACCGAACAAGAAAACCATCATCAGCCGCAAGAATGGCTACCACGGCTCCACCGTGGCCGGCGCCAGCCTGGGCGGCATGACCTACATGCATGAACAGGGCGACCTGCCGATCCCGGGCATCACCCACATCGCCCAGCCGTACTGGTTTGGCGAAGGCGGCGACATGAGCCCTGAGGAATTCGGAATCTGGGCCGCCAACCAGTTGGAAGAGAAGATTCTGGAACTGGGCGTGGACAACGTCGGTGCCTTTATTGCCGAGCCGATCCAGGGCGCCGGTGGCGTGATCGTGCCGCCTGACAGCTACTGGCCGCGCATCAAGGACATCCTCGCCAAGTACGACATTCTGTTTGTCGCCGACGAAGTGATCTGCGGCTTTGGCCGTACCGGCCAGTGGTTCGGCAGCGATTTCTACGACCTCAAGCCACACATGATGACCATCGCCAAGGGCCTGACTTCCGGCTACGTGCCGATGGGTGGCCTGATCGTGCGCGACGACGTGGTGGACGTGCTCAACCAAGGCGGCGATTTCAACCACGGTTTCACCTACTCCGGGCACCCGGTGGCGGCGGCGGTGGCCCTGGAAAACATCCGCATCCTGCGCGATGAAAAAATCGTCAGCCGCGTACATGAGGAAACGGCACCGTATTTGCAGAAACGTCTGCGGGAGCTGGCGGACCATCCACTGGTGGGTGAAGTGCGCGGCGTGGGCATGCTCGGTGCAATCGAGCTGGTGCAGGACAAGGCCACGCGCAAGCGTCATGAAGGGAAGGGCGCCGGCATGATTTGCCGAACCTTCTGCTTCGAGAACGGCCTGATCATGCGCGCCGTGGGCGATACCATGATCATTTCGCCGCCGTTGGTGATCAGCAAGGCTGAAATCGACGAGCTGGTGACCAAGGCCCGACAGTGCCTGGACCTGACATTGGCAGCATTGCAGGACTGAGTAGATAAATGTGGGGGCCGGTTGAAAGCTGGCCCCCGAACTTGCCAGACTGTCGTCCTGTTTTGTTGCCCTTTGGCTGGGCCCGAAACATTTACAACGTGCGGCCCAAAAAAGAAAAAATCGGAGCATCACCCAATGAAGGCATTAGGTTTGAAAAACGCTGGCAAGACCCTCCTCGCCTTGTCCCTGATGGGCGCAATGGCGGGCGCGGCCCAGGCAGACAATAAAGTGCTGCACGTCTACAACTGGTCCGACTACATCGCACCGGACACCATCGCCAACTTCGAAAAAGAGTCGGGCATCAAGGTGGTGTACGACGTGTTCGACAGCAACGAGACCCTGGAAGCCAAGTTGCTGGCAGGCAAGTCCGGCTATGACATCGTCGTACCGTCGAACAACTTCCTCGCCAAGCAGATCAAGGCCGGTGTGTACCAGGAGCTGGACACGTCCAAGCTGCCTGAGTACAGCAACCTGAACAAATCCCTGCTCAAGGCCGTGTCGGTCAGCGACCCGGACAACAAGCACGCTTTCCCGTACATGTGGGGCTCGATCGGTATCGGCTACAACCCGGAGAAGGTCAAGGCCGCGCTGGGCGTGGACAAGATCGAGTCGTGGGATGTGCTGATGAAGCCGGAAAACATCGCCAAGCTGAAAAGCTGCGGCGTGAGCTTCCTTGATTCGCCGACCGAAATGCTGCCGATCGCGCTGCATTACCTGGGCCTGCCGACCGACACCCAGAAGAAAGCCGACCTCAAGCAAGCCGAAGACCTGTTCCTGAAAATCCGTCCTTCGATTGGCTACTTCCACTCGTCCAAGTACATCTCGGACCTGGCCAACGGCAACATCTGCGTGGCCGTGGGTTACTCGGGTGACATCCAGCAGGCCAAGTCCCGTGCGGCTGAAGCCGGTGGCAAGGTCAAGGTGGCCTACGACATTCCGAAAGAAGGTGCCGGCAGCTTCTTCGACATGGTCGCCATCCCGAAAGATGCTGAAAACGTCGAGGCCGCCTACGCCTTCATGAATTACCTGCTCAAGCCAGAAGTGATGGCTTCGATCACCAACAGCGTGCGTTTCCCGAACGGTAACGAGAAAGCCACCGCACTGGTCGACAAAGACATCACCAGCGACCCGGGCATCTACCCGTCGGCAGACGTGCAGGCCAAGCTCTACGCCATCGCCGACCTGCCGGCTGCAACCCAGCGTGAAATGACCCGCAGCTGGACCAAGATCAAATCGGGCAAATAAGCCTTAAAACCTGTGGGAGGGGGCTTGCCCCCGATGGCGCTGTATCAGAAACACATGCGCAGGCTGACACACCGCCATCGGGGGCAAGCCCCCTCCCACAAATAAATGACAGAAAGTTTTTGCCGGATCGGTTTATCGAGGGTAAGTTGCGCGCCGGTTTGTTGCCGGGCAACAACTTTGGGCCCAACTATTTAAGAGGACCTCCACTTGCCAATTTCTTTATTTCGCAAAGCCTTGCTGGTGGGTGCAGGTATCACGCTGGCTGTCAGCGTGCAGGCCGCACCGACGGTGCATGTTTATAACTGGTCGGACTACATCGGCCCCGACACCCTGGCCAATTTCGAAAAGGCCACCGGCATCAAGCCTGTGTATGACGTGTTCGATTCCAACGAAACCCTGGAAGGCAAGCTGCTGGCCGGGCGCACCGGCTACGACGTGGTGGTGCCGTCCAACCACTTCCTGGGCAAGCAGATCAAGGCCGGGGCGTTCCAGAAGCTCGACAAGTCATTGCTGACCCACTACGCCAACCTCGACCCGGCGCTGCTCAAGCGCCTTGAGAAAAACGATCCGGGCAATGCGTACGCCGTGCCGTACCTGTGGGGCACCAACGGCATCGGTTACAACGTCGACAAAGTGAAGGAGGTGCTGGGCGTCGACAAGATCGACTCCTGGGCCATGCTGTTCGAACCAGAAAACATGAAGAAGCTCGCCACCTGCGGTGTTTCATTCATGGATTCGGCGGATGAAATGCTGCCCGCAGTCCTCAACTACATGGGCCTGGACCCGAACAGCACCAACCCGGCCGACTACAAGAAGGCCGAAGAAAAACTGCTGAAAGTACGCCCCTACGTGACCTACTTCCATTCCTCCAAATACATCTCGGACCTGGCCAACGGCAATATCTGCGTGGCTGCCGGTTTTTCCGGCGATGTGTTCCAGGCCAAGGCCCGCGCGGCCGAGGCGGGCAAAGGCGTGAACATCGCCTACGCGATTCCCAAGGAAGGCGGCAACCTGTGGTTCGACGTGCTGGCGATTCCCAAGGACGCCGCCAACGTCAAGGAAGCCCACGCTTTCATCAACTATTTGCTGCAACCTGAGGTGATCGCCCAGGTCAGTGATTACGTGGGTTACGCCAACCCCAACCCCGGGGCGGACACGCTGATGGAGCAATCGATACGCACCGACGCAGCGGTTTATCCACCGCAGGCGGTTCTCGACCGGACATTCGTCAACGTCGAGCTGCCCCCGAAGGTGCAACGTTTAATGACCCGTAGCTGGACCAAGGTCAAGACGGGCAAGTAAGGCTCAAACTATCCAAGTTCGCTCACCTGGGGCGAACTGCAAATTTGTTGGGAGTTTCGTAAATGGCAGTTGCCTCCGGCGCCTACAAGAAAGCCCTCGAGGGCGACCAGACACCGAAAAAGGTGCTGGTCAAAATCGACCGGGTCACGAAGAAGTTCGACGAGACGATTGCCGTGGACGATGTGTCCCTGGAAATCAAGAAAGGCGAGATCTTCGCCTTGCTCGGCGGTTCGGGTTCGGGCAAGTCCACCCTGCTGCGCATGCTGGCAGGCTTCGAACGCCCGACTGAAGGCCGCATCTACCTCGACGGTGTGGACATCACCGACATGCCGCCCTACGAGCGGCCGATCAACATGATGTTCCAGTCCTACGCGTTGTTCCCGCACATGACCGTGGCGCAGAACATCGCCTTCGGCCTGCAACAGGACAAGATCCCCAAGGCCGAGGTTGACGCCCGCGTGGCCGAAATGCTCAAGCTGGTGCAGATGAGCCAGTACGCCAAGCGCAAGCCGCACCAGCTGTCCGGTGGCCAGCGCCAGCGTGTGGCGTTGGCCCGCTCCCTGGCCAAGCGTCCGAAACTGCTGCTGCTCGATGAGCCGATGGGGGCGCTGGACAAGAAGCTGCGTTCGCAGATGCAGCTGGAGCTGGTGGAGATCATCGAACGCGTCGGCGTGACCTGCGTGATGGTGACCCACGACCAGGAAGAGGCCATGACCATGGCCGAGCGCATCGCGATCATGCACCTGGGCTGGATCGCCCAGATCGGCAGCCCGATCGACATCTACGAAACGCCTACCAGCCGCCTGGTGTGCGAGTTCATCGGCAACGTCAACATTTTCGACACCCAAGTGGTGGACGACGCCGAAGGCCACGCCGTGCTCAAGTGCCCGGACCTGGACCGCGACATTTACGTGGGCTACGGCATCGCCACCTCGGTGGAAGACAAGTCGGTGACCTACGCGATTCGCCCGGAAAAACTGCTGGTTACCACCGACATGCCGACCTGCGAGCACAACTGGTCCAGCGGCAAGGTGCACGACATCGCCTACCTGGGCGGCCACTCGGTGTTCTACGTGGAACTGCCGAGCGGCAAGCTGGTGCAGTCCTTCGTCGCCAACGCCGAACGCCGTGGCCAGCGCCCCACCTGGGGTGACCAGGTGTACGTGTGGTGGGAAGACGACAGCGGCGTGGTACTGCGCTCATGAACATGAAGAAATTCAAGCGGCGCTTGGATCGCATAATCCCCAATGGCAAGCAGGTGGTCATCGGGATTCCCTTCCTCTGGCTGTTCCTGTTTTTCGCACTGCCGTTTTTCATCGTGTTGAAAATCAGCTTCGCCGAAGCCGATGTGGCGATCCCGCCCTACACCGAGATCTACACCTACGTTGAGCAGAAGCTGCAAGTGGTGCTGAACCTGGCCAACTACAGCTTGCTGGCGGGCGACGAGCTCTACATCGCCGCGTACCTGGGCTCGCTGAAGATGGCGTTTTTCAGCACGCTGCTGTGCCTGCTGATCGGCTACCCGATGGCCTACGCCATCGCCACCGCGCGCAAGGAAATGCAAACCGTGCTGGTGTTGCTGATCATGATGCCGACCTGGACCGCGATCCTGATCCGCGTCTATGCGTGGATGGGCATCCTCAGCAACAACGGCTTGCTCAACGGCTTCCTGATGTCCATGGGGCTGATCAATGAACCGCTGCAGATCCTCAACACCAACATTGCGGTGTATATCGGCGTGGTCTATTCCTACCTGCCGTTCATGATCCTGCCGCTGTATGCCAACCTGGTCAAACACGACCAGAGCCTGCTGGAAGCGGCGTCGGACCTGGGCTCAAGCACCTTCAACAGTTTCTGGAAAATCACCGTGCCGCTGTCCAAGAACGGCATCATCGCCGGCTGCATGCTGGTGTTTATCCCGGTGGTGGGCGAGTTCGTGATCCCTGAACTGCTCGGCGGCCCGGAAACCCTGATGATCGGTAAAGTGCTGTGGCAGGAATTCTTCAACAACCGTGACTGGCCGGTGGCGTCCGCCCTGGCGGTGGTGATGCTGGCGATCCTGATCGTGCCGATCATCCTGTTCAATCGCAGCCAGGCCAAAGAGCTGGAGGGCAAGATATGAAACGCTTTCGTTTCTCCAGCTTCATGCTGGTCGTGGGGTTGTTGTTCATCTACCTGCCGATGCTGATCCTGGTGATCTACTCGTTCAACGAGTCCAAGCTGGTGACGGTGTGGGGCGGCTGGTCGATCAAGTGGTATGTGGGCCTGCTGGATAACACCCAGTTGATGGGCTCGGTGGCGCGTTCCCTGGAAATCGCCTGCTACACGGCAGTGGCGGCAGTCGCGCTGGGTACGCTGGCGGCGTTCGTGCTGACGCGCATCAGCCAGTTCAAGGGCCGCACGCTGTTCGGCGGCCTGGTCACGGCGCCGTTGGTGATGCCGGAAGTGATTACCGGCCTGTCGCTGTTGCTGCTGTTCGTGGCCATGGCGCAGATGATCGGTTGGCCTCAGGAGCGTGGCATTGTCACCATCTGGATCGCCCACACGACGTTTTGCGCGGCGTATGTGGCGGTGGTGGTGTCGGCGCGCCTGCGTGAGCTGGACCTGTCGATCGAAGAGGCCGCGATGGACCTGGGTGCACGGCCGTGGAAGGTGTTCTTCCTGATCACCATCCCGATGATCGCGCCATCGCTGGCGGCGGGCGGCATGATGTCGTTTGCGCTGTCCCTGGACGACCTGGTACTGGCCAGCTTCGTGTCGGGCCCGGGTTCGACCACCTTGCCGATGGAAGTGTTTTCGGCGGTGCGCCTTGGGGTCAAGCCTGAGATCAACGCGGTGGCCAGCCTGATCCTGTTGGCGGTGTCGCTGGTGACCTTCCTGGTGTGGTTCTTCAGCCGCCGTGCCGAAGAACACCGCAAGAAGGCCATCCAGCAAGCCATCGAAGAAGCCGCAGCGGATGGCTGGCAGCAGCCGGACAAGCGCCGCGCCCCGGCACCGGTCTAAAGCTGATGGGGGACAATGTGGGAGGGGGCTTGCCCCCGATGGCGGAGTGTCAGGCAAAGATTAGCTGACTGATCCACCGCTATCGGGGGCAAGCCCCCTCCCACATTTGATTGCATTTCAGGCTGGTTAAGCTGACCACGGCGACTTGCGAATCACCTCGACAAAGTTCATCGGCTTGAACCCCGGCTCCTGATCCACCAGCACATCGGTCTTCACGTTGCCAAACGTGGTCTGCGGGCGATGGCGCAAGCCGTCGGCGAACGCGCAGATGATGCATTCCTTGAACCCCTCACCGCGTGGATGCGCATGCACCACCGCTTCGCGCTGCACGGTGCTGAATGCGGCGTAGTCCATGCCCAGCACGTCCATCTCCACCCCGGCAGTCACCAGCGCCACGGTGGGGCGCAAATGCTGTGGCACGCCCGGCGTGGTGTGCAGGGCGATGGACAACCACACCTGTTCGATATCGTCGTCGCTCAGCCCATACGGCTTGAGAAACGCGGCCGCCGCGTTGGCGCCGTCCACTTCGAAACGCTCATTGTCGCTGCGATGGCCCTCCACCAGGCCGAGGTCGTGGAACATCGCGCCGACGTACAGCAGCTCCGGGTTGTAGGCCAGTTGCTTGCGCTCACCGCTCAAGGCGCCGAACAGGAACACCCGGCGCGAGTGGTGGTAGAGCAGGTCTGACTCAATGTCGCGGATGTACTCGGCGGTGGCCCTGGCCAGGGCGCTGTCGGGGATGCTGATACCGGCGATGGTGGTGCTCATGGTGGTGCTCCTCTGGAAAGTATCCAGTCTGGTTGCGCGAGCGCTATGGCGCTATCGCAACGAAGGAGCATTCTCGGCCAATGTGCTGCCACATCGTGCCAAGGCAAAATCGGCTAGGGTTAGGCCTGCGACAATTCAAATGTGGGAGGGGGCAAGCCCCCTCCCACAGGGTATCCGTGTTTATGCAGTTGGAAAAAGGTGTGTCGCTCATGAGCAAAACCGTCGCCATCCTGATCTTCCCCGGTGTCCAGTCACTGGATGTGACCGGGCCGATGGATGTGTTCTGCGAGGCCAACCGCTTCCTGGCGCCTGAAGAGCACTACCGCCTGGAAGTCATTGGCCTCGGCCACGGCACTATGGCGTGTTCGAACGGTTTGTCCTTGCAGGCGCACAAGCACTACAGCGAAGCCCTGCAGCCCTACGACCTGTTGCTGGTAGCTGGCGGCCCGCAACTGCCTTTCGAGGATTTCGGCCCCCGGTTTGATGACTGGCTGCGCGGTGCCGCTGCCAGGGCACAACGCTTCGGCTCGATCTGCAACTGCGCTTTCATGCTGGCCCGCGCCGGCCTGCTGGACGGTAAAACCGTCACCACCCATTGGGGCGACGCCGCCGACCTGGCCCGGTTGTGCCCCTCGGCCCAGGTCGAGGCTGATCGTTTGTATGTGCAGGACGGCAACCTCTACACCTCGGCCGGGGTCACGGCGGGGATCGACCTGTCGCTGTACCTGCTCGCCCAGGACCATGGCCCGGAAGTCGCATTGAGCGTGGCCAAGCGCCTGGTCGTGTTCACCCAGCGTTCGGGCGGCCAGTCGCAGTTCAGCCCGTTCCTCACGCCCCATGCCGAAGCCACCTCGGCGGTGGCGCTGGTGCAGTTGTACGTGCTGGCGAACCTGACCGGGGATTTGAGCATTGCCGACCTGGCCAGGGCGGCCAATATGAGCGCGCGCAATTTCTCCCGGGTGTTCGCCCGTGAAGCGCGGATCACGCCGGCGGAATTTGTCGAGAGGGCGCGCGTGGACGCGGCGCGGGTGATGCTCGAAAGCACCCACGCGCCGCTGAAGACCGTGGCCTATCAATGCGGGTTTCGCGATGCCCAGCACATGCGTAGCGTGTTCAACCGCCGGCTGGGCGTGACGCCGCAACAGTTCAGGCTCAACTTTGCCGTCAATGTGGGAGGGGGCTAGCCCCCTCCCACATTTTGACCCAGTGACCCAGTGATACTCGGCTATCTGGCAGGCAACAGTTTCAAGGTGCCACGGGTATTCGCCGTGATCTCCTCCTCACTGAAATGCGCCTGCTCGTACCCGCCTTCGATATAGGTTGGTGCCTGGTCGCTGTAGTGCGCATCAAACGGTACGCCGCTTTGCCCCACCGGGTTGATGGTCAGGGCATGGGCCGGGTCGGCGAAGTCGATCAGGCGGCGGGTCGACGGGCCATAGGTCACCGGCCAGGGGGCCGGGCCGATCATGGCGGTCTGGTTGTTCGGCACTTCGTGGCTGCCCGGTGCGGCGAAGGGACCAACGTTGAAGAGTTTGTCCAATGGCCTTTGCATGCCCAGTGGATGGCCATGGGTCAGGGTGTGCGCTTTGCCCCACTGCCACTGGGACGGGTCATCGCCGAAGGTGGCTTTCAGATGCGCGAGGCTGTTGTCCCAGGCCAGCTTGACGGTCTCGGCCCGCGTGCCATTCCACCAGGGCGAATCCGGCATGGCGGCCAGCCGTGGCAGGGCCGCGTCGATCACGCGGGTGCCGAGCAGCGTCTTGAACAGGGCGTCGCCCAGTTTCGGGTGGAAGGTCGCATCGGCAAGGTTGAACAGCAACTGGTTGAACAGGGTGGCGCTGGTGGAGTCCAGCGGGTAATCGCCTTTCCAGCTCGCCAGTTGTTCCACCAGCTTCACCTGCGCCGGGTCTGTGACTACCTCGCGCAACACCGGCAACAGCGGCGCCAGCAGTCGCGGGCCAAAGGCGGTGGTGGTGCCCAGTTGCAGGGCCTGGCTATTGTTCACATCCCATTTCACGCGGTTGTCGCTCAACTGCGCATTCAACTGCTGGCCACGGTCGGCCAGGTTGTAATAGCCGGGGATTTCCATGCCGGTGGGTGATGCCGGCTGGGCATTGGCGGAGACCACATAGCCGCGCGCCGGGTTCTCTTCCTGGGGGTTGGCGCTGAACGGGTAGAAGCCCAATTTATCGGCCTGGGCGGTACTGCCGTCGAGGATGAACCCCGGGTTGACGCCGGCCGGGCGTATCGGCAACTGCGCCGCCGCCCACCAGCCGATATCGCCCCTGGCATTGGCCCACACGATGTTCAGGCCCGGCGCCGCTACCTTGGCCGCCGCGGCGCGTGCCTTGGCCAGGGTATCGGCGCGGTTGAGCTGGTAGAAGCCTTCGAGGATCGGGTTCTCTGTGTCGAGGAACGCCCACCACATCGCAATCGGCGTGGCGCCGGCGTGTTCACCGAGTACGTCATTGACGATCGGGCCGTGGGGCGAACGGCGCAGGACGAGCGTGACCGGGGCCTGGCCCTTGACCTGGATTTGCTGTTCGCTGCTGCTCATGTCGACCCACTGGCCGTGGTACCAGACCTGATTGGGGTTGACCGGGTTGACCTTCTCGGCGATCAGGTCGAGGTCATCGTTCTGGAACATGGTCAGGCTCCAGCCGAAATCCAGGTTGTGTCCCAGGAATGCCACCGGCACCAGCGCGTTGTGATAGCCATACAACTCAAAGCCGGGCGCCGACAGCTGCGCCTCGTACCACACCGACGGCACCGAAAAGCGAATATGCGGATCGCCGGCCAATAACGGTTTGCCGCTTTTGGTACGGTTGCCGCTGATGGCCCAGGCGTTACTGCCTTCGAACTGCGGCAAGCCGTTGTCGGCCAGGGCCTGCTCGCTCAGGCGGGCGAGGGCGCCGAGGGTTTTCCAATCGCCGGCCGCCAGGTTGAGTGCGCCTTTGGGTTGCCAGTCCAGGTCGAACACCTTGAGGTAATCGCTGCCCAACTGGTCGCGCACGTAAGTCAGCACCGGTTCGGTACGAAAGGCTGCGGCGAAGCTGTAGGCCATATACCCGGCGACACTGATGGAGTCCTCGGCAGTGAAGGGCCGCTTGGGAATGCCCAGCACGTCGAACTCCATCGGGCTGGCGTGGCTGGCCTGGTATTGATTGATCCCGTCCAGATAGGCTTGCAGGGCCTTCCAGGCGGCCGAGTCAGGGTTCATGTGCTCGACGTAGCTCAGGGCGCGCTCGCGAATCCGCAGGCTGCGAAACAGCTTGTCGGTCTCCAGCAGCTTGGGCCCCAGCACTTCGGCCAGCTCGCCACGGGCCAGGCGGCGCATGATTTCCATCTGGAACAACCGGTCCTGGGCATGCACATAGCCCAGCGCGCGGTACAGGTCGGCCTCGTTCTCGGCGCGGATATGCGGCACGCCACGGTCGTCGTAGCGCACGGTGACCGAGCCTTGCAGGTGCGCCAGCGTGCCCGTGCCCTGGCGGCTGGGTTGCTTGCTGTAGACGTACCCGCCGGCGCCGAGGGCAACCAGCACAACCAGCACCACGAGAGCCTGCAAGACACGCTTCATCGACTTTCCTTACCCAGAATGGACAGACTACGGTTGCTCAGGCCACGAACAATAGCAGCCCACCGCCAGGGTGTGCGTGGCGTTGATTTCGCGCCCGGCTTGCAGGGCCTTGAGGATCGGCTCGATAAAGCTGTTGCCGGCATTGCAGGTCAGTCCTTCGCTGTACGGCCCGAAATACGCCAGCTTGCCCGTACGGTCCCAAATGCCTACGGCCGGGCTGGCCGGTAGCTGATCGGCGCCGGGCAGGGCGTCGAGGGTTTTCATCCGGCGCAGGTTGTCTGGCAGGGCGCCGTGGCTGCCGGCTTTCTGCAGGGCGTAGAACTCGACACCTTGCGGCGCGTAGTGCTCGATCAGCTCACCCAGGTGTTGCTGGTTACCGACATTGCACGGGCAGGCCGGGTCCCAGAAGTGCACCAGGCGAATCGGCCCAGGGCCGCTGAGTGCGGCGGGCAGTTGCAGCGCATCGCCGGAAAACACCGCCGTATGCTCGCTGAAGGCGCGCAGATAACGGCCCTGGAACCAGTCATACGCGGCCCACAGCACGCCGGCGCAGATAATCAGCACCAGGCTGGTGAACAAGGCAGTGCGGTAGGGTTGTCGCATTCAGAGGTATCCTCGCGGGTCGCGTAGCTTGCCATGCTTGTCCTGACAGATGAATATCGCAGCTCGATATTCATCTTCACCGTCAGTCTGGAAGCCTTTATGCCCGTCACCTTTGACCCTGATCATCTGCGCGAAAGCTTGCGGCCCCTGATGGATGCGCAGCCGCTGTCAGCCGAGGCGCGGGTGTACCAGCGGTTCTACGGGTTGGACCTGCCGGCCCGCGAGGCCGTGAGCCGCCTGGGGCGTCTGGAGGTGGATGGGTTCGAGGTGGTTGCGCAGGTGTGGTGGCCTTCGGCGCCGGTGGCGACGATGTTCATGTTCCACGGCTTCTACGACCACATGGGGCTCTATCGCCATGCGGTGGACTGGGCGCTGGAACAGGGCTTTGTGGTGATCGCCTGCGACCTGCCAGGTCATGGCTTGTCCAGCGGCATACGGGCCAGCATCGATGATTTTGCGGTGTACCAGCACGTGGTGCAGGCTTTGTTCGCCGAGGCCGGGGCGTTGCAACTGCCGCAGCCCTGGCACCTGTTCGGGCAGAGCACCGGTGGCGCAATTGTGGTTGACCACCTGCTCAACCATGGCGATCAAAGCCCGGCCCAGGGCAAGACGTTTCTACTTTCGCCCCTGGTACGCCCGCGAGCCTGGGGTTGGTCGCAGCTCAGCTATTACCTGCTGCGCCCGTTCGTCAAAGGCATCGCGCGACGCTTCAGCGATAATTCCAACGACCCGGCATTCAGACCTTTTCTCGAAGCCGACCCATTGCAGCCGCGCCAACTGCCCACCGCCTGGGTGGGGGCGCTGGCGTGCTGGATCAAACGCATCGAAGCCGCACCACGCAGCGCTCGGCGGCCAGTGATCGTGCAGGGTGAGGAGGATATGACGGTGGATTGGCAGCACAATCTGCGCGTACTGCAGGGCAAGTTCGATCGGCCTGAGGTGTTGATGCTCAAGCGCGGCAGGCATCATTTGATCAATGAGATTCCAGAAATTCGCGAAGAATACTTCCGATACTTGACGAACCATCTGACCTGACACAATCCAAATGTGGGAGGGGGCTTGCCCCCGATTGCAGTGGGTCAGCTACACATAAGTTGACTGACACACCGCCATCGGGGGGCAAGCTGAACTGGCCTAATGATTTTGGACACTTCAATCGGGCGCTATGATAGCGCCCAAATCTGAGGTGTTTGGTTATGCGTAAATCTTATTCGAGTGAGTTCAAGCTCAAGGCTGCCAGCATGGTGTTGGATGAAGGTCAGCCGGTTACCGAGGTGTGTGCCACCCTGGATATCGGCCCCACAGCCCTGCGCCGCTGGGTCGATCAAGTGCAAAAAGAACGCTTGGGCTCGACCCCGGTAGGGGCCAAGGCGATTACTGCTGATCAACGAGAAATCCAGAGGCTCAAAGCTCTGCTCAGAGAGAAAGACCTGGATATCGAAATTCTAAAAAAGGCCAGTGCTCTCCTGCTTTTGGACGCCAAAGATCATTCACGTTGATCGATGAGCTGGACGAGCAGTACGGCGTTAAAAGGTGTTGCCAGGCGTTTGGGGTCAACCGCAGTAGCTTCTACGCCTGGCGCCAGCGCCAAGGCAGAGCAAATCCTGAGAGGGATAAGCTCAAAGCCGCGCTGGTCAGGCACCACAAGGCGTCCAGAGAGTCGGCCGGTGCACGTACGTTGTCCAAGGAGCTACAAGCCAAAGGGCATCGTATCGGGCGTTATATGGCTCGCAGTTTGATGCGCGAAGCTGGCATCGCCAGCCGTCAGCGCAGGCGCCATAAGTACAGGTCGCCGGGCGTGGAGGCCTTGGTGGCGCCGCACGTGCTCAAGCGAAAATTTGATGTGACGGCGGTTAATCAGGTGTGGTGTGGCGACGTGACATATATCAAGGTCGGCAAGCGGTGGATGTACTTCGCCGCCGTTCTGGATTTGTACGCTCGCAGGATCGTGGGCTGGTCGTTCTCGATGATTTCTGATGCCAACCTGACCTGCGAAGCGCTACGCATGGCGGTTGAGCTACGCGGCCATCCCCAGGATGTGTTGTTTCATTCTGACCAAGGTTGTCAGTACACCAGTCATAAATTCCGAAACGAGCTGCTGAAACAGGGGTTTAGGCAGAGTATGAGCCGTAAAGGCGAATGCTGGGACAACGCCCCGATGGAGCGTTTCTTTGGCAGCTTGAAATCAGAGTGGGTGCCTGAAACGGGCTACAAACTGGAACATGAGGCCCGAGCAGACGTGCAGCGCTATGTCTCGCGCTACAACATCAGCAGGCCTCATAGCTACAACGACTACCGGTCGCCGGTCGTGAAGGAAAGGTTGGCGGCGTGAACCTTAATCAGTGTCCAAGATTACTTGACCAGTTCA
>NZ_CVTV01000058.1:0-50899 GCF_900004865.1 Pseudomonas sp. 37 R 15 | reverse complement strand
TGTACGGGTCAACCACATGGGTTACAAAAAAGTGCACTCACATAGGTGACACTTTGATTGAGACATAACCGTTCTTTGCATCTCTCGCATTCACATGGCCCAAGATCACAGGACCGAAGATTACATTCCATACCCCATCACCGATCATCTCCATTCCGATGGTCTGGTGACAAAGTAGATTGCCAACATAAACCCGCATGCCTCCTCGATTGATGATTCCGCTACTGTCGGCCAGGTAACTCTCAATATGACTCGCATAGATCATTTCCGGTAGCGTCTCTGGGTACATTCGAGTTGAAGGCGTATAGCAAGCAGCAGGCGTTTTCTGGCCAAGCGCCTCATGTCCACGCTCGTAATTGTAGTGCTGCAGGAAGCGATCAAAGTGTCGCTGCTGGGCTTCCCACGCAATTGCCGACGGGTGAGGTAATGTACTTTTCAGCGTCCGGTGCATGCGCTCATGCCGCCCATTCTGATCTGGGCGACCTGGCTCGATCCTCTCAGGAATGATCCCAAGTCTCATCCACCAAATCGACAGCTGTGACAGCCCTGCACGACTGGTGCTGGCAAACGGTATCCCATTGTCAGTACGAATACGCTCTGGCAGGCCGTATTCGCGAAAAACCCTTTCGAAGGTTTGCTGGGTTTCCTTCAGATTGGTGCTGCTCATGCTCTGGCACGCCAGCAAAAACCGGCTGGCATGATCCATGATCGTCAGCGGATAACACCAAATCCCTGCTCCGGTCAGGTATTGGCCCTTGTAATCAGCGCTGAACAACTGGTTGGGATTTTCTGCCTTGCGTAAAGGCTTGGGATACACAGCCACCCGTCGGCGCAATGGCTTGGGGGTAATCAAATCAGCTGCCTTGAGAATGTTGTAAATGGTCGTCTTCGAGGGCGGATCCTGATCTGGGAAACGCTGCATGAGGCTATTCTGAATCTTTTTCGGGCCGGGGATCGTCTCGCCACTTAAGCGAAATTCAACGATTGCCTGTTTCACAGCCAAGGGCACCACGTAGGTTTGGTTGTGGCGGCAGCGGCTACGTTCATCAAGCCCACTCGGGCCCTCTGCCTCGTAACGCCTGATCCACTTATACCCAGTCTTGCGGCTGACCTCATAGTCCCGGCACAGCTGGCTAAGGCTGTGCTTCTGGGACAGGTAATCGGCAATGAACATTACTTTAAGGTCCATAGGTTTCAGCTCTTTCCAGGGCATGGTCAGATCCTCGCGAAATCGACCCTGCCAGTTAAAAACTGTTACCTATGTGCGTGAACTGATTTGTAACCCATGTGGGTGAGTCATACCGGCAAGAGCGTTTTGCTTACTTTTGCGCTTTTCAAAAGTGAGCCGCCGTCAGGGCGGAACCCTAAGTGGCCGTGACCGAAGAAACGGATATGTACTCGGTCCAATCCAGCATCCTGGTCGGCCCAGAGGCCGCCATCGGGGGCAAGCCCCCTCCCACATTTGGGCCAGGATCGACACAAAATCCTGGTCGGCCCAGAGGCCGCCATCGGGAGCAAGCCCCCTCCCACATTTGGGCCAGGATCGACACAAAACCCTGGTCGGCCCAGAGGCCGCCATCGGGAGCAAGCCCCCTCCCACATTTGGGCCACGATCGACACAAAATCCTGGTCGGCCCAGAGGTCGCCATCGGGAGCAAGCCCCCTCCCACATTTGGGCCAGGATCGACACAAAATCCTGGTCGGCCCAGAGGCCGCCATCGGGAGCAAGCCCCCTCCCACAGTTAATCGCGCCCCCCCCTCAACCACGAGGCACAAACACATCAGCCAGCAGCTGATTACGCGGCAGCCCCGCCAAAAACAAACGCTTGGCGAACACCTCGACGCTGCCAGGGTGCCCGCACAGTAAAGCCAGCGTTTGCCGCGAAACAAGCCGCAGTTGCACCAATGCCTGGTCCAACTGCGCCGCCGTCCACAGCTCCACCGTCAGGTTGGAATGCTGCGCGGCGAGCTCTGCCAAGGGCCCGGCCAGATAATGCCCGTCAGCATCATGGGCCAGGTGAATCACGCGAATGGCGCCTTGGTGATCCTGGCGCAACGCTTCACGCAATACCCCCCACAACGGCCCCAGTCCAGTGCCGGAAGCGAGCAGCCACAGCGGTCGCATCTGCCAGTCCGGATCGTAATGCAGCGCCCCGCCCCGCAACTCGCCCAGGCGCAGACAATCACCGCTGTTCAACTGTCGCGCCGCATCGCTGAATTCGCCGGGTAAACGGCAATCCAGATGAAACTCCAGGTATGGCTCCTCCTGCGGCAAACTCGCCAGGGAATACGGCCGCGCCACCTGCCCCGCCCATAACACCAGGTGCTGCCCCGCCCTGTACCGCAGGCCGCGCTCCGGTTGCAGGCGCAGACGCAGCACCGATGCCGTCAGCCAATCGGCCCCCACCACCTGCGCCGCCAAACCGTCGCGCACAGGATCAAAGGCTTCGACCTGCAGATCGCCAACCACCTGGCACTGGCACGCCAGGCGCCAACCGTGCTGGCGTTGCTCCGGGCTCAACGCTTCAGGTTGCTTGTCCTGAACCTCGCCCTGGCAACGTACCAGGCAGGCATGGCAACTGCCGGCGCGGCAACTGTAGGGCACGGCCACACCTGCCTGGTTCAAGGCATCCAGCAGGTTGCTGCCGGTGGCGACCGACCAGTGGCGTTCGCCGACGTGCAGTTCAGGCATATAAAGGCTCTATCAGAAGGGACGTGCACAGGGAATCATGCCTGCGACAGTTTGACCATAGTCGGGTGTATCGGCCACCGCCACGGGTTATACTGCCGCGCCTTTTTAGCGTCGCGCCTGCACCAATGGCGTGCCTGTGGAAGGTGGCTTCAGCCGACCGATGCAACACTGAAGCCACCTTTATTGAATGTTCCCTTATAGAGGAGCGCGACTCATGACCGTGATCAAGCAAGACGACCTGATTCAGAGCGTTGCCGACGCCCTGCAATTCATTTCCTACTACCACCCGGTTGATTTCATCCAGGCGATGCACGAAGCCTACCTGCGCGAAGAATCGCCGGCCGCCCGTGATTCCATCGCCCAGATCCTGATCAACTCGCGCATGTGCGCCACCGGCCATCGCCCGATCTGCCAGGACACCGGTATCGTCACCGTGTTCGTGCGCGTGGGTATGGATGTCCGTTGGGATGGCGCCACCATGGGCCTGGACGACATGATCAACGAAGGCGTGCGTCGCGCCTACAACCTGCCGGAAAACGTGCTGCGCGCCTCCATCCTCGCCGATCCGGCAGGCGCGCGTAAAAACACCAAGGACAACACCCCGGCCGTGATCCACTACTCCATCGTCCCGGGTAACACCGTGGAAGTGGACGTGGCCGCCAAGGGCGGTGGTTCCGAAAACAAGTCGAAAATGGCCATGCTCAACCCGTCCGACTCGATCGTCGACTGGGTGCTCAAGACCGTTCCGACCATGGGTGCCGGCTGGTGCCCACCGGGCATGCTGGGTATCGGCATCGGCGGCACCGCCGAGAAGGCCGCGGTGATGGCCAAGGAAGTGTTGATGGAATCCATCGACATCCATGAGCTGAAGAAGCGCGGCCCGCAGAACCGTATCGAAGAGATGCGCCTGGAGCTGTTCGAGAAGGTCAACCAACTGGGCATCGGCGCCCAGGGCCTGGGTGGCCTGACCACCGTACTCGACGTGAAGATCATGGACTACCCGACTCACGCCGCTTCCCTGCCGGTGTGCATGATCCCCAACTGCGCCGCCACCCGCCATGCGCATTTCGTGCTCGACGGTTCGGGCCCGGCATCGCTGGAAGCGCCACCGCTGGACGCCTACCCGGAAATCGTCTGGGAAGCCGGCCCATCGGCCCGTCGCGTCAACCTCGACACCTTGACTCCGCAAGAAGTGCAGAGCTGGAAGCCGGGCGAAACCGTGTTGCTCAACGGCAAGATGCTCACCGGTCGCGACGCCGCGCACAAGCGCATGGTCGAGATGCTGAACAAGGGCGAAACCCTGCCGGTGGACCTCAAGGGTCGCTTCATCTACTACGTCGGCCCGGTTGATCCGGTGCGTGAAGAAGTGGTGGGCCCGGCAGGCCCGACCACCGCGACGCGGATGGACAAGTTCACCCGTCAGATCCTCGAACAAACCGGCCTGTTGGGCATGATCGGCAAATCCGAGCGCGGCCCCACCGCCATCGAAGCGATCAAGGACCACAAGGCCGTGTACCTGATGGCCGTGGGCGGCGCCGCGTACCTGGTGGCGCAAGCCATCAAGCAATCGCGCGTCGTCGCTTTCGCCGAACTGGGCATGGAAGCGATCTACGAGTTCGACGTGAAGGACATGCCGGTCACCGTTGCGGTGGACAGCAACGGCGAGTCGGTACACATCACCGGTCCTGCCATCTGGCAGAAGAAGATCAGTGAGAGCCTCGCGGTGGAAGTGCAGTAAGCACCTCCCTCCAAGGATAAAGGCGACTGCGGCCCCACGTCCCAGTCGCCTTTTTTCATGATGAGTGCAGCCAAATGTGGGAGGGGGCTTGCTCCCGATAGCGGTTAGTCAGTTCCAGATAGGCTGACTGGCATACCTCTATCGGGAGCAAGCCCCCTCCCACACCAGTCCTCTGACTGCACTACCCAATGGCTCATGGTATGGTGCTCGCCCCTTACCGGCCTGTTGATCATCGTATGATCGCGATCCCTCGCTCCCTGCGCCTGACCTTCTATTCGCTGCTGATCATCGCCGGTGCAGTACTGGCTGCCGCCCTGGCTACGCGCCATGCCGAACGCCAGGCTTTGGTGGACGATGCCGCCCGCGCCAACCAGCAGCTCGCGCTGTATGCCAACTCGCTGCACACCCTGATCGAACGCTACCGCGCCCTGCCCGCCGTGCTGGCCCTGGACTCGGAGATGATCAACGCCTTGAAAGGCCCGCTGGATGCCAGCACCCAGGACCTGCTCAACCGCAAGCTGGAACGCATCAACAGCGCCGCGCAGTCGTCCACCCTGGAACTGATGGACCGCACCGGCCTGGCCGTGGCCGCCAGCAACTGGAAGCTGCCCAGCAGTTACGTGGGGCACAACTACGCCTTTCGCCCCTATTTCAGCCAGACCTTGAGCCAGGGCACCGGGCGCTTTTATGCCGTGGGGGTGACTACCGGCATCCCGGGCTACTTCCTTTCCAGCGCAGTGGTCGATGAACACGAGCAGTTCCTCGGCGCCATGGTGGTCAAGCTGGAGTTTCCCGAACTGGAACGCGAATGGGCCCAGGGCAATGACTTGCTGCTGGTCAGCGATGCACGCGGCATTGTGTTCATCGCCAACCAGCCGGGCTGGCGCTATCGCAACCTGCGGCCGCTGTCAGGGAGCGACCTGGCTGAACTCAAGGCCACTCGTCAATACGACAAGAAGCAACTGCAGCCGCTGGAGACCAGCACCCTGCAACGCTTTGACGACAACAGCCATTTAATGCGCGTCAACGGCCCCGACGGCAGTGCCAACTACATCTGGGAGTCGCTGCCGCTCAAAGCCGAAGGCTGGACCCTGCACCTGCTGCGCAAACCCCAGTTCCCGTTTGAAGACCAGCGCAATGCCGGCCTGGCCGCCGCCGGGTCCTGGCTGGCCCTGGTGTTCCTTGTGCTGTTCCTGAGCCAACGCTGGCGCCTGGCGCGCCTGCGTCAACGCAGCCGCGAAGAGCTCGAACAATTGGTGGAGGAGCGCACCCGGGCCCTGCGCACCGCTCAGGATGGCCTGGTGCAGTCGGCCAAACTGGCGGCACTGGGGCAGATGTCCGCCGCCCTTGCCCACGAAATCAACCAACCACTGACCGCGCAACGCATGCAATTGGCGACGCTGCGACTGTTGCTCGACCACGGCCGCGTGGACGATGCCTACAAGGCACTCACACCGCTGGATGACATGCTCACGCGCATGGCGGCGCTGACGGGCCACCTCAAGACCTTCGCCCGAAAAAGCCCCAGCGGCCTGCGCGAACGCCTGGACCTGGCCACCGTGGTCGACCAGTCCCTGCATCTGCTCGATGCGCGCCTGCGCGATGAACACATCGGCGTAGCGCTGGACCTGACCCGCCCTGCCTGGGTACGGGGCGACGCGATTCGCCTCGAACAAGTGTTGATCAACCTGCTGCGTAACGCCCTGGATGCCATGGCCGACAAACCGCGCAAACGCCTGGAGATCCGTTTGCACGCCGACCAGCAGCTCTGGCAGTTAAGCGTCAGCGACAGCGGCGGCGGGATTGCCGAAGAACACTTGAACAACGTATTCGACCCCTTCTTCACCACCAAGCCAGTGGGTGACGGGCTCGGCTTGGGGTTGGCGGTGTCCTACGCTATCGTGCATGAACTGGGCGGACGCCTGATCGCCGGCAACCGGGGCGACGGCGCAGTGTTTACCTTGACCTTACCCGTCGCGCTGGAGACGCCCGACCTATGTTGAACGCGGTGATTGTGGTGGATGACGAAGCCAGCATTCGCACGGCCGTCGAACAATGGTTGAGCCTGTCGGGTTTCGCGGTGCAATTGTTCAGCCGTGCCGAAGAATGCCTGGCGCAGTTGCCCAGGGACTTCCCCGGCGTGATCCTGAGCGACGTGCGCATGCCCGGGCTCAGCGGCCTGGAGTTGCTGGCCGAAGTGCAGCGTCGTGATGCCGACTTGCCAGTGATTTTACTCACCGGCCATGGCGACGTGCCAATGGCCGTCGAAGCCATGCGCGACGGCGCCTACGACTTTCTGGAAAAACCTTTCAGCCCGGATACCCTGCTCAATAGCCTGCGTCGAGCGCTCGACAAACGCGGCCTGGTCCTGGAAAACCGCCGCCTGCATCAGCAGGCCGATCACCGCGCCCAACTGGAATCCAGCCTGCTGGGGGTGTCCCGCAGTTTGCAGCACCTGCGCCGCCAGGTGCTGGACCTGGCAGCGCTGCCGGTCAATGTGTTGATCCGTGGCGAGACCGGCAGCGGCAAGGAACTGGTGGCCCGCTGCCTGCATGATTTCGGCCTGCGGGCGAAGAAACCGTTTGTCGCGCTCAATTGCGCGGCCATTCCCGAACAGCTGTTCGAGGCCGAGTTGTTCGGCCATGAAAGCGGCGCGTTCACCGGCGCCCAGGGCAAGCGTATCGGCAAGCTGGAATATGCCCACGGCGGCACGCTGTTCCTTGATGAAATCGAAAGCATGCCCCTGGCCCAACAGGTGAAATTGTTGCGGGTGCTGCAGGAGCAGAAGCTTGAGCGGTTGGGTTCCAATCAAAGTATCCAGGTGGATTTACGCATCATTGCCGCCACCAAGCCGGACCTGCTGGAAGAGGCCCGTGCCGGGCGTTTTCGCGAAGACCTGGCGTATCGCCTGAACGTCGCGCAACTGCGCTTGCCACCGTTGCGCGAGCGGCGCGAAGACATCCCGTTGCTGTACGAGCATTTTGCGCAAAGCGCCGCCGAGCGTTTGGGCCGCCAGGTCGAACCCTTGAGCGGGCCGCAGTTGGGGCGCCTGCTCAGCCATGACTGGCCGGGCAATGTGCGTGAACTGGCCAACGTCGCTGAACGCCAGGTACTGGGGCTTGGAGAGCCTGAACCTGAGGGTGTCGAGGTCGGGCAATCGTTGGCGGCGCAACAGGAAGCCTTCGAGGCGCATTGCCTGAAAGCTGCGCTGACCCGACATAAAGGCGATATCAAGGCGGTGCTGGCGGAACTGCAACTGCCCCGCCGCACCTTCAATGAAAAGATGCAACGGCATGGGTTGGCAAGGGAGATGTTTCTTTAGCGGCCTTCCGATCGCTATCGGGGGCAAGCCCCCTCCCACACTTGGATGTGTTCACAAATCAAAATGTGGGAGGGGGCTTGCCCCCGATGACGCCCGCAGCCATAAGCGGATTTCCGCTCATCACCCCAGAACCATCAGCAATTTTCCGCTCAAAAAAACCTTGAAACCCTTCTACCCCGGGCCTTCATCCACCTGGCACAGCTTCTGCTATAGCCCAAGTCAGGCAGTGCTCAAGCACGCTCCATAAAAACAACTAGATGAAGGATCCTTCAATGGATAACTCCAATACCTTGCCTCTGGGGTCGGCAGCTGCGCCGGCGAAAGAACGCACGACCTCCAGCCGGATCAAATCGATCTTCAGCGGCTCCGTCGGCAACATGGTCGAGTGGTATGACTGGTACGTCTATGCCGCATTCTCGCTGTACTTCGCCAAAACCTTCTTCCCCAAAGGCGACACCACCGCCCAATTGCTCAACACCGCCGCGATCTTCGCCGTGGGCTTTTTGATGCGTCCTATCGGCGGCTGGCTGATGGGCCTTTACGCCGACAAAGTCGGGCGTAAAAAAGCCCTGATGGCCTCGGTCTACCTGATGTGCTTCGGCTCACTGTTGATTGCCCTGAGCCCAAGCTATGAACTCATCGGTATCGGTGCACCCATCCTGCTGGTGTTTGCCCGGTTGCTGCAGGGGCTGTCGGTCGGTGGCGAATACGGCACCTCCGCCACGTACCTCAGCGAGATGGCGACCAAGGAACGTCGCGGTTTCTACTCCAGCTTCCAGTACGTGACCCTGATCTCCGGCCAGCTCATCGCGCTGGCGGTGCTGATCGTGCTGCAACAACTGCTGACCAC
Organism: Pseudomonas sp. 37 R 15; assembly: GCF_900004865.1. Classification (NCBI taxonomy): domain Bacteria; kingdom Pseudomonadati; phylum Pseudomonadota; class Gammaproteobacteria; order Pseudomonadales; family Pseudomonadaceae; genus Pseudomonas; species Pseudomonas sp. 37 R 15. Next base: position 42,297 of record NZ_CVTV01000058.1, on the reverse strand, counting down.
CGAGCAACTGTACGCCTGGGGCTGGCGCATTCCGTTCGCCATCGGCGCCCTGTGCGCAGTGGTTGCGCTCTATCTGCGTCGCGGCATGGAAGAAACCGAGTCGTTCACCAAAAAGGAAAAAGCCAAGGAAAGCGCGATGCGCACCTTGATGCGCCACCCCAAGGAACTGCTCACCGTGGTGGGCCTGACCATGGGCGGCACCCTGGCCTTCTACACCTACACCACTTACATGCAGAAATACCTGGTGAACACCGTCGGCATGAGCATCTCCGACTCCACCACCATCTCGGCGGCGACGCTGTTTCTGTTCATGTGCCTGCAACCCCTGGTGGGCGGCCTGTCGGACAAGATTGGTCGGCGCCCGATCCTGATCGCCTTCGGCGTCCTCGGCACGCTGTTTACCGTGCCGATCCTCACCACCCTGCACACCATCCAGACCTGGTGGGGCGCGTTCTTCCTGATCATGGCCGCGCTGATCATCGTCAGCGGCTATACCTCGATCAATGCGGTGGTCAAAGCCGAGCTGTTCCCGACTGAAATCCGCGCCCTCGGCGTGGGCCTGCCGTATGCCCTGACCGTGTCGATCTTCGGCGGTACCGCTGAATACATTGCCCTGTGGTTCAAGAGCATCGGCATGGAGACCGGTTATTACTGGTACGTGACCGCGTGTATCGCGGTGTCGTTGCTGGTCTATGTGACCATGAAGGACACCCGCAAGCATTCGCGGATTACCACCGACTAAAAATGTGGGAGGGGGCTTGCCCCCGATAGCGGTGTATCCGTCATCTATACAGTGACTGAACCACCGATATCGGGGGCAAGCCCCCTCCCACATTGGATATGATGTGGGCTCCAGAATTGAGAGCAGACAGGCTATGTCCGACGATATCCACTTCTACGAACCCGCCAACGGCCACGGCCTGCCCCATGATCCGTTCAATGCCATCGTCGGCCCGCGCCCGATCGGCTGGATCTCGTCACACGACCGCGAAGGTCGCCTGAACCTGGCGCCCTACAGCTTCTTCAACGCGTTCAACTACATTCCGCCGATCATTGGGTTTTCCAGCGTCGGGCGCAAAGACAGCCTGAACAATATCGAACAGACCGGCGAGTTCGTGTGGAACCTGGCGACCCGCCCGCTGGCCGAGCAGATGAACCAGAGTTGCGCGGCTGTTTCGCCGGACGTGAATGAATTCGAGTTGGCCGGCCTGACGCCGATGGCTTCGAAAATCGTCGGCGTCCCGCGGGTGGGCGAGAGCCCGGTGTCGTTCGAATGCAAGGTGACGCAGATTATCCAGCTGCAACGCGCCGACCAGCAGTTGGTCCCCAGCTGGCTGGTGCTGGGCGAAGTGGTCGCGGTGCACATCGCCAAATGGCTGCTCAAGGATGGGATCTACGACACGGCCGCCGCCGAGCCGATTCTGCGCGGTGGCGGCCCGGCGGATTATTTCCAGTTAGGCCCTGAAGCGCTGTTCAAGATGTACCGGCCAGGCGCCACAAAACCCTGACTGAAATGCAATCAAACATGTGGGAGGGGGCTTGCCCCCGATGACTGTGTATCAGCTGCAAATTTGCTGGCTGACCCACCGCTATCGGCGGCAAGCCCCCTCACCCATTTAGTCAGCGGCAGGCGCCCAAACCAGTTGGCCGTCTGCATCCACATCAACCAGGCACTCAAGCTGCACAGCCGCCGCATCATCGGCATCGGACGCGGTCTTGAACGTCTGACCGTCCAGGATCTTGTGAAATCGCGGAGCGCCCATGCCATCGAGTGCCTTGACGGCAACGGCGGCGCTGTAGCCACTCTCTCCCGGTACGACGGCGGAAACGGCTTCGTGGTGGGCAAATTGTTTACGTGCCATGTTGCAGGTCCTGGCCAATGAAAAGTCGGCCATTCTAACCCCTAACCGGCCAGTTGCAGGTACTCGCCGTAGGCGTTGACGGCGGATGCGTCGGTGAAGGTCTGGAAGTCCATGCTGCGCACGACCCTGTCGTTCAACAACTCGGTGAAGATCATCAGGGCCGGGGAATTGAAGTAGGCGCTCATCGCCTGCTCGCTGCTCCATACACCCGTGACCAACCACACATCGGGGTCGACCTGGGAATGCTGCAACGAAAATTGCAGGCAACCCTGAGCCTGTCGGCCCGGTTCGATCAAACTGCTCAAGCGTGCACCCAGCTCGGTGCTGCACCCGGTACGGGCACGGATAAAGGCCATATGGCTCGCGGGAATGGGGGTGGACATGTTCGACTCTCCCGTTGAGAAGTGATGCTCGGCAACCACGGTGAGGGCGTGTTGCCACAGGATCAAAGATAGCGGCGCAGGGTTGGGCGCGGTTAGTCGATTCCTGCAGGCTTCTTGCACAATCCTGCCAGAAGCGTAGGCAGGACGTTCGCGCAGCCGTTTTATTCCACGCCCAAGCGGCGTGTTTCAGGGAGATGACAGCGGCTTTGCTTGCCTGATTCACGACAGGGCGCAGGATCAGGCAAGGATTGTGCAGAATTGACATAACACTGTTTGAAACTCCACCGCTAAGCTGAGCCCCATCAAACCTGCGTGTAGAGGACGCCTCATGTCGTCGCCTGACCTCAAGCCCACTCCCCTCGATGCCGAGATGGAAAAGCAGCGTGCCGAACTGGCCAGCATCGTGCACCGCCATACCTGGGAAGACGGTTCCTACGGTACGGCGATCACTTCGCTGTACCTGAACCGCCACAACACGCCGCGCGACTTCATGCCGGTGCTGGTGGAACCGGCATTGTGCATCCTCGCCAGTGGCAGCAAGGAAGTGCGCCTCGCCGACGAAATCTTCGCCTATGACCCGCTCAACTATCTGGTGTTCTCGGTGGCCATGCCGGTGGCCGGGCGGATTATCGACGCCACCCCGGAAGACCCCAACCTGTCGGTGCGCATCAATATCGACCCGGCCCAACTCACCGCACTGATTGCCGAAGCCGGCCCGATGGGCGTGCCGTCGCGTCCTACGTCCCGTGGCATGTACGTCGACCGCATCGACAATCAACTGCTCGATGCCGTGCTGCGCCTGAGCCGCCTGCTGGACACGCCCAAAGACATCGCGATGCTTGCGCCGCTGATCAACCGCGAAATTCTCTACCGCTTGTTGCGTGGTCCCCAAGGCTATCGCCTGTATGAAATCGCCGTCGCCAACAGCCAGAGTCACCGGGTGAGCCAGGCGATCAAGTGGTTGAACGGCAACTACGAACAGCCGCTGCGCATCGATGACCTGGCCCGGGAAGTGAACCTGAGCGTGTCGACCTTGCATCACCGCTTCAAGGCGATCACCGCCATGAGCCCGCTGCAGTACCAGAAACAACTGCGCCTGCAGGAAGCGCGGCGGCTGATGATTGCCGAAGGGCTGGAGGCCTCGGCGGCGGGGTATCGGGTGGGGTATGAAAGCCCGTCGCAGTTCAGCCGGGAGTACAGCCGGTTGTTTGGCGCGCCGCCTTTACGCGACTTGGCCCGCTTGCGCCAAAGCATCTGACTCAATGAGTTTCAAAATGTGGGAGGGGGCTTGCCCCCGATTGCGGTGGGCCAGTTGCAAATGAGCTGACTGATACACCGCTATCGGGGGCAAGCCCCCTCCCACATTGGTCCGTATCCGGTCAGTCCAATCCGCGCGGTAGCTGCAAGGTAACGCGCAGGCCGCCTTCGCGCAGGTTCTGCAAACTCACTTCGCCCCCATGGCTATGGGCGATATTGCGCGCAATGCCCAATCCCAAACCGTAGCCCTGCTGCTGCCCGGCCAGGCGAAAGTGTGGCTCGAACACCTGCTCCAGGCGCTGTTCCGGCACGCCGGGGCCTTCGTCGTCCACGTGCAGGATGAACTCGGCGCCATCGTCCTCGATGTGCAAATGCGCGTTCTGTCCGTATTTCAACGCATTGTCGATCAGGTTGCCGATGCAGCGCTTGAGCGCCAGCGGCTTGCCCGGATAGGTGGCCAGGGCCTGCCCATGCTGGGTCACTCGTCCGTTGCCGTTGGGCGCAAGGTAGGGTTCCACCAGGCATTCGAGCACGTGGTTGAGGTCCACCGGCTGGATGTTCTCGTGGATATCGGTGTCTTTCACGCACTGCAGCGCGCCCTTGACCAGCAATTCCAGCTCATCCAGGTCACGCCCGAATTTGTTTTGCAGGTTCTCATCGTCGAGCAATTCCACGCGCAGGCGCAGGCGCGTGATGGGGGTGCGCAGGTCGTGGGAGATCGCGCTGAACAGCTGGCTGCGCTCGGTCAGGTAGCGGCTGATGCGCTCACGCATGGCATTGAACGCACGCCCCACTTCCACCACTTCACTGCCGCCGCCCTCGGCAACCGGTTCCACGTCCGCCCCCAGGGACATGTCCCGCGCCGCCCGCGCCAGGCGCTTGAGCGGTCGGCTTTGCCAATGCACCAGCAGGCCGATAAACAGCAGCAGGAAGCCGCTGGTCAACACGATAAACCACACCTGCTGGGCCGGCAGGCCCTGCTCTTCAAGGCTGGTGTAGGGTTCGGGCAACAGCGAGGCGATGTACAGCCATTCACCCGGCGCCAGCTGAATCTGGGTGACCAGTACCGGTGGGTTGACCGGCTCCAGGGTCAACGCGTAGTGGGCCCAGGAGCGCGGCAGTTCGTCGAGCTTGAGGCCGGCATTGAAGATGCGCAGGTCTTCGGCGCTGACGAACTCCACCGAGATATGCACATCGGCGCCGAGGGTCTGGCGCAACACGTCGTCCACAGCCACCAGCACCGCCTGCTTGCGCGGGGTTTCGGGCAATACCTGCATGTCCAGCGGACGATCATTGAGGGTCACCACAAAACGCGTGCCGCCCATACTGCGCAACTGGTCGAGCACCAGTGGGCGATAGGCCACCGGCAATGAACGGAAGTAACTCACGCTGGCGGTCATCGAATGCGCCAGGCTACGGGCGCTGGTGACCAGGCCTTCCAACTGCGTGGCGCGCAGCTGCGAGACCCAGATCACGCTGGACAGCGCCTGGGCGAACAACACGGCGAGCAAGGTCAGCAGCAACATGCGCCCCAGCAGCGAGCGTGGCACGGGGAAACGGCGGCGGCGTTCGCTCAGGTGTTCAGTGGGCATTGCCGGCAACCACGCTGGCTGCCAGTTGATAGCCGCTGCCGCGCACGGTGCGGATCAGCCGCGGAGGTTTCTCGGTATCGCGCAGGCGTTGGCGCAGGCGGCTGACGGCCATGTCGACGATGCGGTCCAGCGGCATCAGGTCGCGGCCACGGGTGGCATTGCCGATGGTGTCGCGGTCGAGGATCTGTTGCGGGTGGTCGAGAAACAGCTTGAGCAAGGCAAAGTCGGCACCGGAGAGGATCACCTCTTCGCCGTCCACATGAAACAGACGGTGGCTGACCGTATCCAGGCGCCATTCGTCGAACACCAGCACCTCGCCGGCACCGCTGCGCTCCTGGCCGAACTGACAACGACGCAACAGCGCCTTGATCCGCGCCTGCAATTCGCGGGGGCTGAACGGCTTGCCGATATAGTCATCGGCGCCCAGCTCCAGGCCGATCACGCGGTCGGCTTCGTCGGAACTGGCGGTGAGCATGATGATCGGCACCTGCGCCTGGCGCGGGTGCTGGCGAACCCAGCGGCAGAGGCTGAAACCGTCTTCGTCCGGCAACATCACATCGAGGATCACCAGGTCGCACGGCGCCTCGCCCATCGCCTGGCGGAACCCCGCGCCATCGGCCACGCCACGCACCTGGAAGCCGGCGCGACTGAGGTAGGTCTGCAGCAATTCGCGGATTTCCTGGTCGTCGTCGACGAGGAGAATGGATTTACTGATTACGCTCACGGGGCCTCCTTGTTGTTGTGGGGTGTTCTTGAGGGCCTCATCGGGGGCAAGCCCCCTCCCACATTTGAAGGTATTCACAAATCGATAGGTGGGAGGGGCTTGCCCCCGATGAGGCCATCACAGCCTAAGCAAATGCCTGCTCAAGCGCCACACCCGCCCCGGTCAACCCGGAATACGGCGCGGTCACCAGCCACACCGGAATCCCTTTGAAATAGTCGCTCATGCAGCCTTTATCGGCAAAGCTCTTGGCAAAACCGCTGTTGATAAAGAAGTCGGCAAACCTCGGTATCACCCCGCCCACGATGTACACGCCACCACGCCCGCCGGTGGTCAGCACGTTGTTGCCCGCCACGCGGCCCAGCCAGATGCTGAACTGGTTCAGGACTTCCATCGCCACCGGATCGCCCGCCAGGCCCGCTGCCGTGATGGCCTCGGGCGTGTCCAGCACCGGTGTGTGCCCGTCCACCGCGCAGATCGCCCGGTACAGGCGCGGCAAGCCGCCGCCGCTCAAGGCGGTTTCGGCGCTGACATGGCCGATCTCGCTGTGGATGTGCTGCCACAACTGGGTTTCGCGCGGGCTGCCCAGGGGCAGGTCAACATGGCCACCCTCCCCCGGCAATGCCGCAAAGCGCCCTGCGCCAAGGTCCAGCAGGGTACCGACGCCCAGGCCGGTGCCGGGGCCGATCACCACTGCCGGGCGCAACAGCTCCGGGGTGCCTTCGCAGACTACCCGGAATTCGTCGGGCTGCAGGCGGGTCATGCCCAGGGCCATGGCCGAAAAATCGTTGACCAGCAGCAGTTCGTCCACCTGCAACGCCTGGCAAAACGCCGTCTTGCTCAGGCGCCAGTGATTATTGGTGAACTTGAATTCATCGCCGCTCACCGGCCCGGCAACCGACAGGCAAACTGCCCCGATATCGCCGATATTCAAGCCTTCTTCCGCCAGATAGAACCTGATCGCGTCTTCAGGGCTGGGGTAGTCCGCCGTGGCATGCACACGAATCGAGTGCAGTGCCTGATCCCGCCACAACGCAAAACGGGCGTTGGTACCCCCGATATCACCGACCAGCGCTAACTTCACTTAAGCGTCTCCAAGGCAGAGGTAAAGGCGCTGGCGCCCTGCTCTGCGGAGCTTGCGGCCAAGCGCATGAATGCAAACAACTCGCGACCAGCGCCCACGTTATTGCCCAACAGGCCAGTGGCAGGCGTGCGCGCTGCAAATACGTCGGCATCCACCTTAAGCTCCAGGGTGCCGGTCACGCCATCGACGCGAATGATATCGCCATCCCGGACCCGTGCCAGCGGCCCGCCGCTCTGGGCTTCGGGGTTGACGTGGATCGCGGCGGGAATCTTACCCGAGGCGCCGGACATGCGCCCGTCTGTTACCAACGCCACTTTGAAACCACGGTCCTGCAACACGCCGAGAAACGGGGTCATCTTGTGCAATTCCGGCATGCCGTTGGAACGCGGGCCCTGGAAGCGCATCACCGCAACGAAGTCTTTTTCCAGCAGGCCCGCCTTGAAGGCATCGGCCAGGTCCTGTTGATCCTGGAACACCACCGCCGGCGCTTCGACCACCTGATGCTCCGGTGCGACCGCAGACACTTTCATCACGCCACGGCCAAGGTTGCCTTCCATCACACGCAAGCCGCCTTCCGGCGAAAACGCACGGGCCACGGGGCGCAGGATGGTTTCGTCGAGGCTTTCGATGGGGCCGTCGCGCCAGATCAGTTCGCCATCGACCAGGAACGGCTCCTGGGTGTAGCGGCTCAAGCCTTTACCCGCCACGGTGTTGACGTCTTCGTGGAGCAGGCCGGCTTCGAGCAGTTCGCGGATCAGGAACGACATGCCGCCCGCCGCCTGGAAGTGGTTGATGTCAGCCTTGCCGTTCGGGTACACGTGAGACAGGGTCGGCACCACCTCGGAGAGGTCGGCCATGTCCTGCCAGGTCAGGATGATACCCGCCGACATGGCGATGGCCGGCATGTGCAGGGTGTGGTTGGTGGACCCGCCCGTGGCGTTGAGGGCGACGATGGAGTTGACGATGGATTTTTCGTCGACGATCTCGCCGATGGGCGTGAAGTTGCCGTTGGCCTTGGTCAGGCGCGTGACCTGGTGCGCGGCCTCGCGGGTCAATGCGTCACGCAGCGGCGTGTACGGGTTGACGAACGAAGCGCCAGGCAGGTGCAGGCCCATGACTTCCATCAACAGTTGGTTGGTGTTGGCGGTGCCGTAGAAGGTGCAGGTGCCGGGGCTGTGATAGGACTTCATCTCCGACTCCAGCAACTCTTCGCGGCTGGCCTTGCCTTCGGCGTAGCGCTGGCGCACATCGGCCTTCTGCTTGTTGGAGATACCCGACGGCATCGGCCCGCCGGGCACGAAGATCATTGGCAGGTGACCATAGCGCAGCGCGCCCATCATCAGGCCGGGAACAATTTTGTCGCAGATGCCCAGCATCAACGCGGCGTCGAACATGTTGTGGGACAGCGCTACCGCCGTGGACATGGCGATGACTTCACGGCTGAGCAGGCTCAGCTCCATGCCCGGCTCGCCCTGGGTGACGCCGTCGCACATGGCGGGCGTGCCGCCGGCGAACTGGCCGACCGAGCCGACTTCGCGCAGGGCTTTCTTGATTTGTTCAGGGAAATGTTCGTACGGCTGATGCGCCGAGAGCATGTCGTTATATGAAGAAACAATTGCCACGTTGGCGGCATTCATCATGCGCAGGCTGTTTTTGTCCTCGGTGCCGCAACCGGCCACGCCATGGGCGAAGTTGGCGCATTGCAGCTTGCCGCGCATCGGACCGTCGCTGGCGGCGCCGCGAATGAGCGCAAGGTAGGCCTCGCGGGTGGCGCGGCTGCGGGCGATAAGCCGTTCGGTGACCTCAAGAACGCGGGGATGCATGTATAGAACTCCAGGCTAACGGATGTGGCGACCTGAGAGTCTATGCTGATCAAACGCCCACGGCTCATGGGATGGCAGGGGGTCGTTTGAATCATCGGACCAGTTGATTCAGGTCACTCGTTGTAGATTGAACAAAATATTGCCACTAAAAAGGCTTGTTTTCTATTTTTATGCGAATAATCTTGTAATTCTTACAACAAATCGACGACAGGCACTTTTCCAATGACTCTACGTATCGCAATCAATGGTTTTGGCCGTATCGGCCGTAATGTCCTGCGCGCACTGTATACCCAAGGCTATCGCCAGGATCTGCAGATCGTCGCCATCAACGACCTGGGCGACAGTTCGATCAATGCCCACCTGCTCAAATACGACACCGTACATGGCACATTCGACGCAGAGGTCGCCCACGATCAGGAAAGCCTGACCGTCAACGGTGACCGGATTGCCGTGAGTGCCATTCGCAACCCGGCCGACCTGCCGTGGGCCGCGCACAAGATCGACGTGGTGTTCGAATGCACCGGCCTGTTCACCGACCGTGACAAGGCTGCCGCGCATATCAGCGCCGGCGCGCGCAAGGTGATCATCTCCGCACCGGCCAAGGGCGCGGACGCGACCGTGGTCTATGGCGTAAACCATGACATTCTGCGTCAATCGCACCAGATCATCTCCAACGCTTCGTGCACCACCAACTGCCTGGCACCCGTCGCCCAGGTGCTGCACCGGGAGCTGGGCATCGAAAGCGGCCTGATGACCACTATTCACGCCTATACCAACGACCAGAACCTGACCGACGTCTACCACACCGACCCGTACCGCGCGCGTTCGGCCACCCAGAACATGATCCCGAGCAAGACCGGCGCCGCCGAAGCCGTCGGCCTGGTATTGCCGGAGCTGGCGGGCAAGCTGACCGGCATGGCCGTGCGCGTGCCGGTGATCAACGTGTCGCTGGTGGACCTCACCGTACAGCTGAAAAAAGAAGCCACCGCCGACGAAGTCAACGCACTGTTGAAGCAGGCCAGCCAGCACTCGAAAATCCTCGGCTACAACACCCTGCCGCTGGTTTCCAGTGACTTCAACCATAACCCGCTGTCGTCGATCTTCGATGCCAACCACACCAAGGTCAGCGGTAAGCTGCTCAAGGTACTGGCGTGGTATGACAACGAGTGGGGCTTCTCGAACCGGATGCTGGATAACTGCCTGGCGCTGTGTAACGCCGAGTAATCCTCGGACTGTAGGAGCGAGCTTGCTCGCGAAGAACGCATAAACACCGCGTTCATTCAGGCTGCCAGCGTTATCGTTGACGACCTTCGCGAGCGAGCTCGCTCCTACAGGATTAACGCTTAGCAAAGTGCCACTTGCCATTTCAGTTGATGATAAGCATTATCATTAACTGCATGTCGATCTGGTATCACTGTGAGCCTATCTCGCTTCAACCACGTCTTTCTCGCCCAACGGGTGATCCTGCTGCGCACGCTGCAGCGCATGGTGAATAACCACAGCACCGCCGAGGACCTGTTGCAGGAAACCTACCTGCGGGTGACTCGGGCCTTGAGTGAGCGGCCGATCGACCACCTTGAACCCTTCGTCTACCAGACCGCGCGCAACCTGGCGCTGGACCATTTGCGTTCGCGCAGGATCCAGGCCCGCACCCTGCAGGAAGATGTCCCGCTGGATATCCTGCAAAGCGTCGCCGCCCCCATCAGCACGCCCGAAGACGCCACCCAGGCCGAGCAATTGCTTGAGCACCTGAGCGTCAGCCTGGGCCAGTTGAGCGCGCGCCAGCAACGGATCTTCATCCTCAGCCGCCTGCACGGTTGCAGCTACCAGGAGATTGCCGATCAGTTGCAAGTGTCCTTGAGCACGGTGCAGAAGGAACTGAAATTGATCATGGCCATCTGTGTAGGTGTAGCCGAGCGGTTGGATCAGCCTTAAGCTCCATCAGACAGAGGTTATCGATCCAGCCTGTAGGAAATAATGAATAAAACGTGGCGAAGACCCGAGGAACACCGTGACGGACCCGAATAGACTGCGCCCCCATGAGCTGGCTCATGAGGTGCTGCAAGACACGGCCATGGACCAAGCGCTCGATTGGCTGATCGCCTTGCAGTGCCCGCAACCCGGCCAACAAGCCGCCTTCCAGGCCTGGCTGGCGCAGGACCCGGCGCATGCCCACGCGTTCAGCAAGGCCCAGTCCGCCTGGGGTGGCGCGCCGGTGCACAGCGCCGCCGTGGCGTTGGCCGCGCCGCGCAGACCGAGCGCCTGGCGCCGGGTCAAACCGCATTGGAAACCCCTGGCCACCGCTGCCGTGCTGCTGCTCGGTCTGTTCAGCTTCAGCGACCTGCCGGTACGCCTGCAGGCCGACCACCTCACTGTGGTCGGTGAGCGCCAGCGTCTGCAACTGGATGACGGCTCCCATGTCCTGCTGAACACCCATTCGGCGTTTTCCAGCCGCATCCAAGACCACCAGCGCATCGCCCGCCTCTACCAGGGCGAAGCGTTTTTCGACATCGCCCCCGCCCGTGGCCTGCCGCTGGAAATCGACGCCGGCCCGGTGCGCGCCAGCGTGCGCGACACTGCGTTTGCCGTGCGCTATCTCAACGGCGAAGCCCAGGTGCAAGTGCAACGCGGTGATGTCGACCTGAGCAATACCTTCGACGACGCCCGGGTGCGCCTGAGTGCCGGCGAAAGCATCCGCATCGGCCCCAGGGGCTTCGGCCAGCCGGCCAAGCTGGACGCCGGCAAGGACCTGGCCTGGGTCCAGGGCCGGCTGGTGTTCGAAAACTGCCCGATGAGCGAAGTGCTGGCGGAGTTGCGCCGCTATTATCCGGGCTGGATCGTCAACACCAACGACAAGCTCGCCAGCGTCGCCGTCACCGGTAACTACCGCCTCGACCAACCATTGGACGTGGTGCGTTCCCTGGCCCACATCACCTCGGCCAAGCTGTCGGAATACCCGGCGCTGGTGATTTTGAACTGAATGAGAAATATTTTTACTCGATATTAACCGGCGATACGTCTCGTTATAGCCAATGCAACTGATTCCTATTTGATTTCGGTTCGCAACTATAAGATTCGTATTTCCGGAGCGCTCTCGATGTCCTCTCGTTTCAACCGCCGGTCTTGTTCGCCCGTTCTGTCCTTGCTGACCGCTGCCATACTGATGGCCGGCGTGCCGGCGGCAATGGCCGCAACCGCCGCGGAACCCGCGCCGCGCAGCCACGGCAACTACAACTTCAGCATCGAACAGCAGCCGCTGGTGGCGGCGCTGAACGCGTTCACCGGCGTGACCGGCTGGCAAGTCGGCCTGCCGGCCGAGCTGGGCCAGGGTGTGTCGTCGCCGGGCGTGCGCGGGGCGTTGTCGCCGGAGAAGGCGCTGGAGCGGCTGTTGGTGGGGACCAACCTGAGCTACCGCAAACTGGGCAACAACACCATCGTCCTGGAGAAACGTGCCGCCGGCAGCGCCCTCAACCTGCAGCCAGTGACCATCAGCGCCACCCGCACCGAGCAGGCTGTCGACAGCGTACCGAGCATGGTCAGCGTGCACGACCGCCAGGAACTGGACCGCCAGAACGTCAACAACACCCGTGAGCTGGTGCGTTACGAACCGGGCGTGTCCGTGGGCGGCGCCGGCACCCGCTCGGGCAACGCGGGCTATAACATTCGCGGGATCGACGGCGACCGCATTCTTACCCAGGTCGATGGCGTGGAAGTGCCGGACAATTTCTTCAACGGCCCCTACGCCAAGACCCGGCGCAACTACGTCGACCCGGAAATCGTCAAGCGCGTGGAGATCCTGCGCGGCCCGGCCTCGGCCCTGTACGGCAGCAGCGCCATCGGTGGTGCGGTGAGTTACTTCACCCTCGACCCGGATGACATCATCAAGCCCGGCCAGGACGTTGGCGCACGCCTGAAAACCGGCTACAGCTCCGCCGACGAAAGCTGGCTGACCTCCGCCACCGTCGCCGGCCGCGTGCAGGATGTCGACGGCTTGCTGCACTTGAGCCAGCGCAACGGCCACGAAACCGAATCCTATGATGGCAACAACGCCACTGGCCTCGCCCGCACCGGCGCCAACCCGGAAGACGCCCGCACCACCAACGTGCTGGCCAAACTGGGTTGGAATTACGGGGACGACAACCGTCTGGGCCTGACCTACGAGAAGTACAAGGATGATCGCGACGTCAACCTCAAGAATGCGGTGGGCGGCCCGTTCATCGGTGGCCGTGGTTTCAACCTGTACCGTGACCGTCGCGGCAACGACACCATCACCCGTGAACGCTTCGGCCTGGAAAACAGCTTTGCCCTCGAGTCGCCGATCGCCGACCGCATCAAGACCAGCCTCAATTACCAGATCGCCAAGACCGACCAGACGACCGCCGAAATCTATCAGTCCGGCCGCCGTGTATTGCGCACCCGCGACACGCTGTACGAAGAAAAACAGTGGGTCTTCGATGCACAGCTGGACAAGGCCTTCAGCCTCGGTGCCACCGATCACCAGGTGACCTACGGCACCACCCTCAAGCAGCAGAAAGTCACCGGTTCGCGTGAAGGCGGCGCCACCTGCCTGGCGGTCGGCAGCGGCTGCACCGCCATCGGCGCGCCCAGCCCATCGGCCAGCGACAGCGTGAAGAAATCCAGCGACTTCCCCGACCCGACCATCAACACCTATTCGCTGTTCGCCCAGGACCAGATCACCTGGGACAACTGGACCTTCCTGCCCGCCGTGCGCTACGACTACACCCGGCTCAAGCCCAAGCTGACCGAGGAATTCCTCAGCACCGTGAACCCCACCGGAGAGTACGCGGTCGACGGCAAGGACAAAACCTGGCACCGCGTCACGCCCAAGTTCGGCCTGACCTATGCCCTGACCGATCAATACACCTGGTTCGGCCAGTACGCCGAGGGTTTCCGCACACCGTCCGCCAAAGCGCTGTATGGCCGCTTCGAAAACCTCAACCTGGGCTACACCGTGGAGCCCAACCCCGACCTCAAGCCGGAAACCAGCAAGGGCATCGAAACCGGGCTGCGCGGCAAGTTCGACGAAGGCTCGTTCGAAATCGCCGTGTTCTACAACAAATACCGCGACTTCATCGACGAGGACAACGCAGTGGTCGGTGGCACCGTCGAGCAGTTCCAGGCGGTGAATATCAAACGCGCCACCATCAAGGGCGCCGAGGCCAAGGGCCGGCTGAACCTGGATGCGTTCGGCGCGCCGCAAGGTCTCTATACCCAAGGCGCGGTCTCCTACGCCCATGGCCGCAACGACGACAACGGCGAGCCGCTCAACAGCGTCAACCCGCTCAAGGGCGTATTCGGCCTGGGCTACGACCAGGACAACTACGGGGGCCTGGTGAGCTGGACCCTGGTGAAGAAACAGAACCGCGTCGACAGCAGCACCTTCCACGCCCCCGACGGCGACACCCGCGGCCCGTTCAAGACGCCGGGCTTCGGCATTCTTGATCTGACCGCCTACTACAAGGTCACCCACGACGTGACCGTCAACGGCGGCCTCTACAACCTCACCGACAAAAAGTACTGGAACTGGGATGACGTGCGCAGCTACGACAGCGTCGGCGAAGCCGCAGTGACCGGCCCGGCCAACCTCGATCGACTGACCCAGCCGGGGCGCAACTTCGCGATCAACCTGATCTGGGACATCTGACGCGCCCTGCCGCACCTCGCCGCAATGATCGTGCGGCGAGGTGAGGATTTTTTACTGTGCCGCGTCTTCCTGTTCGTCTAGTTGATAACGGCTCTCTTTAGAGCCACAAGGCGCTCCCCCCTCAAGGATTTTGTCATGACCGCTTCTCCTACTGCAGAACGTCCAGGCCTGCGCTCCCAGCGCCTGAACCAGATCACCAACGAGCCGCACACCAAGCTCGACGCACTGGTCAAGGCGCACGCCCCGTTTGAGACCCAGGCCAACTTCGCCCGCTTCGTGGTGGCGCAGTACCTGTTCCAATCGGAGTTGGTCGCGCTGTACAACGATGCCGAACTGAACCGGATCATCCCGGACCTGGCCGAGCGCTGCCGCGCAGAAGCAGCCAGGCTCGATCTGGGTGACCTCGACACCGACGTACCCGCGCCGGTCGCCGGTGCCGTGAGCAACCCGAGCCAGGCCGAAGCCCTGGGCTGGCTGTTCGTCTCGGAAGGCTCCAAACTGGGCGCTGCCTTCCTGATCAAACGGGCCGTGGGCCTGGGCCTGAGCGAGACCTTCGGCGCGCGCCACCTGGCCGAGCCGGTCGGTGGACGCGCCGAAGGCTGGAAGCGCTTCACCCGCATTCTCGACGGCCTGCCGTTCAGCGCCGAAGAAGAAGCCGCGGTAGAAAAAGGCGCAATCGATGCGTTTGTACGCTTCACCGTATTGCTGGAACAGGCGTACGCTACGGCCCCTGAATTGGCCTGACCTACTGATTGAAATGCAATCAAGTGGGAGGGGGCTTGCCCCCGATGCCGTGTGTCAGCAAAGAATTTATTGACTGATACACCGCTATCGGGGGCAAGCCTCCTCCCACAGTTGGAACGCATTTCACATTGTTTTTCTGTGATAACCCTACCTATGACCGGCAAAACCCAATCCACCTCCAGAATCGCGCAGATCCTCTACGGCCTGCTGGCCTACGTCAGCCTGGGGATCGGCCTGGTGGCGATTGTCATACCGGGTTTGCCCACCACCGAATTCATCCTGCTGGCCGCCTGGGCCGCGACTAAAAGCTCGCCGCGCCTGAGCGCCTGGCTGGAAAACCACCGCCTGTTCGGGCCGATCCTGTTTAACTGGCGCAACGGCAAGATCATCGCGCGTCGGGCCAAAGTCAGCGCCACCGTCAGCATGCTGCTGTGCGCCGTCCTGATGCTGGTGATGCTCGATCACGGCTGGCCGATCTACCTGGCAATCGCCGGCATGGGCCTGGGCAATCTGTGGATCTGGTCTCGCCCCGAGCAGCTTGCACCGCCCGTGTAACAATGCGCGTAGGCGTTTTCCTACCGCTCATCGTCTGTCGCTCATGAATTGATTTGTTAAGCCGATGTTTCAGACATGGCGCCGAATGGACTTGGCTCTGCTGCGCGCATCTCAACAAGTCCATTCGTGAGTGAACCTATGTTCGACACCCTCTCCATCCGCCTGAAAATCGTGCTGCTGTCCGGCCTCTGCCTGGTAGGGGTCATTGCACTGGTGGTCGGCATCAACATCTACAACACCAACCAGAACGATCAACTGGTCAGTGACTCAAGCTCACGCATGCTGACTGCCGGCGTGGAACAGTTGCTGCAAGCCAAGGCGGCCGAACAGGCCGTGCAGTTGCAGAAAACCTTCAACGAAAACCTGCTGGCGGTCACCGCCCTCGCCGACCAGATCAAAGACCTGCGCAACCTCGGGGCCAAGCGTTCCCTGGAAGCCGGCGCCCTGCGCGAAGAACTCAACCAGAGCGTCAAAACCGCTTTCGACCGTAACACCAAGGTGCTGGGCATCTGGCTGTCGTTCGAACCCAACGCACTGGACGGCAAGGACAGCGAGTTCATCGACGACAAGGCCCGCGTCTCCAACGAAAAAGGCCGTTTTTCCAGTTACTGGAGCCGGGCCGGCGGCGAAGGCCTGAACACGGTCATGGTCGAGGCTGACCTGACCAAGACCACCCTCAACCTCAGCGGTACGCCCTACAACATTTGGTACACCTGCCCGCGCGACACGCGCACTACGTGCCTGCTGGACCCGTACGAAGACACCGTGGCCGGCAAGCCCGTGCTGAT
Source organism: Pseudomonas sp. 37 R 15 (assembly GCF_900004865.1). Taxonomy (NCBI): domain Bacteria; kingdom Pseudomonadati; phylum Pseudomonadota; class Gammaproteobacteria; order Pseudomonadales; family Pseudomonadaceae; genus Pseudomonas; species Pseudomonas sp. 37 R 15. Next base: position 25,823 of record NZ_CVTV01000058.1, on the reverse strand, counting down.
GACCACCATCTCCCTGCCTTTGATCGTCGATAACAAGGTGATCGGCGTCGTCGGTGTCGATATCGCCCTCAACGCCCTGCAAGCCGACACCGATGCGGCGCAGAAGGGCGTGTTCAACGGCGCCGCACACGTGGAGGTTCTGTCCAGCACCGGGGTGATCGCCGCCTACAGCGGTGAGCCGGCCAAAGTGGGCAAGAACCTGATCGACACGCTTGGCGCCGAGGGCAAAGAGATCGTGCAACTGCTCGCCGATGATCGCCCGATGATCCGCGAACAGGGCGAGACCATTCGTGCCGTATACCCCGTCAAGCCGATTGCCGACGCCAAATCCTGGGGCGTGGTGATCAAGCTGCCCAAATCGGTGATGCTGGCCGATAACGTGAAACTGCAAGCTGTGCTTGACCAAGCCCAGGCGACAGGCACCCTCAAAGCCTTGCTGGTCGCCGCCGCCGCGGCCCTGCTGGGCCTGCTGCTGATCTGGCTGACCGCCACCGGCGTAACGCGTCCGATCAACAGTGTGGCCGCCATGCTCAAGGACATCGCCAGCGGCGACGGCGACCTCACCCAGCGCCTGGCCTATGCCAAAAAAGACGAACTGGGCGAGCTGGTGAACTGGTTCAACCGCTTCCTCGACAAACTGCAACCGACCATCGCGCAGATCAAGCAAAGCATCACCGAGGCGCGCGGCACGGCCGACCAGTCCTCGGCCATCGCGCGCCAGACCAGTGAAGGCATGCAGGTGCAATTTCGCGAGATCGACCAGGTGGCCACCGCGTCCAATGAAATGAGCGCCACCGCCCATGACGTCGCCAACAGCGCCTCCAATGCCGCCAGCGCGGCACGCGGCGCGGATCAGTCGGCGCGCGAAGGCATGTCGATCATCGAGCAAAGCACCCGCGATATCACCTCGCTTGCCCAGGAAGTCAGCAAGGCCGTCGGCGAAGTCGAGGCGTTGGCCGTCAATAGCGAACAGATCGGTTCAGTCCTGGAAGTGATTCGCAGCATTGCCGAACAGACCAACCTGCTGGCGTTGAACGCGGCGATCGAAGCGGCGCGTGCCGGGGAAAGCGGACGCGGTTTTGCGGTGGTGGCCGATGAGGTGCGCAACCTGGCCAAACGCACCCAGGATTCGGTAGAGGAAATTCGTCTGGTGATCGAACGGATCCAGAGCGGCACCCGGGACGTGGTGGCGACCATGCATTCCAGCCAACAACAGGCCCAAAGCAATGCCGGGCAGATCCATCAAGCGGTGCAGGCCCTGGGCAAGATCAGCGACGCCGTGACCGTGATCAGCGACATGAACCTGCAGATCGCCAGCGCCGCCGAAGAGCAGAGCGCGGTGGCCGAAGAGGTCAATCGCAACGTCTCGGCGATCCGCACCGTGACCGAAACCCTCACCGGCCAGGCCACCGAGTCGGCGGCCATCAGCAGCCAGCTCAATGCCCTGGCCAGCCAGCAGATGAAGTTGATGGATCAGTTCAGGGTTTAAGACACACTGCAGGTCCAATATGGGAGGGGGCCTGCCCCCGATGGCAGAGTGTCAGTCACTTATCTGTAGCTGACTTTACCGCTATCGGGGGCAAGCCCCCTCCCACATTTTGACCGCGCACCGCTTAAAGACCGGTCCAGGCCTGGACGAACGCCGCAACATCTTCCTTGGGCGCCGTACGCGGCGGGTTCTGCGGCGTGCCCAGGTACAGGAAGCCGATCACTTCTTCATCTGCGGTCAGCCCCAGCCCTTTGGCCACATGAGCCGAGTAAGACAACTCGCCCGTGCGCCACACCGCGCCGATCCCTTGCGCATAAGCCGCCAACAGAATGCCATGGGCCGCGCAGGCGGCTGCCAGCAATTGTTCGGACTTCGGCACTTTGAAATGCTCCTGCAGGCGGGCGATCACCACCACCACCAGCGGCGCCCGCAACGGGCCGTTCTGGGCCTTGTCGATAGCCGCTTGCGGGGCATCCGCATCCTGCAAACGCGCCGCTTCGGCCAACAGCGTGCCCATGCGCTCACGGGCCGGGCCTTCCACGGTGAGGAAACGCCACGGGCGTAACTGGCCGTGGTCGGGCGCGCGCATGGCGGCGGCGAACAGCACGTCGCGCTGCTCCTGGGTCGGTGCCGGTTCCAGCAAGCGCGGCACGGAAACACGGTTGAGCAAAGCGTCGAGAGCCTGCATTGGCCACCTCCAGAAAAAAATGTGCGGTCATTCTAGCGGAATGCATCGGGATGCCACCAAACGATAATTGCTCTTATTCAAACTGCCCTGCCCTGTTAGACTTTGCCACCGGATTTTTCGCCTTCGTTCAGGAAACTCGATGTTCCGTTCGCTACTACGCCTGTGCGCAGCATTGATGGCCCTGGGCCTGACTGCCTGCGACGACGCCCCAAGGTTTACCCAGGCTGAGCCGGGGGAAGCGCGGGCCGGCGGCGCGGCGACCGTGAACAAGCGCGACCAGAACGCGTTTTCCCTGCCCTCGGCCAATCTGGCGCCTACCCGCCGCCTGGACTTCAGCGTCGGCAACAGTTTCTTTCGCAGCCCCTGGGTGATCGCGCCCTCGACCACCACTGCGCGTGACGGCCTGGGCCCGCTGTTCAATACCAACGCCTGCCAGAACTGTCATATCAAGGACGGCCGGGGCCACCCACCGCTGGCCGATGCGCCCAATGCCGTGTCGATGCTGGTGCGCCTGTCCATCTCCCCCCCAGATGCAGAGCTGGCGCCTTACGCCAAACTCATCGAACAGCTTGGCGTGGTGCCCGAGCCAGTGTACGGCGGCCAACTGCAGGACATGGCCGTGCCGGGCGTGGCACCGGAGGGCAAGGTGCGCGTCGACTACACGCCGGTCAACGTCAGGTTCACGGACGGCACGGTGGTCGAGTTGCGCAAGCCCGCGCTGCAGATCACCCAGCTTGGCTATGGCCCGATGCACCCCGACACCCGCTTTTCTGCGCGCATCGCACCGCCGATGATTGGCCTGGGTTTGCTTGAAGCCATCAGCGACGCCGACATCCTGCGCAACACCGACCCGAAAACCGCCGACAGCGAAGCCATCATCGGCCGGGCGAACCAGGTATGGGATGACGCCGAGCAAAAGACTGTTTTAGGGCGCTTTGGCTGGAAAGCCGGGCAACCCAACCTCAATCAACAAAATGTTCACGCATTTTCGGGTGATATGGGCCTCACCACTTCCCTGAGACCCTTCGATGACTGCACCGACGCCCAGGTGGCCTGCAAACAGGCACCCAACGGCAACGGCCCCGAGGGCGAGCCGGAAGTCAGCGACAACATTCTGCGCCTGGTGCTGTTCTATACGCGTAACCTCGCCGTGCCGCTGCGCCGCGACGTCAACGCGCCACAGGTGCTGGCCGGCAAGAACCTGTTTTACCAGGCCGGTTGCCAGGGCTGTCACAAGCCAACGTTCACCACGGCGGCCAACGCCTCCGAACCCGAACTGGCCAATCAGGTGATCCGCCCCTACAGCGACTTGCTGCTGCACGACATGGGCGAAGGCCTCGCCGACAACCGTACTGAATTCAAGGCCGGTGGCCGCGACTGGCGTACCCCGCCGTTGTGGGGCATCGGCCTGACGCAAACCGTGAGTGGTCACACCCAGTTTCTGCATGACGGCCGCGCCCGCAACCTGCTTGAAGCCGTGCTCTGGCATGGCGGGCAAGCGCAAGCGGCGCAGCAGCATGTGTTGTCGTTCAACGCCGAGCAGCGTGCCGCGTTGCTGGCATTCCTGAATTCTCTATAAGCTTTGCCCCAATTACAGAAGGGAGCTCGACATGTTCCGTCCCAAGTTGTTGTTCACCAGCCTGGCCGCCCTTGCCCTCGGTGCCTGCTCGCCCCAGGACCCGCAAGCGGTGACCTCGGCCGCCATCGCCAAGCAAGTCATCTTGCCGACCTACAGCCGGTGGGTCGAGGCCGACCGTCAGTTGGCCGTCAGCGCCCTCGCCTATTGCCAGGATAAAGAAAGCCTGGACACCGCCCGTGCCGACTTCCTCCACGCGCAAAAAGCCTGGGCCGAGTTGCAACCGCTGCTGATCGGCCCGCTGGCCGAAGGCAACCGCGCCTGGCAGATCCAGTTCTGGCCGGACAAGAAAAACCTGGTGGGTCGTCAGGTCGAGCAACTGGTCAGCGCCCAGCCGCAGATCGATGCGGCCGCCCTCGCCAAATCCAGCGTGGTGGTGCAAGGCCTGTCGGCCTACGAATATATCCTCTACGACGCCAAGCCCGACGTTGCCGACGCGGCCCAGAAAGCCCGTTACTGCCCGCTGTTGATGGCCATCGGCGAACGCCAGAAAGCCCTGGCCGAAGAGATCCTGGCGAGCTGGAACAGCACTGACGGCATGCTTGCGCAGATGACCAAGTTCCCGAACCAGCGTTACGCCGACTCCCACGAAGCCATCGCTGATCTGCTGCGCGTGCAAGTGACCGCCCTGGATACCCTGAAGAAAAAACTCGGCACGCCGATGGGTCGCCAGACCAAGGGCATCCCGCAGCCGTTCCAGGCCGATGCATGGCGCAGCCAGTCGTCCCTGCAAAGCCTGGAAGCCAGCCTCGCGGCGGCCCAGACCGTGTGGGTGGGCGTTGACAACAAAGGCCTGCGCGGGCTGTTGCCGGCCGATCAGAAAGCCCTGGCCGACAAGATCGACGCCGCCTATGCCGCGTCTCTCAAACTGTTTGCCAGCAACCAGCGTACCCTCAACGAACTGTTGAACGACGACGCCGGGCGCCAGCAGCTCAACGACCTCTACGACAGCCTCAACGTGGTCCATCGCCTGCACGAAGGCGAGCTGGCCAAGGCGCTGGGCATCCAGCTGGGCTTCAACGCCAACGACGGTGACTGATGATGCTCAGGCGACAGGCTTTGGCGGTTGGCAGCGCACTGCTCAGCGCACTCACCTTGGGCGGCTGGACGCTGTTCAAGCACAAGGACAAGAGCCCGCTGCTGCTGTCGGCGCGCGATGACGCAGACGGCAGGCACTACGCCGTCGGTTATCGCCTGGACGGCAAGCAGGTGTTCGCCACCCAGGTCGGCCAGCGCTGCCACGACATCATCAACCACCCGACGCTGCCGATTGCGTTGTTTGTCGCCCGCCGCCCGGGCACCGAGAGCTACCTGATCGACCTGCGTGACGGCGCGCTCCTGCAAACCATCACCTCGAACGCCAATCGCCACTTCTATGGCCACGCGGTGATCCACAAGAGCGGCGACTGGCTGTATGCCACCGAGAACGACACCTCCGACCCCGGCCGTGGCCTGTTGGGTGTGTATAAGTTCGAAGGCGAGCGGCTGGTGCACAGCGGCGAGATCTCCACCCACGGCATCGGCCCGCACCAGGTGTCCTGGATGCCCGATGGCGAAACCCTGGTGGTGGCCAACGGCGGCATCCGCACCGAAGCCGAAAGCCGCGTGGAGATGAACCTCAACGCCATGGAGCCGAGCCTGGTGCTGATGCACCGCGACGGCAGCCTGATCAGCAAGGAAACCCTGGGCCAGCAGATGAACAGCGTGCGCCACATGGGGATCGCCAGCGATGGCACCATCCTCACCGGGCAACAGTTCATGGGACCGTCACAGGAGCATTCCGAATTGCTCGCCATCAAGCGTCCGGGTCAGCCTTTCGTGGCGTTCCCGGTGGCCGATGAACAATGGCAGGCAATGGGGCACTACACCGCCAGTGTTGCGGTACACAGCGAGCTGCGGCTGGTGGCGCTGACGGCGCCGCGGGGTAATCGCTTCTTTATCTGGGACATGGACAATGGCGAGTTGCGCCTGGACGGCCCGCTGCCCGATTGCGCCGGAGTGGGCGCGGTGGCGGACGGGTTTGTCGTGACCTCGGGCCAGGGGCGCTGCCGCCTCTACGATTGCCGCCAGAAACAGCCAGTAGCGACGCCGCTGACCTTGCCCGCAGGGTTGTGGGATAACCACCTGCATCTGATGACGTAACCTCCCGCTTAGATCTCAACGCTCCTGGGCTGACACCCAGGAGCCTATTCGCCGACAGCTGCTTGGCACATTCCCCCACACAATCTGTAGAACTGTCTCTCAATCGCCTTCCAGTATTCTCACAACAACTTGCGAAACGACTACTTATCCCCGTCCTTGTCCTGATCAAGACTGCGGCGCTCCGTGCCGCGCCGCTTGCTCTTGCGTGCTCGCGCGCCGTTCACAATCTGCACACGTCTCACAAGGACCCCACTATGACCATGCCGGCCCGCCGGATGATTATCATGCTCAGCCTCGTTCTTTCAGTCGTCCTGATGCTTGCCGGCTACAAGACGTACTGGATTTATCAGCAGTTGCAGCTTTTGCATGGGCCCAAACCACCGGTCAGCGTGGCGACGTCCAATGCCTTTGAAATACCCTGGCAGCGCCAAATGCCGGCGGCGGGCACGCTCAAGGCATTGCAAGGTATCGACCTGAGCACTGAGGTGCCCGGCGTTGTGACACAGCTGCACTTTGAGTCCGGGCAAATGGTCGAAGCTGGACAGCCCTTGCTGCAGCTTGAGCACCAGACCGAGCAGGCCGAGCTGGACGTGGCAAAGGCCGACCAACGCCTGGCCCGTCAGAACTTCGAGCGCGGCCAGAAACTGGTGGAGATCAGCGCCATCTCCAAAGGCGAATTCGATCGGCTCGGCGCTGAATTCAATCGAAACACTGCCGTCGTTGCACAGCGCACTACAGCGCTGGAAAAGAAGCACATCGTTGCCCCCTTCACCGGCACCATTGGCATCCGCCAGGTCAATGTGGGCGATTACCTGCAAAGTACCCAGGTCATCGCCAGCTTGCAGGACAGACGCCAGCTTTATGTTGACTTTTATGTGCCCGAGCAAGCCGTTCAGCTGATCAGGATCGGGCAGTCGGTTCAGGTTGAAGTCTCGGCACGCCCCGGCAACTTCAGCCTCGCCAAGGTGAGCGCCATCAACCCGATCGTCGATGACAGCACGCGAAACGTGCTGGTACGTGCGACGCTGCCCAACCCTCGCGACGATCTGCTACCGGGAATGTTCGCCAATCTACGGGTGCTGCTGGACGAACCGACGGCACAAACCGTCATCCAGGAAAGTGCGATCGCCTTCAGCCCCTATGGTCAGTACGTTTTCGTAATAACACCTGATAACAACGGTGAGCCGCAGACCGCCGATGCCAGCGATACGCCGCCACTGATCGCCGAGCAACGCCTGATCGAAACGGGTGAGCGTCGCCATGGCCTGGTGGTGGTTTCCAAGGGGCTGAACAAGGGCGAACAGGTGGTCACTGCCGGCCAGCTCAAACTGAAACACGGCACCCCTGTGCGCATCAGTATCGACCGAAGCCAGGCGGATGGGCCGCGGCCGATGCCTGATCGGGAGGGCACGCAATGACCTTCACCGACCTGTTCATTCGTCGCCCGGTACTGGCGGTGGTCGTCAGCCTGCTGATCGTGCTGCTTGGATGCCAGGCTTACAAGAAACTGCAACTGCGCCAGTTTCCACAAATGGAAAACGCGCTGATCACGGTCACCACGGTCGCCCCGGGCCTGAGTGCGCAAACCATCCAGAGTTACATCACCCAACCCTTGCAACAAAGCCTGGCCAGCGCGCAAGGCATCGACTATATGACGTCGTCCAGTCGTCAGAATATATCGATCATCTCCATCTATAGTCGGGTCGGCGCCGACAGCAACCGCTTGTTTACCGAACTGCTGGCCAAGTCCAATGAAGTCAGAAACCAGTTGCCCAGTGGCATCGAAGAACCGGTACTGAGCAAGGTTGCAGTGGATAGCACTGCGCTGATGTACCTGAGTTTTTCCAGCAACACCATGAACAATGCGCAGATCACCGACTATCTGCAGCGGGTCGTCCAGCCTCGGCTGGTGACACTGCCGGGCATGGCGCAAGCGCAGATTATCGGCAGTCAGAACTTCGCCATGCGCCTGTGGCTCGACCCGATAAAACTCGCGGGGTTTGGCCTGAGCGCCAGTGACGTAACCCAGGCCATCAGGCGCTACAACGTACAACCTGTCGCGGGGGACCTGACCGGCGAATATGTCGTCACCAGCGCGACCACCAACACCGAACTCCAATCGGCCGAGGGATTCAGTGCGATCCCGGTGAAAACCGACGGCGACAACCAGGTACGTCTGGGAGACGTGGCGCGCGTGGAATTGGGCTCGCGAAATTACGACAGTTTCAGCACGTTCAACGGTATCCCGGCGGTTTATATCAGCATTCAAGCCACGCCCGATGCCAACCCACTGGAGTTGGGCAAGCGCGTCCGCCAATTGATGCCCCAATTGCAGACGCAGGTGCCACCCGACCTGCACACGGATATTGCTTACGATTCGACGCTGTATATCAACGCTTCGATCGACCAGGTGCTGTCCAGCCTGCTCGAAGCCGTACTGATTGTGGTGTTGGTGGTGTTTTTGTTCCTGGGTTCCTTACGCTCAGTGATCATTCCAGTCATCACCATTCCACTGTCGCTGCTAGGCACGTTGTTCCTCATGCAACTGCTGGGCTATTCCATCAACGTGCTGACGCTGCTGGCCATGGTCCTGGCTATCGGCCTGGTGGTCGACGACGCCATCGTGATGATGGAAAACATTCACCGGCACATCGAAAAAGGCAAATCCCCGCTTGAAGCCGCGATCAAGGGGGCAAGAGAGGTCTGCATTCCGGTGGTGTCCATGACCATCACGCTGGCCGCGGTTTTTGCACCCATTGGCTTCATGCAGGGCTTGACCGGGGCGTTGTTCAAGGAGTTTGCCCTGACACTGGCTGGCGCTGTAGTGATTTCCGGGATCGTGGCGTTGACGCTGTCACCGATGATGTGCGCCATTTTGCTGCTGCCTGAAGAACAGCCAAAGGGCCTGTCGCGGGTTCTGGAGCGCTTCTTCAATGCCTTGAAAAAACGCTATCAGCGCCGCCTGCGCCAGATCATGCAAGCGCAGTCGGTGGTAATGGTTTTCGCCTCGCTGGTGCTCTGCCTGATCCCGGCCATGCTCACGTTCACCCTCTCGGAATTGGCGCCCGACGAGGACAAAGGCCTGATTTTCATCCTGTCCAATGCCCCCCAGGCAACAAACCTGGCCTACCTGAACCGCTACACCCAGGACTTTATCGAACCGTTCAAAACCCTGCCCGAATACCAGGCATCCTTCCAGATCAATGGGCTGGATGGCGTACATTCAGGCGTCGGCGGCTTCCTGCTCAAAACCTGGGGGGAACGTGAGCGCACACAGATGCAAGTGCTGGAGCCACTGCGCGAAAAACTCGACAACAACCCCGGCCTGCAAGTTTTCGCATTCAACTTGCCCTCCCTGCCGGGTACCGGTGAAGGCCTGCCCTTTGGCTTTGTCATCAGTTCCCAGCAGGACCACAGTTCGATGATGAGCGTAGCCGAGCGCATCAAACAACGCGCGATCGACTCGGGAAAGTTTGCCTACGTGGATATCGACCTGGCATTCGACCGCCCTGAAGTCATGGTCGAAATTGACCGGACCAAGGCCGCCCAGATGGGCGTATCCATGGAGGATCTGGACCTGACCCTGACCACCCTCCTGGCTGAAGCGGAAATCAATCGATTCAGTATCGACGGTCATCTCTACAAAGTGATTGCGCAAGTCGAGCGCGACTACCGAGACAACCCCGACTGGCTGAACCAGTACGCGGTAAAAAACGCCAAGGGCCAATTATTACCCTTGTCGACGCTGGTCACCGTGTCCAGCCCTCAGGTTCGGCCACAGCGGTTGAATCAGTTCCAGCAGCTCAATTCAGTCACGGTATCGGCGTTTCCAATCGTCGGCATGAGCAACGCATTGCAGACCTTGCAAAACATCGCACAGGAGGAAGCGCCAGCGGATTACACCTTCGATTACCGCAACGCTACACGCCAGTTTGTGCAGGAGGGCAATGCGCTATGGGGCACGTTCGGCCTGGCACTTGCCATCATCGCGCTGGTGTTGGCGGCGCAGTTTGAAAGCCTGCGTGATTCCCTGGTGATACTGGTGACGGTGCCGCTGTCGATAGGCGGCGCATTGATCGCGCTGTTTCTGGGGTGGTCCACCCTGAATATCTACACGCAGATCGGCCTGGTCACGTTAATCGGTTTGATCAGCAAACACGGGATTCTGATCGTCGAGTTCGCCAATCAACTGCGCAAGCAACAAGGCCTGTCCGCGCGGGCTGCGGTCGAGCAAGCTGCCGCGATCCGTCTGCGGCCGATTCTGATGACCACGCTGGCCACCGTCATGGGTGTCGTGCCGTTGATTTTCTCCAGCGGCGCGGGCGCGGTCAGTCGGTTCGATATCGGCATGGTGATCGCCACCGGCATGTCGATCGGTACCTTGTTCACCCTATTCGTCCTGCCCACGGTGTACACGACACTGACCAAAGCGGACAACACCACCAGGGCACTGACCCGATAGCGCAAAAAAAAGGCCTCGCATCGCGAGGCCTTTTCCGGGGGTTTCAATCGTTTCAACTCTGCGGCCTCATCGCTTGAGACATCCCGAACATGAATAACAGCAACTCATGATCGGGTTTGGCCGCCACACTGACCTTGGCCACACGTGGCAGCAGGCATTGCCCACCGCCTTGGGGCGCACTGAGTACCTGTGTGCGAGGCTGTTCCCAGGCAGCCAGGGCCAGGGCTGTAACCCCTAGCGCCCCGACCAGGAACAAACCTCGTGCTATTTCTAGCTTCATCTGGTTAAACCCTTGATAGCGCTGCCAAACGCCGTCTCGTAAAAGTAGCTGAGTTTTTTCCAGTCGGTATCATTCCACGACGAATGGCGGCGCAATTGCAGCATGTCATGGGAGGCGGCTCGATAAGCGGTCAAACGCTGGCGACATTTTTCAAAGTCCAGCAGTGCCACTTCAACGTTCACCGCATCGCCCTCGCCGGTTACCCGGACGAAGATGTGCTTGATGTACAGGCAACCATGCTGCCAGCGGCCTTTGTGCATACGCGCCAGGGTAGCGGCCAATTCCTCGAGCAAGCGCTCGTGGACCGCCTCACCATATTGCTCACGGCCACCGGCGGCGTACCAGTTTTCGATTTCATCGAAACCGTCCAGCGAAGCGGTGACCAGCAATGCTTTCCACTGATGCTCGGGGTCGCGTCGCGCCTCGCAGAACACCAACTCCGGCACCCGTACATCCAGCAAGCGCAGGCCCTTGAGGGCATCACGCTCACGCAACACGGTCGGACGTCCAAACGGATGCAACCAACTGCGGTAGATATGACCCGTCTGGCGTTTGCAATAGAGCAATCGCCCGTTGGGACTGATCACCCGCTGTACGCCACTTTCACCGCCACGCCGACGGTTGGGCTCTTCCACCCACTCACCCTGCTGACGCCAGAAAAAATCAAATCGTTCTTCGGGAGCTATATGACTGCCGACTACGCACTCAACTGCCATCCTGTTACCTCTTACGCAATACATAGACTCGCCACATGGCGTAGAGCGGCATGAAGTCCAGGGATTCCTGAACTCGGAAACCGGCCTGCTCGAATTCTGCCTCGACAGTAGCAGCCGGTAACACAAACCGGTTTTGGTAACCTTCCTGCTCACCTTTCTTACGACGCCGCACCTCGGCGCGCCTACGCTTCCAGGCCTTGAAATTGCCATCCACCCACAGCGAGATAATCACGCTGTCACGGCTAACCCGCTGAAACTCCCGAAGTATTGTCATCCTGTGCGCCGGGTCACCGATGTGGTGCATCAAGCGCATGCAGAAAATACTGTCGACCGAGTTGTCTGGCAAATCGATATCAAAGGCGGAAGTCTGCAAAGGGCGTACCCGTTTTACCACTTCCGCCGGCTGGGCCGCCGTGGCGACCTTCAGCATCGACGCCGAATTGTCGGCCCCGATGATCACACGATTGGGTTTCTCGGCCAGCAATGGCCAAAAGCGTCCGGCACCACACGGCAAGTCCAACACCAGGCCCGGCTCACCGGCCATGGCCAGCGCACCACGCGCCAGTTGCTCATCGCGCTTGTGGGACAACCGGCGAGCCAGATTGTCCCGATGCTTGAGCAGGTATTGCCGCGCGTGTTGATCGTCGTACTTTTCTGAAAATTCCAACTTGATCGGGGAAGGCATCTTGAGTCTCCGGTAACTGATGCCTACAACCCTAAGCAGCGAACTGTGATCAACAGGTCAACTCGTTGTGAAAAACTTGTCCTGTCCAATCCCATACATTTCAAGACTTTACAGAAACATTCAGTAGCATCGGGCCATCTTCGCCGAAAAGCAGGCGTCGTGCAGCAGCAAATTGACAGACTGAACGGTCAGGTTCTGACTTGACCCAGTTCCACATGAAAACGGCAGCCATTGGGCTCCATGGTGCTCAGGGTGACGCTCCAGCCCTGGCTTTCACAGATACGCTGCACCAGTGACAAGCCCAACCCCAGACCCTCGCCGCGCTTCTCGCTGCCACGCACGAACGGCTCGAACATCGCTTCGCGCTTGTCTTCAGGAATGCCCACACCCGTGTCCTCCACCACAAAGCCGCTGGGCTCCAGGGTCAGGCGGATAAACCCTTGCTCGGTGTAATGCAGTGCATTGCGCAACAGATTGCCCATCACCGCATGCAGGAACGTCGTGTTGTAGCGTGTCTCCAGCGGGGTACCTGGGCAGTAGATCAACTCAAGGCCTTTTTGCTCGATGGGCCCGCGCCAGATTCCGAGCAGGTCCTCGGCAACCTGGGTCAGGTTGACCTGGGCCGACATGGCGGCATCGTCATGCTTGGCGCGGGCCAGCATCAGAAAAGTCTGCACCAGTTCGCGCATCTCTTCACAGGCCCGGGCGATGCGCTGGACCTGATTACGCCCGCGCTGATCGATCGCCGGATTCTCCAGCAGCAATTCGCAGGAACTGGCCAACACCATCAAGGGTGTACGCAGTTCATGGCTCACATCGCTGGTAAACAACTGTTCGCGAGACAGCGCCTGGCGCAAGCGACCCAGGGTGGCGTCGAACGCCACCGCCAATTCGCCCACTTCGTCGGCCGCATAATCCGGCGCCAACGGTGGCGCAAGTCCAAGCAACTGGTCGCGATGGCGCACCTGGCGGGCCAGGCGCACCACCGGCGCCATCACCTTGCGCGCCAGCACCCAACCCAGGAACACCGCCAGTGCCAGGCTGAGCACAAAGCCCACCAGCACCACGGCAAACAGCACACGCTCGCGCTCTTCGAAATCGCTTTGGTCCTGCAGCAGCACATAACGCCGGCCATCGATCACTTCGACCATGGCATGGTAGGACAGCGACTCGCGAAACACCTCATGAAAGCCCGGGTCCAGATGCCGCAAATCCTTGGGCAGCTCGAAATCGCCGGGGCCGCCGCTGAAATAGAACAACTGGTCAGGCTCGGGCCGATGTCGCCAGTCTTCCATGCTGTCCATCAACAGCAGACGTTGCAGGTCGCCGCCCAGGCCTGCCGAAATCAACTTCTCTTCCACCAGGTGCACGGTCGCGACAATGCCCATGGCGAAGGCCCCCGCCACCAACGCACTCATCAAGGCAAAGGCGATGATGATCCGCTGGGCAAGGCTTTGCTTAAACTCCATCACGGCCCTCGGCCAGGCGATAGCCCACACCGTGTACCGTTTGCAGCAACGGCTTGGCGAAAGGTTTGTCGATCACTTGGCGCAGTTGGTGAACGTGACTGCGCAGGCTGTCGCTGTCCGGGCAATCGTCGCCCCACAAGGCTTCTTCGAGGATTTCCCGACGCAATACGTGCGGGCTTTTCTGCATCAGCACCGCCAGCAACTTCAGGCCGACCGGGTTGAGTTTCAGCAGGCGCCCTTCTCGGGTCACCTCCAGCGTATCCAGGTCATAATTCAGGTCGCCCACTTGCAGGGCACGACGCCCGCCACCTTGGGCACGGCGCAACACCGCTTCGATACGGGCGGCCAGCTCCGACAAGGCGAACGGCTTGAGCAGGTAGTCATCGGCGCCGGACTTGAAGCCCTGCAGCCGGTCGTCCAACTGGTCACGGGCAGTCAGCATGATCACCGGCGTGTCGCGGCGCGCATCTTCGCGCAGGCGTTTGCACAGGGTGTAGCCATCGATGCCAGGCAGCATGATGTCGAGCACGATCAAGTCGTAGTGCTCGGTGGCCGCCAGGTGCAGGCCCGACAGACCGTCCTGCGCACAATCCACTGTGTAGCCTTTGAGCCCCAGGTAATCGGCCAGGTTGGCCAGAATATCGCGGTTGTCTTCAACCAATAAAATTCGCATGGGCAGTGCTCCGTACGCGGTAACAGCCGTGTTGGCTCGCGCAGCTTAAGGCCAAGTGTCGCTCAGGGATAGACCTGCACAGGTCATCGATATAGGTTTTCAACCGATATTTATATTGAACGAGATTTTCACTATAACTTCACAGACTCGCTACGCCAGTGCGTGGAAAATCATCGCCCATTGAAATGAAGATCAACGTGGGAGGGGGCTTGCCCCCGATGAGGGTAGGTCAGTTGATAAATGTTTAACTGACCCACCGTCATCGGGGGCAAGCCCCCTCCCACATTGTTTAACCGAGTACACCGGCCCCCCTCACGGGGCGGCCAGAAGGCCGAAACAACAAAAAACCCCGCCTGCATCACTGCAGGCGGGGTTTTTCAGTAGCCGGGTGAGGCTGGCTTACATCATGCCGCCCATGCCACCCATGCCGCCCATGTCTGGCATACCGCCACCACCTGCGCCTTCAGCCTTTGGCTTCTCAGCGATGGCAGCTTCGGTGGTCAGGATCAGGCCGCCGATGGAAGCAGCTGCCTGCAGTGCGGAACGAGTCACCTTGGTTGGGTCCAGGATGCCCATTTCGATCATGTCGCCGTAGACGCCAGTCGCAGCGTTGTAACCGTAGTTACCTTTGCCGTTCTTGACTTCGTTGACCACAACGCTTGGCTCGTCGCCGGAGTTGGCAGCGATCTGGCGCAGCGGTGCTTCAACGGCACGGCGCAGTACAGCGATACCGACATTCTGGTCAGCGTTGTCGCCGGTCAGATTGGTCAGGGCTTCCAGAGCACGGATCAGCGCAACGCCACCGCCAGGTACCACGCCTTCTTCAACGGCTGCACGGGTTGCGTGCAGGGCGTCTTCAACGCGGGCCTTCTTCTCTTTCATTTCAACTTCGGAACCGGCGCCAACCTTGATCACTGCAACGCCGCCGGACAGTTTGGCCAGACGCTCTTGCAGTTTTTCACGGTCGTAGTCCGAGGAAGTCTCGGCAACCTGGGTACGGATCTGAGCGATACGCGATTCGATGTCACCTTCAACGCCAGCACCGTCAACGATGATGGTGTTTTCCTTGGAGATGGTCACGCGCTTGGCGCTACCCAGGTTTTCCAGGGTGGCGCTTTCCAGGCTCAGGCCGATCTCTTCGGAGATAACGGTACCGCCGGTCAATACGGCGATGTCCTGCAGCATGGCCTTGCGACGGTCGCCGAAGCCTGGAGCCTTGACGGCTGCGACTTTGACGATGCCACGCATGTTGTTCACAACCAGGGTCGCCAGGGCTTCGCCTTCAACGTCTTCGGAGACGATCAGCAGCGGACGGCCGGCTTTGGCAACGGCTTCCAGTACAGGCAGCATTTCGCGGATGTTGGAGATCTTTTTGTCGACCAGCAGGATCAGCGGGCTGTCCAGCTCGGCAACCATGGTGTCCGGCTTGTTGACGAAGTACGGGGACAGGTAGCCACGGTCGAACTGCATGCCTTCTACAACCGACAGTTCGTTTTCCAGGCCCGAGCCTTCTTCAACGGTGATCACGCCTTCCTTGCCGACTTTTTCCATGGCTTGGGCAATGATGTCGCCGATGGAGCTGTCGGAGTTGGCGGAGATGGTGCCTACCTGAGCGATAGCCTTGGTGTCAGCGCATGGCTTGGACAGGTTTTTCAGCTCGGCAACGATCGCGATGGTCGCTTTGTCGATACCGCGCTTGAGGTCCATCGGGTTCATGCCGGCAGCGACGGCCTTGTAGCCTTCGTTGACGATGGCCTGAGCCAGGACGGTAGCGGTGGTGGTGCCGTCGCCGGCGTCATCGTTGGCACGGGAGGCAACGTCTTTGACCAGCTGCGCGCCCATGTTCTCGAAACGGTCTTCCAGTTCGATTTCCTTGGCTACGGAAACGCCATCCTTGGTGATGGTCGGAGCGCCGAAGCTTTTCTCGATGATCACGTTACGGCCTTTCGGGCCCAGGGTCGCTTTTACTGCGTCAGCCAGGACGTTGACACCGGTGAGCATTTTCTTGCGGGCGGAATCGCCGAATTTAACTTCTTTAGCAGCCATGATCGATATTCCTTAAATACTTTGTAGTAACGGGAAAATGAGCGGGAAAATCAGCCTTCCAGTACAGCGAGAATTTCGTTCTCAGCCATTACCAGCAGGTCTTCGCCGTCGACTTTCACAGTGTTGCTGCCGGAGTAAGGGCCGAAAACAACCTTGTCACCCACTTTCACGGCCAGCGCACGTACTTCACCGTTTTCCAGGGTCTTGCCTGGGCCAGCAGCGACGATCACGCCGTGGTTGGCTTTCTCAGCAGCCGAACCTGGCAGGACGATCCCACCGGCGGTTTTCTTTTCTTCTTCGCTGCGACGGATGACGACGCGGTCGTGCAGAGGACGAAGCTTGCTCATTGTCGATCTCTCCTAATTGTGTTTTTCATCGGCCGGTATCAATTCCGGCGGGTTAAATTCCGGCGGTGCCGGTCGCGGCTCGCTGGGCGAACCGCGGAAGTCTGTCTAGTGTCACCACCAGAAACCTTGCGGTGACCGTTACATAAGGGCGCCCAGGCTTATTACAAGGGGCAGCGAACGAATTTTTTTTGTGTGTTGATCAGGAATGAATGCAACACGGCACCCGAAGGTGCCGTGCCGGTGAGGTCTTTATTTGCTGTCGCGGTGTTCGAACTCGCCTTCGATCACATCGCCTTCCCGCCCCAGGGGCTGGCGCGGGGCCGGACCGCCACGGGGTTGCAGGTCTTCGGCAAACGCGCGCTGGCGCATGGCCGCTTCTTCGGCACGCTGGCGCATCTTGCCGGCCAGCAGTTTGCGCGTGACCGGCAGCAGCATCACCAGACCGACCACGTCGCTGATAAAGCCCGGCAGGATCAACAGGCCACCGGCCAGGGCCATCATCAGGCCTTCAAGCATGGTCTGGGCGGGCAGCTCACCGCGGTTCAGGCTTTCACGGGCGCGCAGGGCCGTCGCCAGGCCGGCGACGCGCAGCACCAGAACGCCGAGCATCGAGCCGAGAATGATCAGTAACAGTGCCGGGAAAAATCCGATCGCACCGCTGACTTGAACGAATACGAACAGCTCCAGCACCGGGAACAATAGAAAAAGCAACAAAAAAGGGCGCATCAAATGGTTCCTCAACGCAAGAATGCCTTGCTAGTTCACCTTAGATGACGTCGCCTTTTCGTGAATTCAAGCGCGAACGTCTGATTTTTTCGGCCAGGTCTGCGCGTGAGCCAATGAAACCAGGGCTTCGCGTACTTGTGTCGGTGTGTTGCAAGACTCGGCAAACGGCAACCAGTGCAGGGACTGGCCAATGCGCAGGTGCATGCCTTCGCTGTCGATGCCGGCCAGTTGCGCAGTCTCGGTCGTCGGTAAACCGGCGAGGTCGACGTAATGGGCGATGGCCTTGGCGTGATCGCTGTTCATGTGTTCGATCATGCTGCGCTCGGCCTTGCCCGCGAACGGATTGGCCAGGGTCAGTTGATCGACCCAGTGGATCGCGCCAAACCCACCGATATAACGGTGGCGCACCGGTTTGAGCACCCAGAAATCGAAATCGTGGGCCTGGTGGTAATTGGCCGAGTCAGGGAAGTAGCGGTAGTAGCGCTCGGCAGCGGCTTCGATGCTGGCGGCGTCTTCCAGCTTTTCGGCTTGCGCCAGGTAGGTCAGGCGCCCGACGGCCTGCACATCGTCGGCTTCGCGCTCACCGACCAGCAACGAACACTTGGGGTCGTTCTGCAAATTGTGCGTGTGCTGGGCGATGCGACTGATCAGGATCAGCGGCTGGCCGTGCGCGTCGAGGCAGTACGGCACGACCGAACCGAAGGGAAAACCGGGCATGGCTTTGGACAGTGTGGCCAAGGCCCCACGGTATTCCTTGAGCAACAGCTCTCGGGCGTTCCTGGCAACGTGCGCGCTCACTGTATGACTCCTGGGTTGTTCCGCCGCCCATGGCATATGGGAATGGATCTCAACACAAGGTAATCAATATCCACGCAGGTTGCCAGCGTGTCGCTTTACCAGGCCACACCAAAGCCTGCGGTGTAGCGGGTCTTGCTCAAGCTGCTGTCGGAGTCGCCGCTGATGACATCGCGTTCAGCCTTGAGATTGAGCGACGCCCACTCGGTGACTTTGTAGCGCAGGCCCATCTCGGCATCCAGGGAATAGTCGGCCGGACCGTCCAGCGGCTTGCCCAGCTCGCCGTTGGTGAAGAACTCAACGGTCTTGCCCACC
Source organism: Pseudomonas sp. 37 R 15 (assembly GCF_900004865.1). Taxonomy (NCBI): domain Bacteria; kingdom Pseudomonadati; phylum Pseudomonadota; class Gammaproteobacteria; order Pseudomonadales; family Pseudomonadaceae; genus Pseudomonas; species Pseudomonas sp. 37 R 15. Next base: position 7,354 of record NZ_CVTV01000058.1, on the reverse strand, counting down.
AGGTAGCGGTTGTAGTTCCACTTCATGGCCAGGGAGTAGAAGTTGTCCTTGCCGCCATCGGCGTATTCGTAATCGGTGCGGTTGACCAGCGAGCCGAGGGAGAACGCGCCGAGTTCATCGTCCCAGAACTGATAGCCAGGGCCCGTACCGACGGTGCGTTGACGTGCCAGGTCTTCGACCTTGTCTCGCTTGTAGGTCAGGCGACCCTGCCAGAACCAGTGCTCGGTGATAAAGCGGTCCAGGTCGTATTCCAACGCCCAGTTGTCGGTGGTGGTGACGTCGTCCTGGAACTCGCGGTTGTATTCGCCCTTACCCGTGTGGCGCCACTGGCCGTGACGGGCTGAAGTCTTGAAGTCGATGTCGTAGTCGTTGGTGTCTTTGTCGGCGCGCTTGTAGTCCAGCGCCAGGTCGATGTTGCCCTTCCAGACCAGATCTTCGATCACAGGCTTGGGCTTGAGGATCTGCTGGATGCTGGCCAAGTCCACAGTCTTGGGCGCTTCGCCATTGGCCAGCACGACTTTGCCATCCTCTGCAGGCTTGAGGGACTTGGCCTTTTCGCCGTCGTAGGCGTCCTGCTTGACCAGCAACTCCTGATCGCTCTCCAGGGTTTTCACCTGCTTCCAGTCCACCGGGATCGCCCCGCCGTAGCTGGTCTGGATCAGCAGCTTGCCGCCGTCGAAGACTTTTATCTTGCCGGTCAGGCGGTCACCGTTTTTCAACCAGACGGTATCGGCGAGCAGGGGCGTGGAAGCACTGAGGACAGCGAGGCACAGCAGGGTTCTGGACAACATAAGCGGATACGGGGCTCGGGGTTGGCGAAAAGAAGAGGCTATCGTGTTAGATAGCCTGAACTGACTCAACTATTTATATTGAGTTCCATGCTCGACGCCAAGCTTACAGACGTTTCTCACAAAAACACCGATGTTCTCAACGGACAGCCTCGCAGTGAATGAACCCGCCGACACCCCGCAAAACCCCGCCGAAATGCGCCGCACCGCACTTTACCTGACGTTGTCGCAGGTGCCTGAAGGCTGCGTGGTCAGTTACGGCGAGTTGGCGCACCTGGCAGGCTTGGGGCGCGCCGCGCGCTGGGTCGGACGCACCTTGAGCCAGCTCCCCGCAGATACCCGATTGCCCTGGCACCGTGTGCTGGGTGCCGGTGGTCGGATAAGCCTGCCGCTGGGCAGTGCATCCGGTGACGAGCAACGTGCGCGTTTACGTAGCGAAGGCGTCACTATCCTGAACAATCGTGTTGATATTCAGCGCCATGGCTGGCGTCCGGTAGAGCACAGCGGTTAGAGTGCGCGCTTTGTTTCCGCAAATCTGAGGCAGACTCCAGCCCATGCCCCGTAAAACCTGGCGCGCCGCGCTCGCCGCCTATGCCAGCCCCTCGACGTTAGTGCTGTTGTTGCTCGGTTTCGCTGCCGGCCTGCCTTATATGTTGGTGTTCTCGACGCTTTCCGTGTGGTTGCGCGAAGCAGGCGTTGCCCGCGAGACCATCGGTTATGCAAGCCTGATCGGGCTGGCCTACGCCTTCAAATGGGTCTGGTCGCCGCTGCTCGACCAATGGCGCCTGCCATTGCTCGGAAAACTCGGGCGCCGGCGTTCCTGGCTGGTGCTCTCCCAGTCGCTGGTGATCCTCGGATTGATCGGCATGGGCTTTTGTGACCCGCAAAAACACTTGTCCTGGTTGATCGCCATTGCCGTCGTCGTTGCATTCGCGTCGGCCACCCAGGACATCGCCGTCGATGCCTACCGCCTGGAAATCGCTGACGACAACCGCCAGGCCGCCCTGGCCGCCAGTTATATGTCCGGTTATCGCATCGCCGCCCTGCTGGCCACGGCCGGTGCGCTGTTCTTTGCAGAGGGCTTCGGTTCCACCGGTTTCAACTATAAACATTCGGCCTGGACCGGCACCTATGTGCTGTTCGGCGTGTTGATGGTCCCGGCGCTGCTCACCACCTTGTTCATGCGCGAACCCAACGTGCCGCTGCGCACCCAGTTGCAGGCCGGGCGCTACAGCTTCGCGCATCAGCTGGTGTCGGTGTTCGTGCTGATCGTGCTGCTGGTGTCCGTGCCGGCGATGTTTACCCAGCTGTACAACACTGACTTCGCCAGCGTGCTGTTCGAGGGCGTGAGCCTGTGGGAATTGTTGATGGAAGACCGCGCATTCCTGCGCGCCATCCTCTATATCCTGCTGACTGCGATGTGTCTCTCCGCCATGGGCCGGCGCGGCCTGGCGCCGGTGCTGACGCCGGTCAACGACTTTATCCTGCGCTACCGCTGGCAGGCGTTGCTGCTGCTCGGGTTGATCGCCTCCTATCGCATGTCCGACACCGTCATGGGCGTGATGGCCAACGTGTTCTATATCGACCAGGGTTTCACCAAGGACCAGATTGCCGGGGTCAGCAAGATCTTCGGCCTGATCATGACCCTGATCGGCGCCGGTATGGGTGGCCTGTTGATCGTGCGGTTCGGTATCCTGCCGATCCTGTTCATCGGCGGCGTGGCCTCGGCCGGCACCAATCTGTTGTTCGTGATGCTCGCCGACATGGGCCCCGACCTGCAGATGCTGATTGTCACCATTTCCCTGGATAACTTCAGCTCGGGCCTGGCCACATCGGCATTTGTCGCCTACCTGTCGAGCCTGACCAACCTCAAGTTCTCCGCCACCCAATACGCCCTGCTCAGCTCGATCATGCTGTTGCTGCCGCGCCTGATCGGCGGGTATTCGGGGGTGATGGTGGAGAAGTTCGGCTATCACAACTTCTTCATGATCACCTGCCTGCTGGGGGTGCCGACGCTGTTCCTGATTGCGCTGCACTGGTTCCAGGAAAACCGCCGCGCCCGGTTGAATCCACCTGCAGAAGACTGAAATGTGGGAGGGGGCTTGCCCCCGATTGCGGTGGGACAGCTGAGTATCTCGTCGCTCAAACACCGCTATCGGGGGCAAGCCCCCTCCCACATTCGGATCTTCTACAGTCAGTCAGATCCCCCGCAATGTCACGCCTGTACTCCAGCAGCAACCGCCCGTACAATCCCAAGTCATTTCAAGTCCAAGCAACCGACAACGGCCTACCATGCGTACCAGTCAATATTTGCTCGCCACACAGAAAGAAACGCCTTCCGACGCGGTTGTGATCAGCCATCAGCTGATGCTGCGCGCCGGCATGATCCGCAAACTGGCCTCGGGCCTGTACACCTGGCTGCCCATGGGCTTGAAGGTGATGCGCAAGGTCGAAGCCATCGTTCGTGAAGAAATGAACGCCGCCGGCTCTCTGGAAGTGTTGATGCCGAGCACCCAACCGGCTGAACTGTGGCAGGAATCCGGACGCTGGGAAGAGTACGGCCCCGAGCTGCTGCGCTTCAAGGACCGTCATGGCCGCGATTTCTGCGCCGGCCCGACCCACGAAGAAGTCATTACCGACCTGATGCGCAATGAGTTGAGCAGCTATAAACAATTGCCGCTGAACCTGTATCAGATCCAGACCAAATTCCGTGATGAGATCCGCCCACGCTTCGGTTTGATGCGCGGCCGTGAATTCATCATGAAGGACGCCTATTCGTTCCATGCCGACCAGGCGTCGTTGCAGGCGACCTACGACCGCATGCACCAGGCCTACTGCAATATCTTCACGCGCCTGGGCCTGAAATTCCGCCCGGTTGAAGCGGACAACGGCTCCATCGGCGGTGCCGGCTCCCACGAGTTCCACGTGCTGGCCGAATCCGGCGAAGACGACATTGCGTTCAGCAATGGTTCGGACTACGCGGCGAACGTCGAAAAAGCCGAAGCCGTACCGCGCGAAACCTCGCGCCCGGCGCCGGCTGAAGAGCTGCGCCTGGTCGATACCCCGGACACCAAGACCATCGCGGCCCTGGTGGAAAAATTCAATCTGCCGATTGAAAAGACCATCAAGACCCTGATCGTGCGTGCCGAAGAAGAAGGCAAGCTGATCGCCCTGGTGATCCGTGGCGACCACGAGCTCAACGAAATCAAGGCGGCCCAGCAGCCTGGCGTGGCAAGTCCGCTGGTCATGGCCACCGATGCCGAACTGCGCGACGCCATTGGCGCCGGCGCCGGTTCCCTCGGCCCGCTGAACCTGCCGCTGCCGATCATCATCGACCGTTCCGTCGAGCTGATGAGCGACTTCGGTATCGGCGCCAACATCGACGACAAGCACTACTTCGGCGTGAACTGGGAGCGCGACCTGCCGGTTCCGACGGTGGCTGACCTGCGTAACGTCGTGGCCGGCGACCCGAGCCCGGATGGCAAGGGCACCCTGGAGATCAAGCGCGGCATCGAAGTCGGGCACATCTTCCAGCTGGGCAACAAGTACAGCAAGGCGATGAAGTGCGAAGTACTGGGCGAGAACGGCAAGCCGATCACCCTGGACATGGGCTGCTACGGCATTGGCGTTTCCCGTGTGGTCGCCGCTGCCATCGAGCAGAACAACGACGAGAAAGGCATTATCTGGAGCGACGCGCTGGCGCCGTTCCAGGTTGCGCTGGTGCCGTTGCGCTATGAAACCGAGCAAGTACGCGAAGCCACCGACAAACTGTATGCCGAACTGACGGCCGCCGGTTTTGAAGTGCTGCTCGATGACCGGGACAAGAAAACCAGCCCGGGCATCAAGTTCGCCGACATGGAGTTGATTGGCATCCCGCACCGGATCGTGGTCAGTGACCGCGGCCTGGCCGATGGCAATCTGGAATACAAGAGCCGGACCGAAGCCGATGCCCAACCGTTGCCGGTGGCTGACGTGCTGTCTTTCCTTCAGGCGCGTATTCGTCGCTGAAAACCAGATCAAGAGAAGTCATGTTCAAGCGAAACACCAGAGCCCTGGGGGGCGCCGCCTTGTGCGGCGCCCTGCTGGTCAGCGGCTGCGCCAACCAGATGTCGCAACGCAGTGAGCACGAGGAGCGGGTCGAGCGCAAGTTGCTCGACCACAGCCTGCAGATCGATGTGGGTGAGCCCAAAGTGCTGGAGCTGCCGCAACGTCGGGTTCGGATTCACGAGCAAAAGACTTTCGAGGTCACCGAATTCGAAGTCACAAGACGTTACGACCGCTACACGCCCTACCAGCCCTGGCGCAAACTCTATGAGATGCCACTGGGTGCCGTTGCGTTGGTGGCCGGCGCGGGGGCCAATGTGGCGAATATCTTCGCCCTCGGCAACCTGCCTGCCAGCATGACGCACGATTGGCTGAGCTACGGCGTGGACGGCATCAACCCGTTCATGAACGTGCAATCCCACGGTCGTGCGCAGCAGAACCTCGCGGCTATCGATGAAGTGCAGCGTGACAAGCGCTTGGAATATTCGAGCCTGCCCTGGAGCGAACGCCCGGTACAGGTCACCGCCGGCAAACAGACCCATGAACTGACCACTGACCGCGACGGCGTCCTGCGCCTGAACCTGTTGGACAGTCCGTTTGCCGAGCAGGACCTGAACCGCGTCACCACCTTGAAGATCAGCGTGGAAGACGGCCAGGACGATGTGCACACGGATTCGACCCTGGCGATCAGCAACACCCTGCGCGGCAAATTGCTGGAAGCCCATGGCCTGATCTATGACGATTTGGAAGACGACGAAGTCAACCAGTGGGTGCACCGGGTCAAGCGCCTCTCGGAGCTGGGCCTGGAAGAAGAAGCCAGCGAGCTTGAGCAAAGCCTGATTGAACTGACGCGCAACGATCCGGAATTGCAGCAGGAGTTTTTGCAGGCACTGGCCAAGGATGCGGGGCGACTCGTCGCAGATCCTGGCCCACGCTGAGTTTTCAGACCGTTCAAAGATCCAAATGTGGGAGGGGGCTTGCCGCCGATTGCAGTGTGTCAGTCAGTACATCTGACACTGACACCCCGCTATCGGGGGCAAGCCCCCTCCCACATTTGGATCTCTCTCATTTTTTAATCCCGGGTTCTACCAGGGGTTCTACCAGGACAACTCGAGCTGTTCGTTGCCGCTGCTCAAATCCAGCAACCTCACCCCGATCCCCAACAATCGCACTGGTTTCCCACCACGGTTGAACGCCTGGGTCATCAGCTGTTCATAACTCTGCAGATCCCGACCTGCCCCGGCCTGCTCCAGGGTGGTCTGGGTGAAGTCATGGAACTTGACCTTCACGAACGGCTTGCCTGCCCGGTAGCTGCTGTCGATACGCGCCATGCGCCCAGCCAGGGTTTCCATCAACTCAGGCAGCTTGGCCAGACAGCTGGAAAGATCCGGCAAGTCCACATCGTAGGTATTTTCGACACTGATAGATTGCCGCCGACTGTCGTTCTGCACCACGCGGTCATCGATCCCACGGGCAAGGCTCCAGAGACGCTCCCCGAAACTGCCGAATTCGCGCACCAGCGCCAGCTTGTTCCACTCACGCAATTGCAGGCAATCCTCAATGCCCAGGCGCGCCAGCTTGTCGGCGGTGACCTTGCCCACTCCATGCAATTTACTCACCCGCAACTGCGAGACAAAATCTTCGATCTGGTCCGGGGTAATCACAAACAGGCCGTTGGGTTTCTTCCAATCGCTGGCGATCTTGGCCAGAAACTTGTTGGGCGCCACGCCGGCAGACACGGTGATGTGCAACTGATTGGACACACGCCGGCGAATGTCCTGGGCGATGCGCGTGGCACTGCCGCCAAAATGCGGGCTGTCGGAGACGTCGAGGTAGGCTTCATCCAGCGACAACGGCTCGATCAGGTCGGTGTAGTCGCGAAAGATCGTCTGGATTTCCTTCGACGCTTCTTTATAGGCATCCATACGCGGCTTGACGATCGTCAGGTCCGGGCACAGCTTCAACGCGTGACGCGATGACATCGCCGAGCGCACCCCGTAAGCCCGCGCTTCGTAATTGCACGTAGCGATCACCCCCCGCCGATCTGCCGAGCCACCGACAGCCAAGGGTTTTTGCGCCAGGCTCGGGTCGTCGCGCATCTCGATGGCGGCGTAGAAGCAATCACAGTCGACGTGGATGATTTTGCGCTGCGTCATATAAACGGGGTGTGAATCAACGGGTGGCCAGTATCGCATTCACCCCTGTATATAGCACCAGTAGTTTGAATCTTCCGCCTGAGCGGTAGGAAATATCCAAGATGAATTGGTTTTCTCAATCGAGTTCGACCTTCCAATAGAGCTGAAAGCCCTGGCCTGACTGGCCCCGCGCCCTTCGCAAGCCTGCCTTGGAGAGCTAACCAATTGAACCACAAGCGCTTTTGTTCGATTTTAGGGTTGACACACTCGCGTTCCTCTGTAGAATGCCGACACACAGACGCGGGATGGAGCAGTCTGGTAGCTCGTCGGGCTCATAACCCGAAGGTCGTCGGTTCAAATCCGGCTCCCGCAACCAAACATCAAAAA